>JADLGH010000015.1 GCA_020849425.1 Candidatus Dadabacteria bacterium
CCGGAACATTCCTTTGCGCGAGGGAAGCGGCAAAGGAGATGATAAAGGCGAAGAGCGGAAAGATAATCAACATATCCTCCGTAATGGGTTACCAGACGACGAGCGTCGTGAGCGCGCCGGCGTACGTCGCGTCGAAGGGCGCCGTCGTGACGCTGACGAAGGACCTCGCGGTAAGGTGGACAGGGCACAACATAAACGTAAACGCCATAGCCCCCGGGTGGTTCCCGACGAATATGACGACCCCCGTAATCAGCCCCGAGTTCATGGGCAAGGGAGACGAGCTCCTGGCGTCGATACCGGCGGGAAGGTTCGGCGGCCCGGACGATCTCAAGGGAGTGACCGTGCTGCTGTCGTCACGCGCGTCGGATTACATCACGGGCGAGGTTATTGTCGTCGACGGCGGGACGCTTTCGAGGTATTGAGATCAGAGCTTCTCGAAGGCCTTTTTCACCGCTTCGTACCCGCCTTCGTGGACGATGTCCTTGTGGGCGAGGACGACCTTGTCGAAGTCCCATTCGAGGATCCTGTCCGCCGAGCGGCGCGCCCTTTTCCTGTCGCCGAGTAGTATGTAGCGGGTGAGCCTCGACACGGCCGTTTTGTCGTAAACGCCGTACAGGAGCGCGAAGAGTTTCTGCCCGGGCGTGAGGCCGGAAGAGAAGTTAAAGACGAGGTCCGTGAATATCACCGTCCGGCTCGCGGGGTGAAAAAACACGACCTCGTTCACGGCCGGTATGCCCTGAAAGACGTGCTGTTCAAGTGAATCTTCCCAGAAGGGCTCGGGCTCTTCCGTAAGGATACCGTGGAAGCCGAGGTCCTTCCGCTTTTCCTCGAGGCCCGGGGCGACGTAGAGCCGCGCGTCCGGGAAGGCGGCGGAGAACTCGCCGGCGTAGAGGTGGTGGTACTTGTTGGGGGCGACTATGAACCTGACCTCTCCCAGGGCATCCAGCTCGCTTTTGAGGGCGTCCGCCGGGCGTATGGGCGAGTGCACCAGCAGGAACCCCGAGGCCAGCCTGACGACCGTCATGCGGCTCCCGACGTCCATGCCGAGGAAAACCTGTGAAGAAGCGGCGGTCCAGATATCCCGGGCCAGGGGGATGAGAGAGGCGGGCATTGTATAGAGTATATTGAACGCGCGGCCCTATGAGAAGGAATGGCCCGAAGAATTCCGCCACCTGCGGTAGGCGTAGAGGATAGACCGCACGCGCTCGTCCGGCTTATGCGTAAGAAGCTGGAGGAGGAGGCTTTCGAGGGTAGACAATATCAGAAGCGAGGAGGCGATGTAAAAGAGCACCGGGCTGTAGCCGACGACGAACATGAATATGATGAATACGTAGCCCGCCGCCGAGGAAACCTTGGTCATGTAGAGATGGAGGTCGGGAATGCGCCTGAATTTCACGAGGCCGACGACGAGGGAAGCCGTCCCGATAAGCATCCAGGACAGGACGAGCAGCTTATTATCGAAGAAGATGTCCGGCTCTACGAGAATCACCCAGAATGCGGCGCACGTGACCAGAACCATGTCGGCGGCCGAATCGAGCCTGCTGCCGTATTCCGTCACCGCCCCCCATCTCCGGGCGAGATAACCGTCGAGGACGTCCGTGAGGCCCGCCGCCAGGAGACCGGCGCCTACCCAAAGCGAGCGATCGAGCATGGCCGGAATCCAGAGCGCCACGGCCAGGAGGAGGCGAAAGCCGCTCAGAAAATTCGGGACTCTCTTGTAGTTGATTCTTCTCATAGATGTAAATTGTTGAATATTTTTGAACACCCTGTCCCCGTGTTCCCATTCCACACTGAAAATTCTAACTTATAAAACCCCCGGGAGAGAGGGAATCGTACTCCCGTCGCCTGGGGACGCAAATTCCGTCATTATTAGCATATGCGTGACTTAATTCGACCATTATATCCATAGATGCCCATGATAATTCGATTATTATTTTGTGCAAATGCGTACAAAAACCCTTGACAGAACCCGGATGGCAATTATATTACTATTAACTAAATCCTATTACGGAGGTTTGTAATGTCAGAAACGACGAAAAAAGCGGCCTCGAAAGTGAAGGACTTCACCGAACCCGCAAGAGAGTTTTCCGGCCTGGTCAAGGAAAATTATCTTAATGGTCTCGATTTTTCCTTCTCGCTTTTCGAGCAGAATTTCAAGGCTCTCACGGCCCAGGCCGACCAGGTACTGAGCCTCGAAAAAGAATTCCTCACCAACGTTGGCGAATTCTACAAGGACTTGCCGAAGGACCTGCCATTCGCGAAGGAATTCCAGATCGACGGCGGCTTCAAGAAGATAGCGGAGCAGCTCGACACCTATAATTCCTACCGCAAGGAACAGCTCCAGTCCGTAAAGACGACCACCGAGAAGCTCGCGAAGGACGCGCACGCGGCCGCACGTGAGAACGTCGAAAAGGCCTTCTCGCTGTTCGGCGAATATTTCAAAGCATTCGGCGCCTGATCTCAACTCGAAATACTTCTTAAATCAAGATTAAATCGAGTGATGATGGAACTTCGGGAGACGTGAACGGGTTCACGTCTCCCGAATCCTTTTTCTCCGCCCGGCCTTCCGCCGGACCGGCCTTTACCCAGAGGGGCCGGGTATTAGCCTCACGCATGAAAATCGATTATAATGTCCCGGAATGATCGGTAAACACACTAAAACCGGGGGTGCCGGATTGATCCGCGCTACAGCCGTGCTACTCTTGTTCGCTCTTATACTTCCCGTAGCAGCGTGCAGCACCATACAGACCGGGAAGACCATGGCCATCGACAATCCGCTCCAGGAGTCGAGGACCAAGCAGTCCCTGAGCCAGGCTAGGCAGGACGTCGAAAAGTCCCGCCGGGCCCTCGACGAGTGCATGAAATCGAGCGGCGGCGACGAGACCAGGTGTCAGAGCCAGAAAGCCCGGTACGACGAGGACGTCGAGGCCTACGTATCCCTCCAGGGGAGCTGACACGAACACGGGGGCAGCGCGTTCGATTATCGAATAGACCGCGGCGGCCCGACCGAGGCATCGGGCGTACCGTTACGGATTCCCCCGCTTTTCGCGCATTAAAACCTGAGCTGAAAATCGAATATGAAATCCGCCTTGGCGACGTCCTTACTGGGCCCGCTGACGGGGAACTGCACGGCAAAGCCCGGGCTGTACTTGCGGCCGAACCTGAGCCCCGGCGTGACGTAGAGATCGGTGCCGCTCCCCTCGCTGTCGTAGGTCGTAAACGTGTACCCGTCGAACTCGAGGTAAACCGTCGGCGAGCCCGGCGCCGGGATGTCGAGCCCGGCCGCAGCGTGGTAGGTGAACCTGTTTTCGAAATCGTTCCCCTCGAAGTTCCCGGCTCCGAAGATGAAGTCGAAGCCTATGGACGTCTGAATGCTGAGCGGCCCGCGCCACGCCCCGGCGGTGATGTAGGGCGAGACGCCGTACGCCTCGTAAAGGTAGGTCGGTATGTATCTCCTGTACTTTATCACCTGCTGGAGCCTGTTCTGATCGTCAGTGAAAGAGGTGGGGAAGAAGATCTTCGTCCCTGCCGAAAGGGCGAAATTCGAAGACTTGGCCAGAACGCCCTTGGCCCCTATGCCGAGATTCCCGAACTCGAACCCGTCCCTTATCTTCGTGTCGCCGATTTCCACGCTGTTGACGCCGCCGTACGGGATGTCGAGATATATTCCCCAGACTCCGCTCTCCGAGGGGAATTCGAGCCTTGCAGGGTATACGATGAGCTGACCGTTGCCCATAGCATCCTTCAGCGTTACGACCTCGAAATCTATACCCACCCTGCCGAGCGGGAGAACCGGCTCGAAGTAGCGCGGGTATGCGAGCTCGAGCGCCTTACCCTTGGTCGTAGAGATGGTGAAGGGCCCCTGGAACTGAAACGCGCCGGTGAGGGGGTTTATGAGGCCGAGGTTCCTGTTCCGGGCGAAGATGCGGGTCGGGTTCGCGACGTACGCCGCCACGCGGGCGACACCGCTGTCCTGTTCTATCAGCCATTCCGAGAGCTTCTCCATGCTCCATCCGAGAGGGATTCCGATTGCGGGGGTGACGATAAGGTCCGTGCCCGAGGGCTTGATGACCCAGCCCTCTATGGCGTATTCGAAGAGCGTGCTCTGGATGACGGAGCCCAGCGCCGAGGCCCACATGCTGTGCCCCCTGGCCCTATAGAACTGGTAGTGGAGCATGCCGAAGAAGGGGTGCATGACCCAGTTGACGAGGAAGGTGTCGCCGTCGTCCCATTCGGGCGAGGAGGTGAGGTTGTGCCAGAACGTGGAGAAGGAGGCGTCGAATATCTTGATATTCTTGTCCCTCACCCACCAGAGCCTGCCCCCCCACTGGACGGTGTACCAGATGAGGGTGTCGTACATGTAGGTTTCGAGGTTGGCCGGACGGAGCCCGGTGTCCTGGTAAGAGCCGATCTCGTAATCTTCTCCCAATGGGAGGATAACGTCGTCCGCGTCCGCGGGTTTGGCCGCGTTCTCGTCAGCGAACAGGTACGGCTTTTTTTCTCCGGCGCGGGCACCCGTTTCCGCGAACAGGCTCAAGACAGCGAGCAGGATAAGACCGATTACCCCGACCCTCATCGCATCCTCCATCATCATCGCATGCGGAGAAGCAGCCGGCGGGCGGACGGCCAAAAGGCGAGACCGCATACAACTATTTGAATTGTAACGACTTTTTAAGTCGATTTAAAGTAGAAATATGTATACGCCCGGCGTAGCCCCTCTCGGCCGGGAGGTAGGCGGCGAGAAAGGGGCAGGTTAGAACCTGACCTGGAGATCGAACATGTAGCTGTACTTGTCTATGCTCTTGTCGGGCCCGGTCAGCGGAAACTGCATGGCGAAACCCGGGCTGTACTTGCGCCCGAACCGGACGCCGGTCGTAACGAAGAGGTCGGTCTTTTTAAACGTGTCCGCCGTGAGGAGAGAATAGCCGTTAAACTCGGCGAAAAGCACCGGCGACGCAACGACCGGGATATTTACCCCCGTGGCTGCGCTGTAATTTACCCTGTACTCGAAAGAATTTCCTTCGAGGCCGTCGGCGTTGAGAACGAAATCGTTCTGCACCATTGCCTGGAGATTGAACGGCCCGCTCCAGGCCGCGGCGGTAATGTATGGCGACACCGTCCAGGCCTTCTGGAGATTTATGGGGAAATTCCTTCTGAAGAGGGTAAGGGTCTGGAGACGGCCCACGTTGTCTTTATATGAGGTAGGCAGCATCAGGCCGAGACCCGCAGAAAGAATCGAGCTGCGGGTTTTGAAGAGTATGTGCTTTCCGCCGACGAGGACGTTCGCGAACTCGAAGCCGTCCCTCTGCCCTACCCCGTCTATGCTGAGCGAATTGATGCCCGACTGCGCTATCTGGACGTAGACCCCCCACAGACGGCTTTTAGACGGAACGTCTATACGGAGGGAATAGAAAATGAACTCGCCGTTCCCCATGTTCTTCTTGAGGTTCGCGATTTCGAGGTCGGCGCGGAATCTCCCGAGCGGGAACGGCTGCTCGAAAAAGAACGAATAGGCGAGGTCTATGGCCTCGGGCTTTCCGGGCGCGAATTCGAGCGGACCGCTTACGGACATGAACTGCTTCGAGAACGGATTATAAACCCCGATTTGCCTGTCGTGAATAAAGTTTCTCATGGGGTTGAGGATGTGTCCCAGTATCTTAGCGGGGACGAAATCCGTGGAGACGAGCCAGTTGGAAGATTCTTCGAGAATAATCCCCATGGGGACGCCCACTCCCGGGGTGGAAATGAGATCGACCAGCGAAGGGGTTTCGACCAGACCCTCGACCGTATACTCGAAGAGGGTGCTTTGAACGACGACGCCCAGGGCGGACACCCACCTCGAATGCCCCATGGCCCTGTAGAAGAGGTAGTCCTGGGAGCCTACGATCGGATGCGTAACCCAGTTGGTGAAGAACGAATCCCCGTCGTCCCATTCGGGCCATTGAGAGATATTGTTCCACCATTTAGAGAAAGAGGTGTCGAAGATCCTGCTGTTCTTGTTCCTTACGTAAAAGAACCGGGCGGCCCAGATAGCCGTATAGGCTATAGCGGTGTCGCGCGCGAATGCCTTGAAGCCGAGCTTTTCGGGAGTGACCTCTTCGACGTCAGGAGGCCCTTGCGAACCCCGGCCGTCACCGTTTTCAGCCCCTGCCTCCGGCGTCTTCGCGTACTCGAAGAGGTCCTCGACCCGCACCTCTTCACGGGCTGCCGCGCTCGAGGCAATGACGACTGTCAGCAGAATAAGAATGCACTTTTGAAACAACCTCACCTATAACCCTCTTATCCTCGTCCTCTTCGCACGGGTGCCCGCAGGAAAAGAATTGCACTCTAAGATACACCGAAAATATTACAATGGGAATATTACTTAAGACGACATTTAACCTTGTAAAGCCGGTAACGACCGGATAAGACTGAAGAATAAGAGCGGAGGAGCGCTAGAACCTGACCTGGAGATCGAACTTGTAGCTGAATCTGTCGATTTTTTTGTCCGGCCCGTATACCGGCAGCTGGACGGCGAACCCCGGGCTGACTCTCCTTCCCAGCCTTACGCCCGAGGACATATAAAGACCCGTTTTACCGAATGTCTTCGCCGTCGGAACCGAGAATCCGTCGAGCTCCGCGAAGACGACGGGAGAAGCCGCGATCGGGATGTTCACACCGGCGGCCGCCCCGAAATCCACCCTGTATTCGAAGCCGTTTCCTTCGAGCTCACCGGCATTCGCTATAAAACCGCTGGAGGCCGCGGCCTGGACGCTGAAGGGCCCCTTCCAGGCGGCGGCCGACAGGTATGGCGCGACCGTCCACGCCTTCTGCAGGTTTACGGGGAAATTCCTCCTGAAGAGGAGAAGCGTTTCGAGCCGGCCGAGGTTGTCTTTGTAAGAGGTCGGGATTATGAGCTCGAGCCCGCCGGACAGTATCGAGCTTGAGGTTTTGTATAATATGGCCTTGCCGCCCGCCTTCATGTTCGCGAATTCGAAGCCGTCCCTAACCTTTTCTCCATCGACGGAAAGGGAATTGAAACCCGACTGCGCTATGGAGACGTAGAGCCCCCAGAGCCGGCTCTTCGAGGGCACGTCCACACGCGCGGAATAGAATATGAGCTCGCCGTCGAGGTCGCCTTTAAGGTTTACGATTTCGAGATCGACCCCGAACCTCCCGATCGGCATCGGCCCTTCGAGGTACATCGGATAGGCGAGGTCTATGGCGACGTCCCCGGCGGGGACGAAATCGATGGGCCCCGACAGCGTCATGAATGTCCCCGACAGTGGGTTATAGACCCCGATCTGCCTGTCGTGAATGAAATTCCGCATCGGGTTAAGCACGTGGCCGAGTATTTTCGCCGGAACGAAATCCGTCGAGACGAGCCAGTCGGAGGATTCTTCGCGCGCGATTCCGACGGGGACTCCGACCGCCGTCGTGGACACGAGGTCGGCGAGGGACGGGGTTTCCACCAGCCCCTCAACCGTATATTCCCAGAGGACGTTTTGAACGAGGGAGCCAAGGGCGGAGGTCCAGAAGTCGTGCCCCATCGCCCTGTAGTAGAGGTATTGCTGCGAGCCGATGACGGGATGCGTCACCCAGTTGGTGAAGAACGAATCGCCGTCGTCCCATTCCGGCCATTGAGAGATATTGTTCCACCATTTAGAGAGGGAAGTATCGAAGATTCTGCTGTTCTTGTTCCTTACGTAGAAAAACCGCGCAGCCCAGACGAAGGTGTAGGAGAGTGCAGTGTCTCTTAAAAAAGCCTTGACGCCGAGCTCTTGCGTGTCTCCGCCGCCGCCCGGCGGAACGGCGCCTTTATAGTCGTCGTAATCGCCTTCGGCGGCGCTCCCGCCCGAAGGTGTTTCGAGGGCAGCCGCCCCGGAGAACGCGTAATCGAAGATGTCCCTTATTTCGACCTGGTCGGCCACCGCAGCCTGAATCGGAAACAGCGCCGCGAGCAGCATGATTAAAAGTCTGCGAATTAAACTCAACTCGATATCCTGTTCTTAAACCGGAATGACAGCTAGCGCCGAATTGAAAAGATACCCCACGGGCCGTGGATTAAAAGCTTTACTTAAGGCCGAGGACCTTCTTCACCCTCTCTTCCCACGTGTAGCCGCGGACGTCGGCGAGGGCGCCGGACGCTATCCGGGCGGCAAGGGCGCCGTCCCGGAGAACGCGGGAAATGCCTTCGTAAAGGGCGTCTCCGCTGCCCGGGGGAACGAGAACCGCGTTCTCTCCGTCCCTTAAAAGCTCCTTCACGGAGGGAAGCGACGTCGCCACTATGGGCCTCCCCGAGGCCATGTACTCGAAGAGCTTTATCGGCGAGGTGAAGTCCGTGGCCACCGTCCCGCCCCTTATTGTCATGGCGGTAGTGTATGGCATAACGAGAACGTCGGCGGCGGCGAGATAAAGCGGGACGAGGTCGTGCGAGACGTAGCTCGTGAGCTTGATGCCCGGGGCGTTTTTCTGCGTGGCGAGCTGCCTGTAGCGGAGAACGTCTTCGTCGCGGCCGCCGACTATGAGGAACCCGGCGTCCGGCATCCTGAGCGAGACGTCTACAAGCAGCTCTATACCCCGGCCTTCGTATATGTTCCCGGAATAGCAGATTATATCCTTGTCGAGAGCGAGGCCGAGCTTTCGCCGGGCTTCGTCTTTCTTGGGGAGGTTCGCATACCGCTTGAGGTCTACGCCGTTGTGGGCGACGACGAGCTTTTCGGGCGGCAGGCCCTCTTCGAGATATATGTCCGCGAGGCCGCGCGTATTGGTGGAAAACCGGACGAGGTTCGGCGCGCCCTTTATCGCCCTGAAGAGGGGCCGCGCCCCCGTGACGAGTGGGTGGTGCGCGTCGTAGATCACGGGAACGCCGAAGACCCTGGCGGCGAGAAAGGCATAGATTATGTTCCTCGTCACCGTGATGTCGTACAGGCCCTTTCTCATCCCCGTGTACACGCCGGCCCGGACGCCGTGGAGGACGTTCCTCGCGAAGGAGCTTTTAAAATAGGGGAACTGGATTATTTTAAACGAATGCTCTACCCCGTAGTAGGCCCTTATATCGGGGGCCTGCCCCGGCATAGCGAGGACGAGGTCCGTCTCGATACCGAGCCGGCCCATCGCCTGGCACATCTTCATGACGTGTATGGCGCTCGCGCCCCTCGAAAAGAGCTCGGGGCTGCCTATATAGGCGACGCGGCGCGGTTTTTCCAGGGCCCGGTTCGGGTTTTCCCGGCTCATATCGCCTCCAGGGCCATAAGTATATGTACAATATACGGCGTTGACTAATAGACCGGGATTTATATAACGATTTGCCGCCGGGATTAGAAACGGGGCCCCGCCCTGTATATACTTAAGTCCCTCCGCCGGAACGACAACCGGGCGGAAAGCCGTTATATTAAAAGGGAATATCATGGAAACGAGAACACCCAGGGGATTTCACGACGTGCTGCCGGACGAAGTAAGAAGATGGCAGTTCATAGAAGACAACGCCCGGCGCATATTCGACCTTTACGGATTTTCGGAAATAAGAATCCCCGTGCTCGAATTTACGGAGGTATTCGCCCGGAGCCTCGGGACGACGACGGACATAGTCGAGAAGGAGATGTATACCTTCACCGACAGGGACGGCTCGTCCATAACCCTCCGCCCGGAGGGGACGGCCGGCGTCGTGAGGGCCTTCGTCGAAAATTCCATGCACGCGAAATCGCCCGTGAGCAAGCTCTGGTACAGCGGGATGATGTTCAGACACGAGAGGCCGCAGAAGGGCCGTTACAGGGGGTTTTACCAGATAGGGGCGGAGCTCCTCGGCCCCGAAGACCCTGCATCGGACGCCGACCTTATAGCGATGGTCTGGAAATTCCTCGAAAGCATCGGGCTTTCGGACAGGCTCACCCTCGAGATAAGCTCCCTCGGGGACCAGAGATGCAGGCCGCAGTATAAAGAAAAGCTGGTCGCTTACTTTAAGCCCGAGGCCGACAGGCTCTGCCCCGACTGCAGGCGGAGGCTCGGGACGAACCCTCTCCGCATACTCGACTGCAAGGAAGAGGGCTGCCGGAAGATCGCCGCCGGTGCGCCGAAGATGATGGACAATCTATGCGGCGAATGCGCCGCCCACTTCGGGGCCGTGAGGGAATACCTCGGAAGCGCGGGCGTGCCGTACACCATAAACCCTAAAATCGTGAGGGGGCTCGACTACTACACGAGGACCGTGTTCGAGGTGACGACGAACGAGCTCGGCTCTCAGAACGCCGTTGCCGCCGGGGGCAGATACGACGGGCTCGTCGAGGAGCTCGGCGGGCCGGGGACGCCGGCCGTGGGATTCGCAACCGGCATGGAGAGGCTCGTGCTCCTCCACGAAAAGGCGCACCCGGGGGGATTCCGGAGGGAGATAAAGGTATTTATCGCCTACGTCGGCGAGGGGACGGAGACAGCGGCATTCAGGCTGACGGCCGCCCTCAGGGAAAGGGGCGTCCCGGCCGAGATGGAGTACGGAGGCAAGAGCTTAAAGAGCCAGCTCAAGCGCGCCGACAAGTCGGGGGCCGTATATACGTTCATCATAGGCGAGGACGAGCTTTCGCGCGGCAAGGTGAAGCTCAGGCGCATGGAGACGAGCTCCGAAGAGGAGGTCGATATAGAGGCCGCTCCCGCGCTTTCGTTCTGATTTTCCCGGATGCGGCAAGAAGGAATTATTTAGCGTTCTTCGCCGAATTGACTTCGATATAATCCTTTATGAACATGTCGGTGAGCTCGCCGACGCTGGCCTCGACGCAGGTTTTAAGCCCGTCGGCCGGGCACGAAAGGAGCTTCCCCGTAGACCATGTTGGGGCGGCGGTGGTTATATTCCGCCCGAGCTTTTTCCCGAAGAGAACGACCGTTTGATGAAGCTCGAGATCGATGAAGACGGCGTAAGAGGCGCCCGATTCGTACTTGCTCGCGATAATCTCCACGAGAAGATACGCTCCGCCGAAGGCGCTGTACCATTCCCCGTCTTCGAGGAGGGGAATGTTCGCCTTCTCGAGTTTCGATACGACGAGGGCTTTAACACCCGGTTCGAGGAGGCCGTCGGCCCTGGCAGTAGCGGATACCTCGTCCACCACGACGGCGACGCCGGAGATGTCGACGAGGGTCTCCTTGCCCCCGGCGAGGCTCGTCTCGGAAGATGCGAGAAAAATCGGCAGAATCAGTATGAGAAAAATGAGCTTCAATATCGTTAATATATTCCGAAGCCGGCCTGATGTAAAAATTTATGTGTACGGTCCGACGCCCCGCCCTTCCCTGCCCTAGTGCGCCGGATGGTCCTTCCCGTAAAATTCGAACAGGCGTTCGAGGTTGGTTTTAACGATCTCGTGAGGGCCGGGAAAGCGGTCCCGCGTGAAGACCCGGAGGGCTTCACGATATGATTTGGCGGCCTTGTCGTAGTTGGCGATGGCGTCCTCTTCCTCGGCGAGCGTGGAATACGCCCCGCCGATGTTGTTGCGGGTAGTCGCGTATTCGAGCGGGAACTTGTCGGCCGAGTAGACGATGAGAGCCGTTTCGTAGGCGTCGATGGCCCTCTTGCAGTTCCGCGCCCTCTCTTCTATCTCGGACAGCATCCTGTAGACTATGCCGAGGTTGTTCTGAGTCGCCGCGAACTGCATAGGGCTGCTTTGAATCGTCCTGACCTTGAGCGCGTCTTCGAAGGCCTTAACGGCCTCCTTGCAGTTGGCCTCCCTGTCCCTGGCGTCGGCAAGGGCCATGCAGGCGAGGCCGACGTTGTTCTTTGTCGAGCCGTACTGCACCGGATAATCGTTTTCGGTGTAGACCTTGAGAGAGCGCGCATAGCATCCGAGGGCCCTGGTGCAGTTCTCTATCCTGTCCTCGTGCCCGGCGAGCATCCTGTATACGACGCCAAGGTTGTTGAGGGCGGCAGCGTACTCCCCGGGATAATCTTCGAGGTCGTAAGCGGAGAGAATCATGTCGTAGCACTCTATCGCCTTCCTGCAGTTGGCCGCCCCGTCCACGCTTTCGGCGAGGAGCTGATATATCGGCCCCAGTCTTACGAGTATCGAAGTGTGCTCTTCCGGGGACCTCTCGTACGTGTAGTACCTGAGCGCCTCCTCGTAGGCCGCGGCGGCATGGGCGGTATTCGCGATCTTGTCGGATACGGCCGAGAGCCCTTCGTAGGCAGAGGCGAGATTTCTTTTTATGAAACCGTAGGCCCCGGGGCAAAACTCCAGGTTATAGAAAGAGAGCGCTTCACGAAACGCCCTTACGGAGCGGACGTAATAGTCCGGGTCGCCGTTCGTCCTTGCGAGGCCCGAGTAGGCAAGGCCCATCTGCTTTCTAATCTCGGCGTACTCCGCCGGACTGCCGTTTACGTCGTACGCCCTGAGCGCCTGTGTGAACGAATCGATCGCCCTCAGGTAGATATCGAAACCGCTCCCGGACGCCGCGAGCTCCAGGTGCGCCCTTCCGAGCGCGTAGAGAATGGAGGCGTAAACCTTGGGGCAATCCGTTTGGGAAACCTCGCCGAGCCTCTTCCTGCAGTGCTCGACCGCAGCCGCGGGCTCGTACGGAATATCCTCCTCGTAGAAGACCGGGCACGCTTTGTGCGCACCGCCCGCCCCGGATTCCCGCTCCGTCGTGCGCCTGTCGCCGGCGGCGGAAGATCCCTCCGGGGGCAGCCGGGGGCCCAATTCGGCGTGAGCGGTATTTTCGTCCGAGGCTTCGTCCGCGGAAACGCCGGACGCTTTAAGTCTTTCGGAAATATCCTCGTGCTCCGAGGGGAATTCGCCGTGGGGGAACGCCCCGGGCGCGGCCGTCGGCGCCTCACGCGCACGCGCCGGGAATTCGGCGTCGCCGGTCTCACCGGCAATGCCTTCGCAGGCAGCCTGGAGCGAAGCCATGACACGACCGTATTCGGGCGAGCCACGTTCGAGGCAGTCCGAATCGATCGCCTTTCGGAAGCAGTCGGCCGCCTTCTGGAAATTACCGGCGGCGTCCTTCTCGCCGGCCGCGTCCATGTACGCCATTCCCAGCGATTCATACGCGGAAGGGGACGTATCACCGTGCAATATCGCTTCGCGATAATATCCGACTTTCATCTCGGGCCCGGCGTCGGGGCAGTCCCCGAGTGCGCGGTAGAGGGCCGATATCAGCCCCGCCGTCTCCCACCTTACGGCCTCGATCCCGGACCCGGCGTAACAGGAAAGCGCTTCTTCATAAGAAGCTATAGCGAGCCCGAGGTTTATGGACCTGTCTTCGGTTTCGGCGAGCCTTGCGTAGAATCCCGCTACCCGGCGCTGGGCCTCGGCATATTCCGAAGGGAACGTGTCCGGGTCGTAAAGGGACAGCAGCTCGGCGTAGCATTCGAGGGCCTCTCCGGTCCGGCCTTCCCTCTCTTCGAGCCCCGCAAGCGAGGTATAGAGCCCGGCGAGCGCTTCCGCGGTTTCGCGGTACCCTTCGGCGCCGCCGGACGATTCGTCGTATTTGAGCGCTTCCCAGAAAGCGGCGATGGCCTTCCTGCAGTCGTCCGCGCCGCCCCCCGCCTCGTAGAGCCGCCTGAACGAGCCCCCGAGCGTCCTCCCCGCGGCGGCATATTCGGCCTCGGCCGCTTCCTCGGGGAGATATACGAACGCCTCGTCGTAATATTCGGCGGCCGCGCCGGGATTGCCATCGGCGGCTTCCATTTCGGCGAGCGTTTTGTACGCGTTACCCGTCTTCAGAGAAAGCCTCTCGAACCCACCCGAAGAGGGGTACTGGTGGATGAGTCCGAGGGCTTCCCTGTAAGTCTCCGCAGTTTTTTTGTAGTTGTCTTTACTCCTCACTTCCCATGCCGACCCGGTGGTGTAGTCGCCGAGCCTTTCGAGAACGCCGGCGCGGAGAGACGGGCTCGCCCACCCGCCGAGAAGAGAAAGGTATTTCCTGCATACGGATGCGGCGTTCCCGGGCTCTTTTTCACAAACCCCTTCGAGCAGCGGATAGAGCGCGCATATACTGTCCAGAATGCCGGCGCTCGCTTTCTCCCCGCCCGGGGTCCTGTATACGCCGAGGGCGCTTTCGTAGGCTTCCATGGCGGAGAGGAAATGAGTCCCGCCGCCCTCAAGGACCGTGAGCGTGCCGCACGCCTCACCTATGTCGGCCATGAGCTCGCCGTAGACCTCGGGGACCGACTCGGCCGTATATACCCTCAGCGCCTGGCGGCACGAGTAAATAGACTTTTTATAGAGGCGCGGCTCTTCGAGGAGCGCGGCGAGATCCCTGTAAATACCGGCGAGCCGGATCTTCATGGCGGCGAACTCCTCCGGCCTGTTTTCGAGGTTGTAATACGCGAGGGAATTGAAATAGGACTCTATCGCCTTCTCGCGGTTGTATACCTTGTCGTCCTCGGCCGCGAGGGCCTCGTAGATGCCGCCAAGCTTGACCATGGCGCGTGCGTACGCCGCAGGGGATGCGCCGTCGGCGCAGGCCTCCGCTATTTCCGCATACGAGGCAAGCGCCTGTTCCGGCGTCGGCGCTTCGTAGCCGCCGAGAAATTCGTAGAGTGCGGAGAGTGCTTCCTGCACGAGCATGCGCTCTTCGTAGTGCCCGGTTTTACTGTAGTAATCCGATGCGTCGTTATAGCATTCTATCGCCCGTATGGCCCGCGAGGAGTCGTTATCGCCGAAGGCGAGCTCGGACAGCAGGCTCCCCTCTCTCGCCTTTACGTGCGCGTGTTCGGCCGAAAGAGCCCCTGCCCGGCAGGCGAAGGCGGCGCTCCCGAGATACCCCACGGCCCCTTCCACGTCCCCTGCATCCAGGCGCTCGTCCGCAAGCGCCGAATACGCCGCGCCGAGTGAGCGTCTCGCCGCCGCGTTTTCCACGGGATATTCGTATTCGTTATAGAATTCGAGAGCCCGCACCAGATGCCCGGCCGACGGGCCGTGCTCGCCGAGAGCCGAATAAGCCCCGCCGAGATTGAGATCGACGACGGCTTTTTCGTGCGCGGAGAAATACCGACCGCCCTCGGATAGAGAGGCGGCGAATGAATCGGCCGCGGCCTTTACGTAATCCCCGGAGCCCGTGGAGACCCCGAGCCCGGCCAATGCCAGTCCGAGATTGTTCAGTATGGAGGACCTTTCGAGGGAATGTACACCGGGTTCCGCCGCGCCGAGCGCTTCCCTGTAGAACGACTCGGCCCTTTTCATGTTTTCTGTATTTTCCGCACCGCCGTCCGAAGCCCCGGGATAAAAGAGAAGGACGTCGGCCAGTTTTTTCCGGGCCAGCACTCCCGGGAGCCCCGCACAGCCGCGCGCGATCAATGACTCGTATATGGAGAGCGCCCTTTCGCGGCATTCGGTAAATACCCCCGCATCGGGACTGTTTCCGAGAGCTCGTGTGTATAGAAAAGCGAGCCTGAAGAGTA
>JADLGH010000016.1 GCA_020849425.1 Candidatus Dadabacteria bacterium
CGAAGACCACACTTCGCCGCTCCGGAGCGGGGCCGTGACGTTCGTATCTTTTAATATAATCGGGTTCATTCCGCCCCTGGCCTACGTCCTCGCCTATTTCATCCCGGTGATCTCGGGAAAGACGTTCGAGCTTTCCGTCGTGCTGACGTCGATCGCCCTTTTCATCGTGGGCTCGGTAAAGGCGCAGGTCGTGGATACGAAGTGGTACGTGGCCGGGGCGGAGACTTTCCTCGTCGGGGGAGCGGCGGCCGTCATCGCCTATATCGTCGGGTACCTTCTGAAAGGGCTTGCATAGCCGGGATATGCGTGTACCGTCATAAATAGAGCCGGACGGCACCGGGACGGTCCCATGAACCTCGCCGAAAGACCTTACAACCACACCGCGGATGAAGTGCTGGACGCGCTCGGCGTAGCGCCCGGGCCCGGGCTTTCGCAGGACGAGGCCGGAAAGCGCCTCCTCGAATTCGGTAAGAACCGCATCGGCGAGGCGAAGACGGCCAGCGCGTGGGGTATACTGCTGAACCAGTTCAGGAGCCTCATAGTGCTTCTCCTGGCCGCCGCGGGCGGGGTGTCGCTCGCCTTCGGCGACGTGCCTGAATTCATAGCCATAATCGTCGTCATAATCATAAACGCCGGCATAGGGTTTTTCACCGAGCTCCGCGCGGCCCGCTCGATGGAGGCCCTCGGGAAGATGGTGCTCGTCGAGACGACCGTAAGGCGCGGGGGCGGGACGCGTATACTTCCGGCCGAGGGGCTCGTCCCCGGCGACATCCTGATACTCGAGGCGGGCGACGTCGTGCCCGCCGACGCGAGGCTCGTAAAGGCGTCGGGTGTCGAGGCCGACGAGTCTTCGCTCACGGGGGAATCCGTCCCCGTCCGCAAGAACACCGAAGCGCTCGGCGGCGAGCCGGTACTCGCAGACAGGACGAACATGCTTTACATGGGCGCCGCTCTCACGAGGGGCTCGGCCGAGGCCGTCGTCACGGCGACGGGGAAGAGAACGGAGCTCGGACGTATAGGCGACCTCGCGGAGACGGCGGGGAGCGAGACGACTCCCCTCGAAAAGAGCCTCGGCAGGCTCGGCAACCATCTCATATGGGCGACGCTCTTTACCGCGGCCGTCGTGATCGCGGCCGGGATACTTAGAGGCCGGGACGCGCTCCTTATGATAGAGACCGGGATAGCCCTGGCAGTCGCCGCCATCCCCGAGGGCCTCCCCGTCGTGGCTACGATCGCCCTCGCGCGCGGGATGGTGCGCATGGCGCGCATGAACGCCCTCGTAAACAGGCTGAGCGCCGTCGAGACGCTCGGCTCGACGTCCGTCATCTGCACGGACAAGACGGGGACGCTCACCGAGAACAAGATGACGGTCGAGACGATAGACGCCGAGGGGGCCGAGCTCGAAATCGAGCGCGGCGAGGACGGCGTACGGTTTTTAGTAAACGGCGCGGAAGCGGACCCGTCTTCGTACGAGTCCATACGCCGGGCGCTCGAGGTCGGCGTGCTATGCAACACCGTCCCCGTGGATTACGACGGCGAGGGCAAGGCGGCCGGGGACCCGATGGAGACGGCGCTGGTCGCCGCCGGCAGGGAGGCGGGCATCGGGAAGCCGGCGCTCCTGGAGCGTTTTCCCGAGACGAAGCTCTTCGCCTTCGACAGCGCCGTGAACATGATGGCGACGGTCCACAGGGCGGAGGGCGGCTACAGGACGGCCGTCAAGGGCGCGCCCGGCTCCGTCCTCCGCGCGTCGGCGTCCGTATCGACCCCCGAGGGGGAAAGGGAATTCACGGACGAGGACAAGGAGGAGTGGGCGAAGAAGAACGACGAGCTCGCCGCCAGGGGGTACAGGGTTATAGCCCACGCCGGGAAGGAAACGGACGGCGAGCCCGAAGACCCCTACGAGGGGCTCACGTTCCTAGGGCTCGTCGGCCTCCTCGACCCGCCCCGGCCGGACGTGAAAGACGCTATCGGGAAGTGCATCGAGGCCGGGATAAAGGTCGTAATGGTGACGGGCGACCACCCCTCGACGGCCAAGAACATCGCGCTTGCCGTCGGGCTCGTGGACGACAGCAACGTCAAGCCCCTCCACGGAAGCGTGATAAAAAAGGTCGAGAGCCTTTCGGACGAGGATTCCGAGCTGGTGTCGGATTCGCTCATCGTAGCGCGCGTGAGCCCCGAGCAGAAGCTCGAGCTCGTGAAGATGAAGCAGGAAAGCGGGCTCGTCGTCGCCATGACCGGAGACGGCGTGAACGACGCCCCCGCGCTCCGCCAGGCGGACATCGGCATAGCCATGGGGCTCCGCGGGACGCAGGTCGCGCGCGAGGCGGCGGACATCGTGATCAAGGACGACTCGTTCGGGACCATAGTCAGCGCCGTCGAGCAGGGCCGCATCATTTACGGGAACATAAAGAAGTTCATCTTCTATCTTATATCGTGCAACGTGAGCGAGATAATGATAGTGGCCCTCGCGTCGTTCGCCCTGATGCCGCTCCCGATACTGCCGCTCCAGATACTTTTCCTGAACCTCGTCACGGACATATTCCCGGCGCTCGCGCTGGGCATGGGAGAGGGGGACGAGCATATAATGAAGGAGCCGCCGAGGGACCCGAAGGAGCCGCTTCTCTCGCGGCGAAGGTGGCTCGGCATAGCGGGGTACGGGGCGCTGATAACGTCCTCCGTCCTCGGCGCGCTGCTCTACGCGATACACGGGCTCGGGTACGGGAGCGAAGAGGCCGTGTCGGTGTCGTTCCTGACGCTCGCCCTCGCACAGCTCTTTCACGTGTTCAACATGCGGGACAGGGGCTCGGGCGTCGTAAACAACGAGATAACGCGTAACCCTTACGTGTGGGGGGCGCTCGGGCTGTGCTCGCTGCTTATAGGGGCGGCGGTCTACGTGAAGCCTCTCGCGGATGTGCTCAGGATAATCCCGCCCGACGCCGGCGGATGGACGCTCGTATTCGTCATGGGCCTCTTGCCCGCCGTAATCGGGCAGGCGCTGAAGCCCTTCGGAAAGGCCGAATAGCCGCCCTTCCATGCCCCGTTCAGCCCCTGGTCGGGTCGGGGACTATCTGGTAGATAACGCTGTTCCCGCTGTAAAACGGCTGGTAATAGGCCCCGCCGAAGATGTAGTACGTCGTCCCGTTTATCGTCTTCGACTGCGCTCCTTCGGGGAGCGTCTTGACGGTGGCCCCTACCGGTGCGTTCACAACCTGGTAGCCCTGCACCGTGTTCGAATAAAACGCGCCGCCGCAGTTGTAGTACTCGGTCGCCTGTAAGTAGACCGTGGAGCACGAAGGCGGAAGCGTCGTCACCACGGCCCCGGGGGGCGGCGGCACGACGACGTACTGCGTGCCCTGGGGCTGGTAGTAGACGCCGTTCGTGTAGTAGAACGGGTCGCCTGATACGTAAACCGTCGTGTAGGACGACGGCAGGGAAGCCACGGCCGCGCCGACGGCGAGCCCTCCCGCGAACGCCCAGCCGGAATAGTATCCGCCCCAGGTGTTCCAGTAGCCGTGCCAGTAGTTGTCGTAGTGGTTGTCGTTGTAAACGTTTACGGTGTTGTTGTTGAAGCTGTCCACGTTCCGGTTGATATTGTTGTTGTCCACGTTCCTGTTGACGTCGTTGTTATCTATATTGCGGTTAACGTTATTGTTATCGACGTTCCGGTTAACGTTGTCGTTGTTTATATTGCGGTTGACGTCGGTGTTATCGAAATTACGGTTGCCCTGGTTGTCGCTGAAGTTGTCGCTCCTGTTCTGGGCGCCCCCCTGCTGTCCGAAAGACTGTGAGCCGCCCCCCGCGTTGCCCCTGTCGCCCCCGAAGGACTGTGAGCCTCCGCCCTGAAAGCCCTTGTAGTCTCCGCCGCCGAAGCCCCCTCCTCCGCCGTACCTTACGCTACCCCCTCCTCCGCCGAAACCGCCTCTGTCGAAGCCTCCGCCGCCCCCCCTCATTCCGCCGCCTCCTCCGAAGCCGCCCCTCGCGTGGGAGTCCGGGGGCAGCATCAGCGCGAGCGTAAGCAGCACCGCCGCCGTAACCGTAAACAATTTCGTCATCGCCGTCATTTTATTCGTTCTCATGTTGCGCCTCTCTTAAACACTTTCCTATTTGGTCTCTTCCTGCATTTTGAGGAAATCGATTTTCACGGCCCCGGCCGGTATTTCGGGCTTGAACACCGACGGATCGATGGACGGGTCCAGGCTCCAGTGAGAAAATTCGGCCGAGTATTGCGGGCTGCCGGGAACTGTTTTGTAGTTTATGACGAGCTTGCACGGGAGCCTGTCGGCCCCGTCGGATATCCATATCTGCCAGTCTATATATTTCTGGACGAATGCCAGGTGCGTGCACGACTTATTGTTAATGGTGCTCTCGCCCGCCACGACCCCGGCGACGGCGTTGGATATGAAGGCCTTATAGGGGTCCGCCGAGAGGATGTCCGCGAGGGGTATGGTCATGCCGTAATCGCTTATGAGGAAATCCATCGTCTCGTCTATAGTGCCGGGGGTCGGAAGCGCGCCGTAAAAGCCGCCCGCGGCGTCGAGGACGGTTATTTCGCTGCCCGTGTACCAGATCTTCCGGCTCTGGAGGTCGCCGTCGACCGAGGCGTAGGCCTTGCCCGGTCTCCGGACGGTCAGGTCGACCGTTCCGCCGTATTTTATGAGAAGGCCGGAAGGCATGAGCCTGTCGAAATCGACGTCGGCGGATACGGTGAAGGTCTTCGCCCTGGCGAGAACGGCGCTCATCTCCTTAAGGAGCTTATCGGCCCCGGGGTCGATTACCGGTTTTATTTCTGCGGCTTTCGGGGGAGCCTGGGTTTCCGCCGCCGCGGCGGACGGGCCCGGAGCGGCCGTCCCTGAAACGATAAACAGGGCTAATAGCAGCACGGCGAAGCAGCAGGGCGAGAAATTCGAGCTTAACTCCATTCGGAGATACCTCCTTGTATGATTACACATTTTATACCCGTTTCGGCCCGGGCGGTAGGCGCTATTCCTCGTCGTGGGCGTCGTGCGTCATGTCGTGCCTGACGACGAGCACCGGGCACGGGGACGTGAACATCACCTTGTGGCTCGTCGTGCCCACGGAAATTTCGCCCGTGGATGTCGTTATCCCGTGGGAGCCGATTACGATGAGGTCTATACCCCTTTCGGAGGCGACGTTATTTATAACCTTCCATCTCTCGCCGATTATGATGTCCGTTTCGACCTCTATCCCCCTGCCCTCGAAAGCCTCCCTTTCGTCAGTCATCTTCTCGCCCATCTTGGCTTCGAGCGCTTCGTAAAAGTCCCTTATTTCGTCGTCGATACCGTCCGAGTCGAGGGGCTCGATGGCGTGGAGTATGGACACCCTGGCCCCGAGGGTTTCGGCCAGGTAGAGGGCATGGTCCTTCGCCGCGCTCATGGCCTCGGAAAAATCGGTCGGGAACATTATCTTCGTTATCTTCATTCGTATCCTCCTTCGCCGGGAGCGCGCCGCCCGGGTTATGCATTATTCATTCGGAGACTGGTCGAGCGCCCTCACCAGGCCGTTCAGTATGTCGGTCGTAGTCAACATCCCTTCGAGCGCGCCGCCCGGCCCGACGACGGGCAGCGCGTTGAACTTGTTCCTGCTTATTACCCGCGCCGCGTCCTTGAGGGTCGTGTCCGGGGAGACCGTCACCGGCTCGGGCGTCATTACGGCGGCCACCGTGAGGCCGGGGCTGTCCACCGTCTCGGCGACGGCGAGGCGAAGGTCCCTGTCGGTCACTATGCCGAGGAGCTTTCCGCCCTCGACCACGGGGGCCTGGCGAACCATTAAATCCGTAATCCTGCTGAAAGCGACGCGGACGTCCTCACCCGGGCGGACCGTGAAAGGATCCCTCGTCATGTTGTCTTTTACGAGCAGCATATTCCCCCCTTACTATTATAAAACTGTGTAAAAAGTATACACTGCGCCCGGGATTCTTTCGCCGTCCGGGCGCGGGAATATTTATCGCGGGATATTTTATCAGAAGAAGGCGCGGGGCGCTAAACGGCCGGCGGGGAATAATAGCGGGGCGCGTAGAAACGCCGGGCTACTTTTGTACGCACCCGTCCGAGCCGAGGACCTTAAGCGAAGACTTCACGGTCTCCCTGACTATGGCCCTGTACGACATCCTGAGCACGCCGGTTTTATGGAACAGAATAGCCCGCGTCAGCATGCCCGTTATATACGCCGCCCTCAGCTTTTCGTCGTGCCCCGGGAATTCGCCCGACTCCATGCCGCTCTTTATGATCGCCGAAAAGACGTCCACCGGCTTTTTGACCGTTTTCGGGATTTTCCCGAGCTCGGTGAAGTGGCCCACCATGATGTAGGCGTAGACTTCGGGCTCCCTCCTGGCGAAATCGAAGAACGCGTGTATGACCGCCTCGAGCTTTCCGGACGGGGTGTCGGCTTCGAGGGATTTTTTGTCGAGCACCTCCCTGAACATGGCCATGCATTCCAGGAAGAGCTTGAGGGCGAGGTCGCCCTTGCTTTCGAAATGGTTGTATATGGAGCCTTCGGAAACCCCGGCTTCCCGGGCGATCTCCTTCGTCGTCGTGCCCGTGATCCCGTTCTTTATGAACAGCGAAAGCGCGGCGCTCCGTATCCGTTCGGCGGGTTCTGAGATCTTTCTGCTCATGGAAAGTATCATGATATTATTCCATGATGTCGCCGAATCCGCCAATTTCGGCGTCGGGCCCGTAATTCGGATCGGACTCGAGGGCCTGCCCGCTGCTGAAAGCGGCTATGCCGTAGCCCATGGGCGAGGCGATATCGACGCTCTTGAGATAGTGAGCCTTCCGGGCGTCTATCCATCCCCCGGCGGCGAAATCGGCGACGTATATCCCGGACGCGATATCCTCGCCGCCGTCGGTTTTGAGCTCGGCCGCGAGGCAGCCTATGTCGTCGAACTTCTTCGCCTCTCCTTTCTTCGTCACGTACTGCGCGGCGAACCTCGGATCGCTTATTATCATCCTGCACCTCTCGCAGACGTCCTCGCCGTAGTGGACTTCCACGGGGCCGGTTTGCGGCTTGTCCCCGCACGCCGTGAACAGCGCCGCCAATAAAAGAAAGAGAACGTATCTCATGGTTCTTCCCTCCTGAACACGCTGAACGACGCCAGCGCCAGCACGAAGGGCGCTATCGTCCAGAGAGCCATTATCGACATCAGTAAAAGCACCACCCCTTCCCTGCCGAACGTCCTTACCGCAGAGACCCCGACCGGGCCCAGTATTTCGTACCGGGGGCTCAGCGCCAGCACGGACGCTATCTTGAACGCCTCGGCCGGATTGAGAAGCGCGAGGACGAACACCTGCCTTATGCCGAGCTCCATCGCGGCCGCCGTGCCCATCACGCCGAGGTCGCCCAGGATTATAAAGACGAGCCAGAGGAAGACGGCTATGCCCGTGGCCCGCGACGCCTTCCGCGAATACACGGACACCAGGAGCCCGACGCTCAGGAGCGACGCCGCGAGGAGCGCGGAAAGAAGAGCCGTCACCAGGAACCCCGAGGCGTCCCCTCCCCCGCCGCGGAGCGCCGCTCCGACCCCCGCGAGCCCGAAGCCGAGCGAAATCGAGAGGCATATGGGGACGAATATCCCGACGAACTTTGCGGCGAAGACCTCGGCCTTCGTTACGGGGTGCGAGAGGAGGTATTGAAGCGTCCCGTTCTCCCTCTCGCCCGATATGGCCCCCGAGCCCGTGATGAGCGATACGAGCGGAACGAACAGGAGGACGAGGTTTATCAGGCTCGCGGCCGTCCTGCCGTAGCCCGCCCCTTCAGTGAGCGCTCCTTTTTCGGGAGCGATCGCGAGTATGAGAACGGCCAGCGCGGAAAACGATATCGTGTATAGCACGAACCACTTGTTCCTGACGGATTCCCTC
>JADLGH010000017.1 GCA_020849425.1 Candidatus Dadabacteria bacterium
AACCCGCTCAGGACGGGCGTAGTGGATATACTCAAGGACATGGGCGGGGACATTTCTCTTTTGGACGAAAGGGAGGTATCCGGCGAGCCCGTGGCGGACCTGCTCGTAAAATCGAGCGCGCTCAACGGTGTTACCATCGGCGGGGCCCTGATACCGAGGGCGATAGACGAGCTGCCCGTGATCGCGGCGGCTGCGGCGTACGCCGAAGGGACGACCGTCATAAAGGACGCGGCCGAGCTCAGGGTGAAGGAAACGGACCGTATAAAGGCGATAGCCTCTGAGCTCGGGAAGATGGGCGCGGACGTCGAGGAATTCGATGACGGCATGGCGATTACCGGCAAGGAGCGCCTCACCGGGGCCGAATGCGAGAGCTGGGGAGACCACCGCATAGCGATGGCGGTCGCGGTCGCGGCGAGCAGGGCCGAGGGCGAAACCGGGATAGACGACGCCGGGGCGGTAGCCGTATCGTTCCCTGAATTCTTCCTGGTGCTCAAGGGACTCAGAAGCTAGACGCCTCCTGCTAATTACGCGGGCGTATAAATCACATCATGGCACCGTAAAGCGATGATCATAACGATAGACGGCCCCTCGGGGGTCGGAAAAAGCACCGTATCGAAAGCCGTAGCGGAGAAGACCGGCTGCATATACCTCGACACGGGCGCTATGTACAGGGCGATAGCCTTAAAGACCGCGACTTCAGGAATCGACATAGGAAGCGAGACGGAGCTTTCGAAACTTCTCGACAGCACTTCTGTCGGATTCAGGAGAAACCCGGACGGAGGCTTATCGATACTCCTCGACGGGGAGGACGTCGCGGCCAGTATAAGAAGCCCCGAGATATCACGGCTTTCCTCGGACGTCGCGACGAAAAGGCCCGTGAGGGTAAAGCTCGTCGCAATTCAGCGCGAAATAGGCTCCTCGGGAAATATAGTCGCCGAGGGAAGGGACATGGGGACATATGTATTTCCCGGCGCCGATTTCAAGTTCTATCTTACGGCCACGACGGAGGAAAGAGCCAGGAGAAGATGGGCGCAGCTCAGGGAAGCGGGCAGGGAAGCGGACCTCGCGGAGGTGGAAAGGGAGCTCCTCACACGGGACAGACAGGACAGCGAGAGGGCGGAATCTCCCTTGCATCCCTCACCGAATGCGGTCATAATAGATACTACAAATCTATTGACCGATGAAGTAATAAGTAGAATAATATCGGCAGTTCAAGGATAGCTAAGAAGTAAACACTACCCCATTCTACTTCGTAATAGTGAACTCGGGCAGTTAGCTTGGAAGGACAATACTCGACAAAAGAAGGCAGGTATATGGTAGACGAAAAAGATTTTGCAGAAATGGTCGATGAAAGTATGGCCGTTCCCGACAAGGGAGTGGCGATCAAGGGAATCGTAGTCAGGATCGACCAGGACGACGTATTCATAGACTTCGGCTCGAAATCCGAAGGTGCGGTTTCTATAAAGGAATTTTACAACAAGAAAGCCGAGCTCGACATCAACATCGGCGACGAGGTAGAAGTCGTATTCGACAACTGGGTGAGCGAGGGCTTGCCAAGGCTTTCGAAGATCAAGGCCGACCTGGTCAAGGAAAACCAGGCCATACAAGAGAGCTTCGAACAGGGCAAGCTCGTACAGGCCGTAATACAGCAGAAGGTAAAGGGCGGCCTCATAGCCGACATAGGCGAAAAGGTGAGCATAAGGGCCTTTATCCCGGCGTCGCAGATCGACATCGTCCCGAGGCGCGACCTCGATAACCTCATCGGCGAGACGCTCGAAGCGAAGATAATAAAGTTCAACCAGGGCGACGTAGTGCTTTCGAGGAGGGCACACCTCGAGGAAGTGCGCGAAGGCCTGAGGCAGGAAACGCTGGCTTCTATAGAGGTCGGCAAGGAAGTTACCGGGAGGGTTCTCAACATCATAAATCAGGGGGCGTTCGTCGATATAGGCGGCGTCGAGGGGTTCATCCCCGTAAGCGAAATCGCGTGGGGAAGGGTGGCCCACCCCGAAGACGTAGTATCGAGAGACCAGCAGGTAACGACGAAGATAATAAAAATAGAAGAGAACGAAAAGATCACCCTCAGCCTGAAAGAAACGACGCCCGATCCGTGGGAATCCGTAAAGGGCAAGTACATGCCCTGGACGAACGTCCGCGGCAAGGCCGTATCGCTCACCGACTTCGGCGTATTCGTAGAGCTCGAGCCCGGGGTCGAGGGGCTCGTTCACATATCCGAAATCACGTGGACCAAGAAGTTCCGCCACCCGAAGGAAGTCATTCAGCCGGGTACCGAGCTCGAAGCCGTCGTTCTCGATGTAGACGCCGAGAACAGGCGCATATCCCTCAGCCTAAAGCAGATAGAGCAGAGCCCGTGGGAGCAGTTCAAGGAAACCCATCCTTCCGGCGCCAGGATAAAGGGCATCATCAGGAACGTGACCGACAAGGGCATATTCGTCGAAGTCGCGGAGAATATAGTCGGCCTCGTCAGGCCCGACAACATCAGCTGGAAAGGAAGGGTCAACCCCGAAGAAGAGTCTTTCGAAAAAGGGAGTGAGATCGAGGTCGTCGTTCTTAACGTCGACGACAGGAACCAGAGAATAGCCCTCGGCACAAAGCAGCTCGGCTCCGACCCGTGGGAAAGCGCCCAGAAGAAATACAAGTCCGGCGAGACCATAATCACCGGCAAGATAAAGGAAGTCAGGGACAGGGGCGTTACCGTCGAGCTCGAAGACGATATCGAGGGCTGGATAAGGGCCAACGAGCTCAGCCAGGACAGGGAAAACAGGGACGGCCCCCGGAACCTGAGCCCGGGCGACGAGATAACGGCGCTCGTAACCGGGTTCGACAAGATAAAGCGCCAGGTGAACCTCAGCAAGAGAAGACACGACGACAAGCTCGAACGGGAAAGGGTTTCGAGCTTTATGTCCTCCCAGGGCGAGCCTTCGGTAAAGCTCGGAGACGTGCTCAAGGAAAAGCTTAAAGACATCAACAACGGCGAGGTAGTCTGAGGTTGCGCGGAGCCGTTTTCGCCATATTGGCGGTCATTTTCCTCTTTTTCACGTTCATAGCCGGCGTAGGGTGCGGCCTTCTCATTTCGGGTGAGGACGCGCTCTCGTCCGGGGACAAGGTGGCCGTGCTTAAGATCGAAGACGTCATACTCGACGACCAGGCCTATCTCGACAGCATCACCTCCATAAAAAACGATTCCCGGATAAAGGCGCGCGTACTGAGAATAGAATCTCCCGGCGGGGCCGTGGGCCCTTCTCAGGAGCTTTACAGCGAGCTTAAGCAGCTCGGAGAGGAAAAGCCCGTCGTCGCCAGCATAGGCAACGTCGGCGCTTCGGGCGGTTACTACATAGCGTGCGCCGCCGAGAAGATTTACGCCAACCCCGGCGCTATAACGGGCAGCATCGGCGTCGTCGCACAGTTCGTCAGCTACGAGAAGCTCCTCGAATGGGCGATGGTCGACGTCGAGGTCATAAAGAGCGGTGAGTTCAAGGACATCGGCTCGCCCTTCAGGGAAATGACCGAGAAGGATCGCGAGTACATCCAGGGGCTCATCGATAACGTTTACGTGCAGTTCAAGGACGCCGTCGGGGAATCCAGGGGGCTCGACGCGGCACAGATGGATAAAGTCGCGGACGGCAAGATATACACCGGCGCCCAGGCCAAGGAGCTCGGCCTCGTGGACGAGCTCGGCACCATAAACGACGCCGTGGATTACGCCTCGGAAGCGGCGGGCATAAAAGGCGAGCCCGGCCTAGTATACTATCCCAAGAAAAAATCACAGCTCATGGAGCTCTTGCAATCCAAGGTGGAAATTCCCGGCATCACCGGATTCCCGTCGAAAGCGAGCTTTGGACTTTTTTATCTCGTCGATATAATAAATTGAAAATGAAACTGCTCTGGGCTCCTTGGAGAATCGAATACATAACCGGGGAAAAGGAACACGGGTGCATCTTCTGCCGCAAGCCCGGTGAGGGGAATGACAAAAAGAACCTCATATTATATAATGGTCAGACGGGTTTTATAATCATGAACCGTTACCCGTATGCGAGCGGGCATCTCATGGCCGTTCCGTACAGGCATACGAATAATCTTTCAGACCTCGGCGAGGAAGAGAGACTCGAGCTCATGAGCCTTACGATAAAATGTACGGAAATACTGAAGGCGCTCTCGCCCGACGGGTTCAACATAGGCATGAACCTCGGCAAGACGGGCGGGGCGGGTATAGACGACCACCTTCATTTTCACGTCGTCCCCAGGTGGAGCGGCGACAATAACTTCATGCCCGTCATAGCCGACGTCAGGGTAATGCCGGAATACCTTGAAGATACTTATGAAACGCTCCGCCGGCAATTAAATACGCTAGAGAGGTGAAAGATGAAATTTATAAAGATACTGTTCATAGTGCTGATAATACTTCTGTTCGCAATAATCTATACGCAGAATCTGGACGTTTTCACACACGATTTTCAGCTCCAGCTCGACCTTAAGACCCACGTAATCGGGCCCTACGTAACGAAAAACGTCGTCATAATACTCGCCGCGTTCCTGGTCGGCGCCCTTGTTACGATCTTCTTCGGCGCGCTTCAGTCCCTGTCCTCGAGCGCCGATTCCCGCGACAAAAGCAGGAAAATAAAAGAGCTCGAAGCCAGGAACAGGCAGCTCGCGGACGAGAACCAGAGGCTTCAGAGGGAAAAGGGGAAATCGGCCGCCGCCGTAGCGGCTACACCCGCACCGGCGGATCAATCCCCGTTTTCGTCCCCTACGGTAGTCGACGAGGAAAAGAGCTGATCCTGCGCTCCCGCGAGGGGCCCGCTTCTTAAACCGGCCCCGATTGATTAAACTTACTATTATGCGAAATACCGGAAAACCGAGCTGGATAAAGGCCCAGATACCCCAGGGTCCTAATTACACGCACCTTAAAAGCCTCATGAGGGGGCTCAACCTTCACACGGTCTGCGAGGAAGCCAGGTGCCCCAACATCGTTGAATGCTGGGGCGCGGGAACGCTCACCTTCATGATACTCGGCGACGTGTGCACGAGAAGCTGCGGCTTTTGCCACGTAAAGACCGGGCGCGGAGGGGAGCTCGACTGGGAGGAGCCCCAGCGCGTGGCCGAGGCCGTGGGAAAGCTCGCCGAAAATAACGCCCACGTAAAGCACATCGTCATCACGTCCGTAAACAGGGACGATAAAAACTACGAGAGCGCCTGCATATTCGCGGAAACCATAAGAAAGGTCAGGGAATATAACCCGAACGTCAAGATAGAGGTGCTGATACCCGATTTCAAGGGCGAGAGCGCCGCTTTGGAACAGGTCCTCGAAGCCCGGCCCGACGTCCTCAACCACAACATAGAAACGGTGCCGAGGCTCTACCACCTTCCGCAGACGACGCCCTCGGGAAAGAAGCGCTCCGTAAGGCCGCAGGCTAATTACCAGAGGTCGCTCAGGCTGCTCGAAAACAGCAAGGCGTACGGAAACCGGGGGATGCTGACGAAGTCGGGGATCATGGTCGGCCTCGGCGAAGAGGAAGAAGAGCTCCTCCAAACCCTGAAGGACCTTAAGAACGTCGGCTGCGACATCGTAACCATAGGGCAGTACCTTCAGCCCACGCACGACCATCTGCCAGTGACAAGGTACTACCACCCGATGGAGTTCGAATCGCTAAAGACCTACGGCGAGAACGTCATAGGGATACCGCACATCGAGGCGGGCGCGCTCGTCAGGAGCTCTTACCACGCCGAGAAGCAGGTCGCGAAGCTCGAAGGCGCTAATTGAATTAGCGCCTTCCCTTTTCACTCCCCGAGGTTATAAAAAAGGGTTAGCGATTGTAATGCCCCGGATTTTTTGGCCGTTCTGGAAATCCTCCGAATAAAGAAGAGAACATTCCGCATTGATCGCCGCCACGATTATCAACGAATCGTAAAATGAATATTGCCACCGTTCCGAAATTTCCAATGCCTGGGAATAAAGTCCCCCGCTCGCATACACTTCACAAAGCGGCTCCAGAACCGTGCTCAGGTATCTTTGACAATCGGGAATGGAAAGGGGTTTAACGAATCTCCGTCTTGCGACGTTAAGAAATTCCTGAACCACTTGATAGCTTATACAGCCGTTATGATTGGTCAGGGCGCCTGAAATTAACTCGAGAGATATTCGCCGCTTGTTATTATCCTCCGAGTTGAAAGAATAAACGAAAATATTCGTATCGATAAAATACTTATCTCTCATTCATTTCGTCCCTGCTAAAAGATCCGCCGCCCGAATCCGCATAGCGGAGGGATTCCATAAGACTCTCTAAATCGACCACGCGCTTATCAGTACCGACGTACCGCTTTAACCACTCACGGAATTCTGTGTTAAGAGTAGTGTGCTCCCTTTGGGCTTTCTTCCTGGCTTTCTTTATCAGCTCTTCCTCTGCGCTAAAAGTAATATTCTTGTGCATGGCGCGGCCCTCCTCTTCTTCTCGTGTTATAGTGTACACTATTTCCGTGTTGCTCAATAACCGTTTTCCTATTAGCTCGTTTCTTGATTCTTCCTCCAAAACATTTAACATCTTACTCTCATGAAATACGTGATACTCCAGGGCGACGGGATGCCCGACCACCCCCTTCCCGAGCTCGGCGGAAAGACCCCGCTCGAAGCCGCAAGAACCCCGAATCTTGACAGGATAGCCAGGTGCGCCGTGACCTTCGGCATGGTGAAGACCATACCCGACCCGCTCCCCCCGGGGAGCGACGTCGGGAACCTCACAGTCCTCGGCTACGACCCGATGGTCTACTACACCGGGCGCTCGCCCCTCGAAGCCGCGAGCATAGGCGTCCCGCTCGGGGAAAAGGACGTTACGCTACGTTGCAACCTCGTCACCCTCGCCGAAAACGACGGCGAGGCTATCATGGAGGATTACAGCGCCGGGCATATCACGACCGAAGAGGCGCGGGAGATAATCCTCGACCTCAAAAAGGGGCTCGAAGAAGAGGGCTTCACGTTCTACCCGGGCGTCAGCTACAGGCACCTCCTCGTCTGGACGGGCGGCAACAAGGACATACACACGACCCCGCCTCACGACATATCCGGAAAGGCGATAGGCGCGTACGTTCCGACCGGAGCAGGGGCCGAAATCCTGAACCGCATGATAGAAAAATCGAGGGAGATTCTGAAAGATCATCCCGTGAATAAAAAAAGACTCGCCGAAGGGAAGAACCCCGCGACGAGCATATGGCTCTGGGGGCAGGGCACCGCGCCGAAGATGCCGCCCTTCGAGGAGCTTTACGGGCTCACGGGCTCCGTCATTTCGGCCGTTGACCTCGTCAAGGGAATAGGGCACTGCGCGAAGCTCCGCGTGATAGACGTCCCCGGCGCGACGGGGTATCTCGACACGAATTACGAGGGCAAGGTGGACTATGCGCTCGACTCGCTCGAAGAGGTCGATCTCACGATGATACACATCGAATCGACGGACGAGACGGGCCACGTCGGGAAGGCCGAGCTAAAGGTGCAGGCCGTCGAGGATTTCGACGGCCGCGTCGTCGGCCGCGTGCTCGAAGGCATAAAGAGGTTCAGGGATTACAGGATACTCGTGATGTCCGACCATCCGACGCCGATAGACCTCCGGACGCACGTGAACGAGCCCGTGCCGTTCGCCATTTACAGCTCGGAGGACGAGAGCGTAAAGAACGACAGCTTCGTCTACACCGAAAAGTCCGCTGCCGCGTCCGACGTATACGTCTCCGAAGGCTGGCGACTTCTCGGGATGCTGACAGGAAAGGAAACGCGAGGTTCGAATGAGCGCCGATAAAGATTCAAAGCTTCGTTTCGGGCTCTGGTACGACTTTCGTAACCCGCCTGAATGGCGCCGGCCGTACACGGAGGTATACGCCGAAGTGCTCGCCCAGGTGGCCTGGGCCGAGGAGAACGGTTTTGACGACGTCTGGCTCCAGGAGCACCACTTCCACGACGACGGCTTTTCGTCGTCGGTGATGACGATAGCGGCTGCCATCGCGGCGAGGACGAAAAAGATACGCATAGGGACGGGCGTCATGCTGCTGCCGCTCCACAACCCCGTCCGCGTGGCGGAGGACGGCGCGACCGTGGACATACTGTCGGGCGGCAGGTTCCAGCTCGGCGTCGGCAACGGGTACAAGGTCGAGGAGTTCGAGAGCTTCGGCATATCCCGAAAGGAACGGGGCGGCCGCTCGAACGAGGGGCTCGAAATCATACGCCGCCTGTGGGAAGGCGAGACGCTCACGTTCGAGGGCAAATACTACGAGGTTCACAACGCGAGGCTCGCGCCCGAGCCCGTCCAGAAGCCCCGCCCTCCCCTCTGGGTCGGCGGATTCAGCCCGGCGGGGGCGAGGCGCGCCGCGAGGCTCGGGGACGGATTTTTAGGCACGGGGCCGATAAAGGAGCTCTACGACGAGTACGTCGCGGAGCTGGCAAGGCTGGGAAAGCCGACGACGAATCTCAAGGTCGCGGGCGGATATTTCTGGCTCGTTGCCTCGGAAAACCCCGAGAAGACGTGGAACGAAGCCGTGGATCACGTCCTTTACCAGCTTAACGGCTACGCCGAATGGTTCGAGAAGGCCGGGATGCCGCTCCTGCCCTACGTACGCGACGCCGGGCATCTAAAGGAGCTCGGCATTTTCAACGTCGCAGACCCGGACACGTGCATCGAGATGATAAGGGCTTACGTAAAAGAGGTGCCGATCACGAATTTTTATTCTTTCACCATACCCCCGGGGCTTCCGGCGAGCTGGGCGCAGCCGCACCTGGAGCTCTTCGCGAAGAAGGTCATACCGGCCTTCAGGTAACGCTGCACAATCCCCGGAATCCGGGATAAATGAACCGGGGCACGCTTCGCACGAAGCAGGATTCCTGATGCGAAGGGACGCGCTAAGCGCGCTCCCGCTTCTTCACCTCTTCCCAGAGCTCGTTCATCTCGTCCAGCGTAAGGTCGGAGACCTGCTTCCCATCAGCCTCGGCCTTGTCCTCTATGAAGCCGAACCGCTCGATGAAGCCGTCGATTGCCTTGTGAGCCGTTCCTTCGGAGTCGAGCTTTAAATGCCGCCCGAGGTTTACGAGCGAGAAGACGAGGTCGCCCCACTCCTTCTCGACGCCCTTTTCGTCGCCTGATTTGATCTCCGTTTCGAGCTCCGACAGCTCCTCTCGAACCTTTTCGAGCACCTCGCCGGCGCTCCGCCAGTCGAACCCCACCTGCGAGGCCTTCTCGCCCACGCGCTGCGCGCGGAGGAGGGACGGCATAGTGCGCGGGATGTGAAGGAGCCTTCTCTTCCGCGACTTCTCTTTCAGCTTCTGCGCGTGCCACCTCTTCACCGCCTCCTCCGCATTGGCCGCCTTTTCCTCGCCGAATACGTGCGGGTGCCTGCTGACGAGCTTTTTGTGGAGCCTGTCTATGACGTCGCCGATTTCGAACTCGCCCTCGTCCGCGGCTATCTGCGAGGCGAAGAGGACTTCGTAGAATAAGTCGCCGAGCTCCTCGATGAGCTCGTCCCTGTCGCGCTGCTCTATGGCCTGCACGACCTCGTACGCCTCCTCGATGATGTAAGGCCGGAGCGTATCGAGGGTCTGCTCCTTGTCCCAGGGGCATCCCTCCGGCCCCCTCAGGTGCCGCGACAGATCGATAAGGTCTTCGAATGTTTTCTTCATATTTTATTAATCTCCAGTGAAAT
>JADLGH010000018.1 GCA_020849425.1 Candidatus Dadabacteria bacterium
AAAGACCTCGAACGCACCGAAAAGAAGCTGTCCAACCCCGATTTCCTCAGCCGCGCGCCCGAAGAGATAATACAGAAGGAGCGCGAGATATTCGAGGAGCTTTCATTTCAGATAAAGAAGATGGAAGACGTCCTCGGGAAGCTGAGGGAGATCGGGTAAAACCTTTATTTACGCCAGCCTGATATTTTGAACCACTATTCCCAGACCGGGAGCCTTCGATAATGGTCCGTCCGCTGTAAGTAACGGCGCATCATACATGCGCGCAGCCGAAACGTAGAATGCATCGTAGGCGCTGATATTGTGCCTGTACCGCCATGCGTCGTGGATGAGCACTATATGCGAAATGCGTTCGACGTCCCAGCCGGCGAGGTCCTCGATCGCCAGTAGCGCACGACTTTCCTCAAGCTTTTTCTTGAGCACGGCCCGCCTCAACACGGATAATATCTCGACGTCGAGCAGCTCGGGGGCGGCTAGCTCGGCCCCCTCGATAAGCTCCGATACTTTTAGACCTAGACTTGTGCGGAGGAGGTATTCGGCGGCTGCCGAAGCATCGATTACGAACCTCATTTCGAGAGAGCGTTATCTCTTTCCCGTCTCTCTTCTTCGAGCAAGGAAGCCGCGGAAACGCCGAGGTCCGAAGAGGGCCGTTTTGCGAAATGCTCCCGCCATTCGTTTCTCTTCAGCTCTTTTTCGATTGCTTCGAGAACAACGTCGCTCAGGGTTTTGTCCGTTTTCTTCGCGTGTCTCTTGAGGCGCTTGTATAAGGGGTCTGGAACGTTTTTGACCTGTATAATAGCCATATCATGAAAGTATCATGATATTGTCATGAAGTCAACCACTGTCGGTAAAGAAGGGCGACTATCCCCCGAAAAGCCCGAGCTGCTTATGCTTGACCTTCTTCTGGTCGGTGAGCTCGACGGGGTACCTGCCCGAGAAGCAGGCGCTGCAGAAGCTCTCCCCGTTTTCGCGGCGCTTCGTTTCGTCTACAGCTTTCATAACCCCGTCGAGGCTTAGGTAGCCGAGCGAATCCGAGGTTATGTACTTTCTTATTTCGTCTATTTCGAGCGAGTTGGCTATGAGCTCTTCTTTGAGCGGCGTGTCGATCCCGTAATAGCACGAGAACTTGGTCGGCGGCGAGCTTATCCTCATGTGAACCTCCGTCGCCCCGGCCGCCCGAATCATCTTCACTATCTTTCGCGACGTCGTGCCCCTTACGATCGAATCGTCTATGATGACGACGCGCTTACCGTTGAGCACTTCCCTTATGGCGTTCAGCTTGAGCCTTACACCGAAGTTACGTATAGACTGCTGGGGCTCGATGAACGTCCTCCCAACGTAGTGGCTCCTGAGGAGCCCGAGCTCTAACGGGAGGCCGAGCTGCTCTGAAAATCCCATAGCCGCGGGCACGCCCGAGTCGGGCACGGCGACGACTATATCCGCCTCGGCCGGGTGCTCTATCGCGAGCTGCTTTCCGAGCGCCTTACGCACCTGGTAAACGTTCCTCCCCGTAAGGAAGCTGTCGGGCCGCGCGAAATATATGTATTCGAAGACGCAGTGCGCGTGCGGCACCTCGCCGAAGGGCTTGAAGGATTCCGTGCCGTTCTGGGTCACGACGATAATCTCGCCGGGCTCGACCTCTCTTATGTACTCGGCCTCGATGAGGTCGAAGGCGCATGTCTCCGACGCGAACACCGGCGAGTCGCCGAGCTTCCCCATGACGAGGGGCCTGAACCCGTACGGGTCCCTCGCCGCTATCATCACTTCGGGCGTGAGGAACATGAGCGAGTAGGCGCCCTTACACCTCGTGAGAGACTCGATTATCCTCTGAATAAGCGTCTCTTCCTTTGATTTCGCTATGAGATGGACTATGACTTCGGTGTCGGTCGTCGACTGGAATATCGCCCCATCGCCTTCGAGCTCTTCCCTGAGCGTCCTGGCATTGGTGAGGTTACCGTTATGCGCTATCGCCAGGGCCCCTCGGAAGTAGTTGATCACGATGGGCTGCATGTTCTTGTCCTGGCTCGACCCGGTGGTCGAATAGCGGACGTGGCCTATGGCGTTCGTGCCCGGCAGACGCGACAGTATATCTTCGGTGAAAATATCGGAAACGAGGCCCATCTGGCGGTGGTTGTGGAGGTTCACGCCGTCCGACGTGACTATCCCGGCGCTTTCCTGGCCCCTGTGCTGGAGGGCGTGAAGGCCGAGGTATGTCAGGTTGGACGCTTCGGCGTTACCGAAAATACCGAACACACCGCATTCTTCTTTGAGCTTAGCCATAGCTTTTAAGGTTGTTCTCGAACCCCGTGGTCCACGCCCTTAAAGCCTCGGATACGGGAACGTCCAGCAATTCCCGGACATATATTCGAGAACCCTCCACCCTGCCTATGATCTTCAAAGGCACCTCGAATTCCTGAGAAATTTCTTCCAGCCTTTCGATGTTCTTCTCGTCGAGTGAAATGATTGCTCTTGCCTGGGTTTCTGAAAATAAGAGGGCATCCGGTCTGATTTCAGCAGGAATGTCCACCCTGACGCCTAAAGGGCCGTTCGGATTGAAACAGCACTCCGCAAGTGCTACTGCGAAACCCCCCTCGGAAAGATCGTGTGCAGAGTTAAGTATACCTTCTCCCGAGGCTTTTAGTAAGGTCGCTATCAGGTTTTTCTCTCGTTCGAGGTCTACCGACGGGGGCCTGCCCGCCGTTTTCCCGTGTATTTGCGAGAGATATTCGGTCCCCCCGAGCTCCTCTTTCGTCTCGCCAAGGAATGCCACGACGTCGCCCTCGTTTTCGAACCACTGCGTGAGACGGCGCTCGGCGTCGTCTATGAGCCCGACCATGCCGATTGTAGGCGTCGGGAATATCGCCCTGTCCTCGGTCTGGTTATAGAAGCTCACGTTGCCGCTGACGATCGGTGTATCGAGGACTATGGCGGCCTCGGCCATACCTTCGAGGGCGCGCCCAAATTGCCACATGACCTCGGGCGTCTCGGGGCTGCCGAAGTTGAGGCAGTCCGTGATAGCGAGGGGTAGGGCGCCCGAGCATGCGAGGTTCCTCGCGCTCTCGGCGACTGCTATCGCGGCCCCGGTGTAGGGGTCGAGGTAGCAGTATCTCGAATTACAGTTGACCGTCATGGCGACGGCCTTGGGCGTGCCCTTTATCCTTACGACGGCCGCGTCCGAGCCTGGGAGGGTTATGGAGTTCGTCCTTACCATATAATCGTACTGCTCGTAGATCCAGTGCTTGTTAGCGAGCGTCGGCGAAGAGAGGAGCGTCAACAATACCCTCCCGAGGTCGCCCGGTACGGGCAACTCCGAAAGGTCGAGCCGGCCGAGCTCGTCGAGGTTCGAAGGCTCTCTCACCGGCCTGTCGTACGCCGGGGCTTCCTCCGATATTAGACTCAACGGTATGTCGGCGACTGTTTTTCCGTTCTCGGCGACGACGATGCTGTGGCTGTCCGTCACCTCGCCGATGACGCTGAAGTCGAGCCCCCACTTTCTGAATATATTCTCCGCGACTTGTTCCTTCCCCTTTTCGAGCACTATAAGCATCCGCTCCTGGGATTCCGAAAGCATGACCTCGTACGGGGTCATGGACTCCTCCCTCCGCGGGACCTTCTCGATGTCGATCCTTATGCCTGTGCCTGCACGCTCGGCCATCTCGGTCGAGGACGACGTGAGCCCGGCGGCCCCCATGTCCTGAATGCCTACCACGACGCCCGTCTTGAAGAGCTCGAGGCACGCTTCGAGTAAGAGCTTTTCGGTGAAGGGGTCGCCTACCTGGACGGCGGGCCGCTTCTCTTCGGCCTCTTTCGTGAAGGTCTCCGAAGCCATCACCGCGCCGTGTATGCCGTCACGCCCGGTCTTCGAGCCGACGTAAATGACCGGGTTCCCGACGCCCTCGGCGTAGCCCCTGAATATTTCGCTGGATTTAGTGACGCCGAGCGCGAATACGTTTACGAGCGGGTTGCCGTCATAGCAGGGGTCGAAATAAACCTCGCCGCCGACCGTCGGGATGCCGATACAGTTACCGTACCCCGCGATGCCGGCGACGACGCCTTCGGTGATGTATTTTGTCTTGGGGAGGGAAGGGTCGCCGAATCTCAGCGAATCGAGTATGGCTATGGGCCTCGCGCCCATAGTGAATATGTCCCTCAGTATGCCGCCCACGCCCGTCGCCGCGCCCTGGTAGGGCTCGATGAACGAGGGATGGTTGTGACTTTCCATCTTGAAGACGACGCAGAGGCCGTCGCCTATATCGACGACGCCCGCGTTTTCGCCCGGCCCCTGTATGACCCTCTCGCCCGTCGTGGGGAGCTTCCGGAGATAAATCCTCGAGCTCTTGTACGAGCAGTGCTCGGACCACATCGCGCCGAGTATGCCTATCTCCGTAAGGTTGGGCTCCCTGCCCAAAGCGCCCGTGATTTTATTATATTCCTCTTCCGTAAGCCCGTGATCGAGGGCGGTTTTCAGGCTGGACATGTTCAGATTGTTCCTCAGCGATTAATATACCCGTATATAGGCGTCAAGGCATTTATTCGGGGCGATATTATCTTCGAGCGGGGGGAAATATCGAGGCCCCGTGTACGGGCCGCTCTTCGGCGGCCGCGTAGCCGGTTGAGGCGCTTCGTCTTCCCGTGAGGATTGTTGTAATTGACGGCGATAGAGCATAATATCATGGATAGTTCATGGACCACGTAATTGTCTTCGTCTCACTCGTCATGGCGGTCGCCCCTGTGCTGGCGGGCCTCCTCTTTATATGGTGGATAGACCGTTACGACAGGGAGCCGCTGAAGTACGTATTCGGCGCATTTTTCTGGGGCGGGTTCGGGGCCGTCGTGTTGTCGATCCTCGGTACGGAGGCGAGCATAAGGCTCCTCGGCGGGTCGATATACAGCCCCCATTTCGACACCACCGCCGTCCTGGTCGCCCCCGCCATAGAAGAGCTGATGAAGGGGCTTATCGTGCTCTTTTTCTTAAGGCTCCGGCACTTCGACAACATGACCGACGGCCTCCTCTACGGCGCCGCCTCGGGGCTCGGTTTCGGCATGACGGAGAACTTCCTCTACTTCGCGCAGTACGCGAGCTACGCCCCCGGGTACGAGTGGCTGAACCTCCTTTTCCTCAGGAGCTTGATGACGGCCAACATGCACTGCGCCGCGAGCGCCACGTTCGGGGCCGGGATCAGCAAGCTCAAGGACGGCGGCCGGGACGCCCTCGTGTCGGTCGGCCTCTACTACCTGCTCGCCGTGTTTCTCCACTCGACATGGAACTTCCTGGTCACGTCCAGGAGCGAGGCCCACTGGACTCTGGCGGTCCTGATACTGTTCTCCTACATGGTGTTCATATTCGTCATGTACGTGAAGTCGATTCTGACCGAGCGGCGGCAGCGTGAGATACAGCTCGCCGAGGAATTCGACCTCGGGGTGCTTCCCCAGAGATACAGGAAAATACTGATGTCGTACGGCGCCATGAAGAAGAAAGGCTGGTTCCCGAAATACCTCAACAAGGACAAGTACCTTACGCTCGTAAGCCGCCTCGCCCTGAGGAAGTCGTCCTACGAAAAGGCGGGGTCCAGGCGCCGGGTCGTGCTCATGAGGGAAATCATGGAAATAAGGGCCGCGCTCGCGAAATTCTCGGAGCTCGTCGGAACGGTCAATGGAGAGGCCGATCCTCCCGGGCAGGCCGGCTGATATCACCTGCCCCGGGCGGGCCTGGATCGCCCCTTATTGACTGTAATTGAGGGGGCTTCCGGCTATTGTATAACCTCACTACCCCCTGTATCCTTACTCGGATAGCGTTTAAAATTAATAGGTATTCCGGCGACAATATGAACATCAAGGATTTAAGCCCCGCAGAGCTCGGAGAATTCGTATCGGGTAAGGGGATTCAGCCCTACCGGGCCCGCCAGATAGGTAAATGGATTTACGTGAGGGGGGTGTCGTCCTTCGACGAGATGACCGACCTGTCGAAGGATCTCAGAGAAACCCTCAAGTCCGCCTTTGCCGTCGGCGATTCGATAGAGCTCGCGGGTGAGCAGGTTTCAAAGGACGGGACCAGGAAATATCTCTTCAGGCTTTCGGACGGTAATCGGATCGAAAGCGTCCTCATCCCCGACAAGAAGAGGAATACGCTCTGCGTATCCTCGCAGGCGGGGTGCGCCCTCGGCTGCACGTTCTGTCTCACGGGAACCGTCGGAAAGATACGTAACCTGAAGCCGTCCGAGATAATTGACCAGTACCTCATGGTGAACAGGTTCACGAACGGCTCCGTAACGAACATCGTATTCATGGGCATGGGCGAGCCGCTAGACAACATAGACAACCTCGTCCGGGCTCTCGAAAACCTGACGGACCGTAACGGGCCCGCGCTTTCGCCGAGGCGTATAACGGTATCCACGTCGGGGCTGGCGCCCAGGATAAAGGAGCTCGGCGACAGGATATCCGTCAATCTCGCGGTGTCGCTTAACGCTCCGACGGACGAGATACGGAACAAAATCATGCCCATCAACAAGCGCTATCCGATAAAGGAGCTCTTAAAGGCGAGCGTCAATTTCCCCGTTCCGCCGAGAAAGGCCCTCATGTTCGAATACGTGATGCTGAGCGGCGTGAACGATTCCGACAAGGACGCATACGACCTCGGCAATCTGCTCTCCGGGATAAACTGCAAGCTCAACCTCATCCCCTTTAACGAGGCGCAGCCACTCCCCTACAAGTCGCCCTCGATGGAGCGCGTGCTGCGCTTCCAGGAGATAGTGATCTCTTTCGGGATTAACGTCAGGATACGAAAGAACCGGGGAAGGGATATACTCGGGGCGTGCGGGCAGCTCGCCGCAACGTATCCGGCCAGGAAAACCACCGGCGGGAGCGCGGCGGCGGGGGCCGCTATATAATACGAATACGGAAATGACGAAGAATAAAATGACAGGCTCTGAAATAAGAAATCTATTCCTGAAGTATTTCGAGGAGAAGGGGCACACGATCGTGAAGAGCTCCTCTCTCATCCCTAAAAACGATCCGACGCTTCTTTTCACGAACGCCGGCATGGTCCAGTTCAAGGACGTCTTCCTCGGGCTCGACAAGCGCGATTACAATAGGGCCACGTCGTCCCAGAAGTGTGTCCGCGCGGGCGGAAAGCATAACGACCTCGAAAACGTCGGCTACACGTCGAGGCACCATACCTTCTTCGAGATGCTCGGCAATTTTTCTTTCGGCGATTACTTCAAGAAAGAGGCGATACAGTTCGGATGGGAGCTCATAACGGATGTTTACAAGCTCCCCAGGGAAAAGCTCTGGGTGACGGTATTCGAAGAGGACGACGAGGCCGAAAAGCTCTGGCAGGAGACCGAAGGCCTTCTCCCGGGCAGGGTCGTCAGGATGGGTGAGAAGGATAACTTCTGGGCCATGGGTGACACGGGGCCTTGCGGGCCGTGCTCTGAGATACTCATCGACCAGGGCGAGGAATTCGGATGCGGGGAGCCCGAGTGCGCCGTCGGGTGCGACTGCGACCGCTATCTCGAGCTCTGGAACCTCGTCTTCATGCAGTTCGAAAGGGACGGCTCGGGGGCGCTCAATCCGCTCCCGAACCCGAGTATAGACACCGGTATGGGGCTCGAAAGAATAACGGCGGTGCTCCAGGGGGTCAAGAGCAATTACGAGACGGACCTCCTCCGCGGAATCATATCCAGGGTCGAGGAGATATCCGGCAAGACTTACGGCGAGGACGGCTCGGCCGACGTGTCGATGAGGGTCATAGCCGACCACGGACGCGCGGTCACGTTCCTCATCTCGGACGGCGTGTTCCCGTCGAACGAGGGCAGGGGGTACGTGCTCAGGCGAATTCTCAGGCGCGCCGTCCGCCACGCTAAGATGCTCGGGATCGAGGAGCCGTGCCTTTACAGGATAGCCGCGAGGGTCAAGGACATAATGTCCGATGCCTATCCCGAGCTCGAAGAGCGTATCGGCTTCGTCGAGGAAGTGGTCAGGAACGAAGAAGAGAGATTCTTCGAAACTATAGACAGGGGCCTCGATCTTCTTAACACGGAGATCGAAAAAATGGGGGACAGAAAGACCATACCCGGCGACGTCGTGTTCAAGCACTACGACACGTTCGGTTTCCCTGTCGATCTCACGCAGGACATCGCGCGCGAGCGCGGCCTCGGGATCGACTTCGCCGGCTTCGAGGCCGAGATGGAAAAGCAGCGGGAAAAGTCGAGGAAGGCCTGGAAGGGCGCGGGCGAAGGATCGCTCCAGCCCCTTTACAGGGACTTCGTCTCGGGCGGCATGCTGGTTAACTTCACGGGATACGACAGGACGAAGGACACGGGGCGCATAACCGCGATTATAAAGGACGGGGCGCTCGTGGACAGCGCCGGCGAGGGCGAAAGCGTCGATATAATAACGGACAGGACGCCCTTTTACGGCGAGTCCGGCGGCCAGGTCGGCGACAGGGGGACGCTCGAGGCCGAGGGCGGCATCGCGGACGTTACGGACACGAGAAAACCCCTTCCGACGTTGATCGTGCACAACGCAGTAGTGAAGAAAGGAACGCTGTGGGTGGGCGATACGGCCGACCTCCGCGTGAACGAGAAATCGAGATACGGTGCAGAAACGCACCACACCACGACACACATCCTCCACGCCGTCCTTAGGGAAGTGCTCGGGACGCACGTCGGCCAGGCGGGCTCGCTCGTCGCCCCGGGCAGGCTCAGGTTCGACTTCACTCACCATTCCTCCATCGACGACAGGGACATAAGGAAGATGGAGGAGATAATAAATGAAAGGATAAGGTGGGACGATACCGTGGTCACCGAGCCCGATGTCCCCTACGACGAGGCGATCAAAAGAGGGGCCATGGCCTTTTTCGAGGAGAAGTACGGGGACAAGGTGAGGGTCGTCTCCATAGGCGACTACAGCCGGGAGCTCTGCGGCGGAACGCACCTCGAAAGCGCAGGCGAGGCGGGCCTTTTCAAGATAGTTTCCGAGACGGCGTCTTCCGCCGGAGTAAGGCGTATCGAGGCGCTTGCCGGCGAGGCCGCGTGGAATTACCTCCGCGGCAAGGAAGAAAAGCTCACCGAGGCCGCCAGGGTTTTGCGGGTCCCCGAGTCCGATCTCCTTCCGAGGCTGACGAAGCTCATCGAGGAGAACGAGGGCTTTAAAAAGGAGCTCGAAGGCTTTAAGAGCAGGATGCTCACGGAAAAAACAGGCGACCTCCTCCAGAACGTAAAGGAGCTCAACGGCGTGAGCGTGCTCTCCGTCGAGATACCGGACGCCGACCCCGGTCAGCTGAGGCAGGTGTGGGACGGCGTAAGGGGCAGGCTCAAGTCCGGGGTTGCGGTTCTCGGAAGCAGGGACGGCGGCAAGGCCTACATACTCGTCGGAGTGACGGACGACCTTAAGAAGAAATACCATTCGGGGAATATTGCAAAGGAGCTTGCGCCTCTCATAGGGGGGAAGGGCGGCGGCCGCCCGGATATGGCCCAGGCGGGCGGGAGCAGCCCCGAGAACCTGCCGAAAGCCCTCGACAAGGTTTTCGAGCTGGTCGAAGCCGGTTAATAGGGTCCTCTACTTACTTATCCCTTCGTCTTCGAGTGCGCTTCTGATTTTCTTTAGGGCTGCGCTTTCTATCTGCCTCACACGCTCGCGCGATATATTGAACTTCGTGCCGAGCTCTTCGAGCGTAAGCGGGGTATCCGAGAGGACGCGCTTTTCTATAATGTACCGCTCGCGGTCCTTCAAGGTTTTCAAAGCGACGACCATGCCGCTCCTTACCTTTTGCTCTTCCTCGGCCTTGGTGAGGATATCTTCCTGGTTCTCGTCGTCGTCGGCCAGAAAATCGAGGTGCGAAACGTCGTGCTCGCTCTTGATCTCGGCGTCGAGAGAGAGGTCTTTCCCGGTCATGCGCTGGTCCATCTCCATTACGGCTTCGTCCGATACTTCGAGCTTGTCGGCGAGCTCGCGATAGTCCTCGGCGCTCAGATTATCGCCGCCCATTTCGAGCTCGTTCTTGGCAGAGCGGAGCTTGTAGAAGAGCTTTCTCTGCGCCTGGGTCGTGCCGACCTTTACGAGGCTCCAGCTCTTTATTATGTAGTTCTGTATGTAGGCCCGTATCCACCAGACGGCGTAGGAAATGAGCCTGTATCCCTTCGTCGGGTCGAATCCCTTGACGGCGTGCATGAGCCCGACGTTGCCCTCCTGTATGAGGTCCATGGTATTCAGCCCGTAGTTCTTGTATTCGTTGGCGACGCGGACTACGAACTTGAGGTTCGACGTAACGAGCTTCCTCGCGGCTTCGAGGTCGCCGTCGTTCTTGTACTTCATGGCGAGCTTGTACTCTTCCTCGCGGCTGAGGACGGGATAGTTGCTTATTTCCGCCAGGTATCTCTGTAGAGACGTGGTATGTGCGGGAAGGAGCGCACTTTGCGGGGGAGGATCGACGTGGATTTTATCTTCTTCTTCGGGCATCGGCAGGATACTGTATTGAAATTGGAGTTTGATTATTAGTATACGTTTCGCCGGGCGGCTAGGCAACCGGCAAAATATGGCGCAGGGCCCGTTGCCGAGGAGATTTTTGATAAATTTTACCGGCGATTTGACGATGTTCTCTTGACGGACAGGGTTCCACTGTATAAATTTATTCGCTTTAGTTTTCAGCCCTTACAAATCGGTTCCGGCGTAGCTCAGCTGGCAGAGCGGGTGACTGTTAATCACTAGGTCGGGGGTTCGAATCCCTCCGCCGGAGCCAATTCTCGCCATATTTGCGGTCCGTTTCTTATAATTTTGCCTATACTTCGAATACATTCAAGTACTGTACCCGGGGAATGAAGCGCTATTGATTGCGTGTAGATGTTGGGGAAAAAGATTGCCTGTCAGGGCTCCTGTGTGGTATTATACACTTGTTGTAAATATCTGTAATGTATATTTATTCTCTGTGGTAATCAGGGATACACGAGGCCTTCGGGCAGGCTGGCGCGGAATAATGGCGGGTGTGCTCTATGGTGCGGCGCAAAATCATCCGGCGCCGCGAAGAAGCTGAAATTCATTAGCGGGGTTTCTTAATTCGAATCCGGGGATGATGGGAAAGAGATAGTAGCCGTGAACCGGCTGGCTTGTGTAAAGTGTCGCGATTTATCGGCCGGCCCGGCTTCTCCCGCTTCTAAAACGATGACCGACAAGACAAACGAGGACGACCAGGGCGGCGATCGATGGTGTGCGAGGCCGCCCGCCATTGATCCACACGGAAGCGTGCTTCCTCCTACTCCCGTAATATCATTTCATTGCCGCCGGAAGGACGGGCCATGGTCTATGTAGAAATTCTGGCCGTCGTTCTGTTGACACTTATAAACGGCCTCCTCGCAATGTCCGAGCTCGCCATAGTCTCGTCACGGAAGAGCCTGTTGAAACAGCTGGCGCGCGACGGCAGCAGGGGCGCGGCCGTGGCGGTGCGTCTGGCCGAAGACCCGAGCCGCTTTCTGTCCACGGTGCAGATAGGGATCACGCTCGTCGGCCTAATCGCCGGCGCCTTCAGCGGCGCGACGCTCGGGCAGAGGCTGGGCTCCTGGCTCGACACGTTCCCCCTGTTTTCACCTCACGGCTTTGCCATCGGGATAAGCGTTACGGTGGTGGCGATTACATACCTCTCGCTCATTCTGGGCGAGCTCGTGCCGAAGCGGATCGCTCTTTCACGCCCCGAGCGTATAGCGTCCCTCGTCGCGGGGCCGATGAAGCTGCTTTCGGTCGCGGCCGCTCCGGCGGTGTGGCTCCTTCATGTTTCGACCGAGAGCGTCCTGGGGATGTTCGGATTATCGGGTCGCCGCGAATCGACCGTCACGGAAGACGAGGTGAAATCGCTCATAGCCGAAGGGACGCAGGCCGGCGTCTTCGTTCCCCAGGTGCAGGAGATGATAGAGGGCGTTCTAAGGCTCGCCGACAGGCCCGTCAGGGTCATCATGACGCCGCGCTCCCTCATAGTCTGGATAGACAGCAAGGCCGACAGGGACACGATACTGGAAGTCATCGAATCGAATCATTTTTCACGCCTCCTCGTGTGCGACGGGAGCATCGATCATCCAATCGGCACCGTCCATACGAAGGACCTCCTTCCCGAGGCGCTCCGCGGAAACAAGGAAAATCTCAGGGATCTGATGTCCCCCGTGCTCTTCGTTCCCGAGAGCACGCCCGTCCTCAGGCTGCTCAACATGTTCAAGAAGGAGAAGGTCCACATTGCCGTCGTCGTGAACGAATACGGGGCGACGGAAGGCCTGGTCACGATCACGGACGTGCTGGAATCGATTGCCGGGGATTTCCCCGAGCTCGACGAGGATTTCGAGCCCGGAATCGTGCAGAGGGAAGACGGTTCGTGGCTCGTCGACGGTATGCTCCCGATGGACATAATAGAGAAGATGACGGGCATAGAATCGGAAGAGGAGGTCAACACGGTAGCGGGATTCGTTCTCCAGAACCTGGGACGCATACCACAGCCGGGGGAGGGCTTCGATTATGACGACGTGCACTTCGAGGTCGTGGATATGGACGGGCGCAGGATAGATAAGGTCCTGATCCATATTAATAGGCCCGCCGCCGTGAGCGGGGATTCCGGACCGGAGGAGTAAATCTCCGGCGGGTTATAATCCGGCGGTGCGCTGCGAGGCCCCGCCCCCGGCGCGCACCCGCAGCATATCGCCGACCTTCCTGCATAACCTCGCCGGCATGGGCTCGTGCACAGCCTGAAGAAGCTCCTCGAAGCTGCGAGTGAACGGCCTCTTCTTCCATTCGAAGTATTCCGAATAGCGGGCCTCGTCCCGCGATAGATCCACCAGAAAACGTGACAACGATTCCGGCCCGTCGAAATCGGAGGCATTTATAAAACACTTCTCCCCCGGGGCGAACTCCTCAATGTTGGAGGCGCCCAGATAAACCGGAACGGAGCCCGCGATGAGCGGATCGTAGAATTTCTCCGTGACGTCATCGGCTTCGGAGGTGTTTTCGAACGCGACCGAGAATCTATGCCGCGCCATCGTTTCGAGCTTGAATTGCCGTCCCGCGCCGTCCGGCTGCGGGGCGTTCCTGAAAAGCCTTCCGTACGAATGCACCTCGATGTGCTTCGTCATTTCCCCGAGGTATTTCGTCCGCCCGTTCGTGTCGTACCCGCTCGACACGAAGGCGTTCACGAGGCCGCCGGTTTTTTCGACGGGGATGTTTCTCAGCCCCTCGCGGTGGGAAGGGAGAATATACGGACACCAGACGTCCGAATCCCGGCTGTAGGTCATCGTGAGGTCGAACCGGCGCATGGTGAGCTCCATCGACAGCATGGGATGGTGGGCCGCGGATTCCATCGACCAGGCGACCCAGATCTGCCCCTCTCTTTTAATCGGGCCCCTTCCTACGACGAAGTCGAAGCCGAGCGAGGGGATGTGGAATACGACGGCCGATGCCTTATCGTAAAGGCTCCGGTCCTCGGTGATGATAAACGGCTCGGGTATATCCGTGACGGAGTATTCGAACGGCTGTCCCCACATGGAGTTATAGAAAAGTATGATTATCTTGTCTTCCATAGCTTCCTGGCGGGACGGCGCCGGGTATACGTACGAACCCGGACGCGCGCCCGTAGCCGGCCGACGTCAGCCGAGCATCGTTTCCCTGTACCACGTCACCGTGGCGGCCAGGCCCTCTTCGAAGGTCGTCGTGGCCTTAAAGCCGAATTCTGCCCTGGCCCTCGAAACGTCGAGCCTCCTTTCGGGCTGCCCGTCCGGGCGCGACGCGTCCCAGACGATCCTGCCTTCGTAACCCGTCATCTCTTTTATCATCCCGGCGAGGTCCCTGATCCTTATTTCCTTACCCGAGCCGAGGTTCACGGGGTCGCCCTTGTCGTACCTCTCGGCGGCGTCCACTATCCCCCGCGCGGCGTCTCTCACGAAGAGGAATTCCCTCGACGCGCTCCCCGTGCCCCACGCAGTCACTTCGGGGAGGCCTTTCAGCATAGCCTCGTAGAATTTGACTATGAGGGCGGGGATTACGTGCGCGTCTTCGGCGTTGAAATGGTCGCCGGGGCCGTAGAGGTTTACCGGGAGCAGGCAGATGGCGTTAAAGCCGTACTGCTTCCTGTAAGACTGCGCCTGGACGAGGAGGGCCTTCTTCGCTATTCCGTAAGGGGCGTTGGTCTCCTCGGGGTATCCGTTCCAGAGGTCGCCTTCCCTGAAGGGAACGGGCGTCTCGCGCGGGTAGGAGCATACCGTCCCGACGCAGACGAATTTTTCCGTCCCGGCCTGCCTTGCCGCTTCCATGAGCTGTATGCCCATTACGGCGTTATCGTAGAACAGCTCGCCCGGGTACTTTTGATTAAATCCTATTCCGCCTACCTTCGCCGCGAGGTGAATCACCAGATCGGCATCCCTCACGGCCTCGGCGCAGCTCTCCCATTTCCTGAGATCGAGCTCCCCGCTTCCGGGAACGAGTATGCTGCCGTCGGGCACTCCCCTCGATAAGAGCTCTTCGAAAACGTACCTGCCCAGAAACCCGCTTCCGCCGGTAAGGAGTATGCGTTTTCGGCTGAGGTCCATGGTCATGACAGTGCGTCCCGTGCGCAGGTTATTTTAAACCCTTTATAAGAGATTAATCTTTTTTCCACCATCTTTCAGGAAATTTTTCCCTGAGGATATCGTCTCCCTCGCCTATGGGCGTGAGCCCCGAGGCCCTCATGTCTGCGTCCACCATTATCCTCACTAGCTCGCCGAACCTGACGCGCGGTTTCCATCCGAGCGCGCTTTCGGCTTTTCGGGGGTCGGCCCTGAGGCTGTCGGCCTCGGTCGGCCTGTAGTAGCCGGGGTCGATTCTGACGCGCTCCATCCAGTCGAGCCCGGCATAGGAAAAGGCCTCCTCTACGAACTCTCTTACGGAGTGCGCCTCGCCGGTGCCGACGACGAGGTCGAGCGGCTTCCCGCCCTGCAGCATGAGCCACATCATTTCCACGTACTCGGGGGCGTATCCCCAGTCCCTCTCGGGCTCGAGGCTGCCCAGGTAAAGGCAGTCCTGCCTCCCGGAGAGTATGCTCGATACGGCCTTGGTTATTTTCCTCGTGACGAACGTCTCGCCCCGCCTCGGGGATTCGTGGTTAAAGAGTATCCCGGCCACGGCGAAGATGCCGTAACCGTCCCTGTAATTCACCGTCGTAAAATGCGCCATGAGCTTGGCGGCGGCGTAGGGGCTCCTGGGTCGGAAAGCTGTATCTTCGTTCTGTGGAGGCGGAGAGGAGCCGAACATCTCGCTGCTCGACGCCTGGTAGAATCGGCACTCGATGCCGCTCCTGCGTATGGATTCGAGGAGCCTTACGCCGCCGAGCCCCGTTACGTTCGTGCTGTATTCGGGCATTTCGAAGCTCACCTTGACGTGGCTCTGCGCCGCGAGGTTGTAAATCTCGTCGGGCTTTATGTCGTAGACTAGGCTCGTCAGCCGTCCCGAATCCCCGAGGTCGGCGTAGTGGAGATAAAGCCTGGTGCTCTTCTCGTGGGGGTCGATGTAGACATGGTCGATACGCCCGGTATTGAAGCTGCTCGACCTCCTGATGAGCCCGTGGACCTCGTATCCTTTCGACAGCAGGAACTCGGCCAGGTACGAACCGTCCTGTCCCGTAATACCGGTTATCAGGGCTTTTTTCATAGGGGGCTCCATAGGCGGTTTGGGAAGTTCGATTAAATCAAAATACAATTTGGAGGCAATGTCAATGTTTTGCAGCCGCGCCTTTTATCGAGCGGGAGACTCGATCATTTCTTTCCGTGAGACAGCCTGTCTATTTCTGCGAATGCCCTCAGGACCTCGGCGACCGTCCACGCCTGCGCTATGCAGCCCCTGGCTTTCATCGGGGGGTCGCCGTCGAATATCTCGCTCATGGTTCCGACGCCCGCGGCCCTCATGTGTTCGAGCATCGGCCGGAGAAACCCTTTCGCTTTATCGGCGTCTCCGTACACCTTCATATGCGCGAGCGCGAACGGGCCGATGAGCCAGCCCCATACGGTCCCCTGATGATACGCGCCGTCGCGGCTCGCCTGGTCGCCGCCGTAAACACCCTCGTAGCCGGGGCTCCCGGGCGAGAGGCTCCGGAGGCCGTGTGACGTGAGTAGCTCCCCCGCGCACGCGTCGACGACCTTCTTCCGCCGTCCCGGGTCGAGCGGGCCCGCCGGAAGGGATACGGCGAATATCTGGTTGGGCCGTAGCGCCGGGTCGCTCCCCCGGGGGCCGTCTAGGACGTCGAAGCAGTAGCCCCTGTCTTCGTTCCAGAAACGCTCGAAACCCCCGAGCGCAAGATCGCCGGCCGAGTCGAACCCGGCCGATGGCTTCCCGATAATACGGGCGAACGCTGACATGGAACGGAGGGCGTTGTACCAGAGAGCGTTCACCTCGACGGGTTTTCCAATGCGGGGGGTTATGACCCTGCCGCCGACCTTCGCGTCCATCCACGTAAGCTGTATGCCCTCCTCACCCGCGTAAAGGAGGCCGTCCTTCGGGTCGGCCTTTATGCCGTAATGCGTGCCCTTCGTGTAGCAATCGATTATCCCTTCGAGGGCGGGGAATATCTCGGCGACGAATTCCTCGTCGCCCGTGTCGCCGAAGTATGAACGCACGGCTTCGAAGTACCACAGCGCCGCGTCCACGGTGTTGTATTCGGGGGCCTGCCCGGCGTCGGGGACGCGGTTGGGGAGCATCCCTTCGCTTATGAATCCGGCGAAAGTCTGGATAATGCCCCTCGCGACCTCCGGGCGGCCGGTCGTGAGCGTAAGGCCCGGCAGGCTCACCATCGTGTCCCTCCCCCAGTCGCCGAACCAGTGGTATCCGGCTATGACCGTGCTTCCGGGTTTTTCTGCCTGGCCTGGCCTCGCGACTATGAACTGGTCCGCAGCGAGCGCCAGGCGCTCTATAAGAGCGGAGTCTTCGCCGGGGCCGATAGCCGACTTCCGCCTGAATCTTCGAAGTATTCCTTCCTCGTACGACTTTCGTTCGGCCAGGCTCCCGTCCCCGTCGATGTTATCCGGGACGGCGGTCGAGGCGACGACCGTGAGTGATTCGCCTTCGCTCAATGTGCGGCGCATGCCGGCGGCAAAAAGGTGATCTTCCGACGAGCCGAGTCCCCTGTACTCTTCGAGCGAGAGACCGAACCCGTAGTACCAGAGGTTCTGTATCGCGACGTCGGCCCTGTCCGCGAGGACGTAATAGGGAACCGCCCCCTCGTACGCCTTGACGGCTATGCCGTCCCCGGCGCGCCCGACGTCCATCTTCCAGCCCCCGGCGCTCGTCGAGCCGTGGTAGTCCCTGTAATTGACGAATATCTTCAGGTTTAATTCGAGAGGGCCGGACGCTCTCAGGAGCTTGTAACGTACGAAGGTGGTGTCGGTTCCCTGTTCCATCCATACGCGCTTTTCGAGTATTGCGTCGGCGATTGCGTAGTTCCATACGGGGATTCCGCCGTCGAGATAAAAGCTCTCGATGTGAACGTAGCCCTTCGGGTCCACCGTTCCGTCCGCCCACCTGTTTGAAGACAGGGCGAAGGATGCACCCCCGTACTCGGCCGTTTCGTCGAACTTGGCGACGAGGAGGTATCTCCCGACGGGAGGGTCGAGGGCGGCGACAAGAAGGCCGTGATATCTTCTCGTGAGCATGCCGGCTACGGTCCCCGAGGCGTAGCTTCCCCTGCCGTTGGTGACGAGCCATTCGAGCGTTCCGGCCGATTCCTCGACGCAGCATATCCCTCTTCCGAATCTAAACGGCAAACGCGCTCTCCGGGTTTTGATTGCGGTACGTGCGCCGGGCTTAAACGCAGGGCGCACGTTCGCTATCACACTTTACCTTAAAATCGGGGTGGAGATACAGGGCCGGGTTACGGATGGCCGCCGGCGTTGGAGTACGTCTCCTCTTCGAAGAGAACCTTGTACTGCTCGTAGCCTTCCTTTTCCAGGTCTTCTTTGGGGATGAACCTGAGCGACGCCGAGTTTATACAGTACCTGAGGCCCGTCGGGTCGGGGCCGTCGTTAAATACGTGGCCGAGGTGAGAGTCCCCGTTCCTGCTCCTGACCTCCGTCCGTGTCACGAAGAGGCTGTCGTCCTCGACCTCCACTACATTCGCCCCTTCGAGCGGCTTCCAGAAGCTCGGCCACCCCGTCCCGGAGTCGAATTTTTCACGCGAGCTGAAAAGCGGCTCGCCGGAAACTATATCGACGTATATGCCTTCCTTCTTGTTGTCCCAATACTCGTTCGAGAACGGCCTTTCGGTCCCTTCCTTCTGCGTCACTTTGTATTGAAGGGGGCTCAGCGTCTTCTTCAGCTCTTCGTCCGAGGGCTTTTTGTACTCTCCGGCGGCCGGAGTCTTCACGCTTGCCTCTCTGGCATCGGCCGCTTTGGCCGGGGTGCTTCCGTCAGGCGCGGAATAAGACGGCGCGGAAATTCCGGCTGCGAGAAGTATGGCCATGATGAAAATTCTGATCGGGGAATTCTTCTGCATTTCCGTCTCTCCGGTCCCGGCTGCTTCGCTGTGCGGCGTCTTCGGGATACACAAATAGTATGCCGAATGATTCCGGGAGTGGTAAGTGCAAATCTGGTGAGGCGGGGCCGGAGAGGGCAGGGCGGCCAGCGCAGCCGGGCGGCCTCAGACCTTCTTTTCGAGGAGTATCTTCGAGGGTTTGGGACCCTTCTTCAGTTTTATGCCGTACTTGTCTACTATGTGCGTATGTATGTAATCGATCGCCTCGTCCACCGAATCGGTGACTACGAGATACCCGAGGTCGTCCTCGTCGATGGTCCTTTCTATCACCATGAGGTCGAGAAAATCCATGAGAGGCTTGAAATATTCCTTCCCGAGCAGGATTATGGGGAAGTTGTATATCTTCTTCGTCTGGATGAGTGTGAGAGTTTCGAAGAGCTCGTCCATCGTGCCCGCGCCGCCCGGCAGGACCACGAAGGCGTAGGAGTATTTAAGGAGCATGAGCTTTCTTACGAAGAAGTACTTGAACTCGATCATTATGTCGAGATAGGGGTTCGGCTGCTGCTCCATCGGAAGGAGGATGTTACAGCCTATGGACGTCCCGCCCGCTTCCCTGGCGCCCCTGTTGGCGGCCTCCATTATGCCCCCGCCCCCGCCCGTCATGACGGAGAATCCCATTCCGGCGAGCTCGCTGCCTATTTCCCTCGCGACCTCGTAGGCGGGGTGTCCTTCCTTCGTCCTTGCCGAGCCGAATACAGTCACGGTAGGCCCGGCGAAATGGAGAATCCTGAATCCGCGAATGAACTCCCGCATGACCCTGAACAGGAAAAAGAGCTCACTGAGCCGTGAATGCGGCCCCTCTATAAAGACCGCGTCCTCGAACTTCGGATTTGCTTTCTTGGTTTTGGTGAAGAGACTACCGATGCCTTTAAACAATTTCTCCGATCGACCTCACAGATATAGTGCCCATTAGGGGCGGCCCGTGTCAATGGAGACGCCTCTCCGGAGCGGGCCGAAGCCCGCGCCGGAAGACTTGTTAATATACGCCGGTTTCTGCAGGCCGGCCGGCCGTGATCACAAAATTATCGATGACGGATTTTGCGTGCTTCTTGCCCTCCGTGCTATTGTATGCCGTTTCCGGCGTTATGTTGTCGGCGTACTCGAACAGATACTCGTACACCTTCTTTCCTTCGTATTCGTTCTTGAGCCTGAGCGGCTGGTTTTCGGCTACCTCCTCGGCCCACACCTCCCTCACGTCCGCCCAGAACGGCGCGGTGCGCTTCCAGTAATCGAGGCCCGCCTGGTAGTCGAATCCCTCTATAAGCTCGTAGCGGTTAAGGCCGGTCTCTTTCGCTATATACGGATCCCCGCCCAGCGGCTTCCCCGAGGCGTCCACGACCACCTTTATATTGTCCTGCTCGTGCACCCATCCTGCTGGGTTTATCGTGACCCGGTTAACGCCCGAAAGGACGTTGTAGTCATCCCTCGCCGTAAATTCCCTTCTCGGCAGCGGCCTCCACGTGGGGTTGCTCGTCCACTCGTAATAGTTTCCGTCGTAGGTCCATTCCCCGATTCCTTCGTACCTCGGCATATCGTCCACCTGGTATACGGCCTGCGACCATTTGCCCCCGGCTTCGGAGGCGGGAACCGTCACGGTCTTCCACGTGTTGTTGCCCTGGTATTCGAGAAGCTCGGTGTCTTCGTACCTCCAGTCCTGCCGCCAGTGTTTGCTGATTTCCGGACCCAGCACGTTCCCCTTTTCGTCTACTATATACATCACGAGCACGTGCTGGAGGCTTATGAAGTCGCCGCTGTCCTCGATTACCTCGACGAATTCCGTCGCCCACGACTGGTAGGGCCTCGCGGGGCTGTATCCTGCCCTGAGAGGCACGGTCTCTACGAAATCGAACGTCACCCTGTAGATTCCCTGCATGGCGAGAATGGCCCTTCTGTCCCTTTCGAACTTGTCGATCCCGGGCTCCTGGATCGCGAGCCATCCCGGGTTGGGCGTCGCCTGGAGCGTTACCGGGGCGCCGGTTGTTACGCCGCCCCTAGGCTTCGTGGATTCTTTATCTGCGAAAGACCAGCCGAAAGTATACCGGTGGGGCGCCGACGAAGGGGCGGCCTCTGCCTTGGCGGGCTTGGGCGAGGGTGTCGTGGTGGCCGCCGCGCATCCGCCGAGAACTATAACAGCGGCTATACCTAAAAAGGCCGTAAAACTGTTCCTGATCTGTATCATGAGCGTACCTCTCTTAATTTGATTATAATGGATTAGAGCGGGTTCTGTATGCGTGATCTTTGCCGGTTTTTGTCTCTTTCCCAGTGAAATTGTACCTAATTACTTATAAAAGACCAGGGTTTATGATAATGAGACTGATAATCTATATCATATTTTCGATTTCAATTCTATCCCGAAGTACCCCGTGATGATTGTATAACGGATATACAATCGGCGCTTAATTATTAACCGTATTGGAACGCATTCGAAGAGGGTTTGGACTCGTAACGGCCTGTCTTCATTAAAATGTTACCGATGGCATCATAATTGCACTTACATCTCACTACAACACCTAACAGGAGGTTTACGCTCAAATGGCCAAGAGCTGTTTCAGTATAGATTTAAGCAGGTTGAACGAATTCACGGATGCTGTTAAGGAAGACCCCGAAAAAGCGAAGTTCACCTTCAAAACGGAGACCGTCTGGCAGGACGGATCCATTAGCAAGACGAAGGCCAGGAGCTTCGAGATTAAGACGGACGAGCCCGAACCGCTCGGCGGAAAGGATTCCGGGATAGACCCTATAGAGCTCCTCTTGAGCTCGGTTGCGAGCTGCGTCTCGATAGGGTTTGCAACCCAGGCCGCCAAGCGCGGAATCGATTTGAAAGACTTCAGGATCGAGACCGAGGGCGATATAGACGTGAGGGGGTATCTCGGAATCGAAGGCGCCAGGCCGGGCTTCGACAACATCAGGTACACGATTAAAGTCGACTCGTCCGCTTCCGAAGAGGAGCTCGAGAACCTTCTCCGCACGGTGGAAAGGATTTCCCCGATGTTCGATAACGTAAGTAACGGTGTTTCCATATCCTCGCAGATCGAAAAAATTAACTGAAGACCGGTTTTAACGATGTGGCCTCGGGGGCCGGACCTGCGTCCGGCTCCAGGCTCCGCGGCCGCTATCGCCGTCCGAACGAGACTTTCCCCGAAACGCCCCCCTGTACCGGACGCGGGCGGGGGCGGGGAAAAGCGTGAATACTCCCCGGCCTGTATAAAATTCCCCATCCGGGCGCCTGGTGCGCACTCCCGAAAGATCCCGTTCTAAACCTACGGAAGAACGAGCCGTGCGGAATTTCTTCGCACACCGGGCTCGAACAATTAAAAAGCACTATAATTTAAACCGCGGAAGGGATTTCCATCGGCACAAAAAAGTCAGGAGGTACGAGACATGAGAATGGGGAGATATACATTCGCCTTACTCGCAATATTCATGGTTGCCGCCGTATCGGGCGCAGACTACTCCGAGGCGGAGGTGATATGCGCCAACAAGAGAGCCGGCGACCTTAAGCTAAGACCCGACCGATGCATGAGGAACGAGAACGAAATCGATCTCGACGATATCGCGGAGCCCACGGACCTCGGCCCGGCGAGGTGGAGCTGGCTCGGCGAAGGCGGGGGCACGTACTGGTACGTCCCTCCCTTAAACCTGCCCGCCGTAATGTGGAATACGTCGGACCCGGCGAATTATTCCCCAGTGAGCGACCAGACTGTCTGGCACATAGAGAGCTACGCTGACGGCTATTTCTTCGGCGCCGTCGTGGCGCAGTTCAGCATAACCCCCCCGGCATGCCAGTATCTGATAGGGTCGGTCACCCCTGACGGCAATGTCTTTATCTCTTTTAATTCGCTTCAAGCTTCGTCCGAAGACGCCGTCACGCTCACTACAGGCACGGGGAAGATGGCGCTCAAAGACGGCGAGTGGACGTTCCTCATGCAGATGGCGTCGGGGAGCTCTTCGGTGCAGATAACGCATTGGGCCTACATGCTCGAATGCACGCCCGACGAGGAATGCTGGGACAACCTTCCCGGCGTTCAGAGGGGCGTAGAGGAATTCCTGGCCAACTGTGAAGCCGGTCAGTGATGTGAAACTCCCCGGAATTCGCCCGGAGCCCGCTTGCGCGCGGGAGACGCCGTCACGGTCCCAAGGGACCCGCCGCGCCGGTTAATACGGCGCCCTCACTTGTTTATTATCTTCTTAACAACGCTAGCGGAATGTCTTATACTAAAATCCTGCCCCGTTCCGGCGGCGCGGTACCCCTTTTGCCGGAAGCCGGCAAGACTCGCGTAATACTGCGGCCGTGGAAGAGTCATGAAGCCTGAAAAGAAAAAGCCTTCCCGAACGAAGGGCACCCGGCTCATAGAGTCCGAAAGCTATCTGTCCGCCGTTTTGGATACGGTCGGCGAAGGTATCATCGCGATCGACTCCTCGGGCGCGGTGGTGATGGTGAACAGGGAGTTCGAGAATATCTGGGGTTACGGCAGGGGCGAGGTCATAGGTCGAAATCTCACCATGCTTATACCGGCCGGGTACAGGGACGCGCACACGGCCGGTCTTAGGCGCTACCTCGAAACGCGAACGCCCGTCGTCCTCGGAAAGAGGATCGAGCTCGAGGGGCTGAAGAAAGACGGCGCCGTCTTTCCGCTCGAAATATATATCTCCGAAACGGCCGTAGAGGGGGAGCTCTTCTTCACGGCCGCCGTAAGGGACATCACCGATTTCAAGAAAGCGGCCGAAGGGTACCGCGACGAAGCCATTTTAAGGAAGAGGAACGAGGTGCTCCTGGGGCTCTCCAGGAGCGGCGCGCTCGAAAAGGGGGATCTCGACCGGATGCTCCTCGAAATCACCGAGGCCGACGCCGCGACGCTCGGCGTAGGCAGGGTCAACGTCTGGCTCTATAACGACGACCGGACGAAGATACACTGCATCGAGCACTTCGAGCTCGGGGACGGCTCGCACTCGGACGGCTACGAGCTCTCGGCGTCCGATTACCCCGTCTACTTCAAGACCCTCGAGAACGAGCGCATAATCGCCGCCCACAACGCGGCCCGCGACCCGAGGACGGCCGAGTTCGCCGATCCCTACATGAAGACCTACGGCATAACGTCGATGCTCGACGCCCCCATACGGCTCAAGGGGAGGATGGTAGGGCTCATTTGCCACGAGCACGTCGGCCCGGCGAGGGTGTGGACGCCCGAGGACCAGAATTTCGCGGGCTCTGTCGCCGACCTCATATCCCTCACCCTCGAAGCGAGGGAGCGTAAACGGACCGAGCAGCTCCTGAGAGAGAACGAGCACAAGTTCCGCACCCTCGTCGAGAATACGTACGACTACATCTACGAAGCCAGTCTCGACGGGAAGTTCATATATCTCAGCTCCAAGCACAAGGACGTGCTCGGGTACGAACCCGGGGAATTCATAGGAAGGAGCGTATTCGAGCTCATTCATCCGGACGACGCCGCGGCGGTCATGGCCGAGTTCCAGAAAATAATAGAGAGGTCGGTCTCGGGGAGCGCGGTTTACAGGTACAGGCACAGGGACGGGAGCTGGCTCTGGTTCGAGGCGACGGGAAGGCCCTACGTCACGATCGACGGCAAGACGAGGATACTCATCTTCAGCCGTGAGATAACGGAGAGGAAAAAGGCGGAAGACGCACTCAGGCAAACCCTCGACCATCTCTCCAGGAAGAGCAGGTACGAGACCATAGTAAGCGCGGTCACGAGGAGCGTGCACCAGTCGACGGACCTCGAAACCGTGCTCGACAACGCAGTCCAGGCGATCATCGAAAACATAGAAAAGGCGAACAACGCCGCGATATATTTCGTCGAGGGCGGGGAGGCCGTGCTGAAGGCCAACAGGGGATACACCGACTGGTACCTGAAACGCGTCGGGAGGATAGCCTACCCCCGGGGGTATGCGTGGAAGGTGATAATGGACGAAGAGCCCAGGTACTGCCCCGACGTCGACCGCGACGAAGTCATAGGCCCGGCCGGGAGGGAGCTCGGTATAAAAAGCTACCTGTCCCTTCCCATAAGATACGCCGGGAAGGTAATAGGCACCATCAACATAAACTCGTTCCAGAAGGATTCTTTCGACGACGACGAGCTCAAGCTCCTCGAAATAGTAGGCGACCAGATATCCGTCGCGCTCGGGAACGCCCGGCAGAAAGGGGCGCTCCAGGAGGCTATGTCCGAAGTCGAGATATTAAAGAAGCGACTCTTGAGCAAGGGGCCAGGAGAGGAGGGCGCGGCGGAGCTGATAGACGGGATTATAGGCGTCAGCGAAACGCTCAAAAAGGCCATGTTCATCGCGGGGCAGGCGGCATCGTCGCATAGCCCGGTATTGATAAAAGGAGGCCCCGGGACAGGGAAGCATCTGTTCGCGCAAACCATACACAGGCTGTCGCCCAGGGCCGCGAAGCCGTTCGTCAGGATAGACCACAACGGCGCGGACGAGGCCTCCGTAAAGAAGCGTATACTCGGCCACGAGGAAAGGGGCCCCAGGAGTAACGCGCTTTCGCTTTCGATAGGGGCGGTCGAGCTCGCGAGCGAGGGGACCGTTTATATAAAAAACGCCCACATGCTTCCGCTCGACGTGCAGGGGGTCCTTCTCGGCGTCATACAGAAAGGGGAGTTCAGGCGGCCGGGCGGGGGCCGGCTTATAAAAACGAACGTCAGGATTATCGCGGGCGTGGACGGCTCGCTCGACGAGCACCTTCTCAACGGGCAGCTGCTCGAAGACCTCTACCACGAGCTCGGGGCGGCGCAGATAGTCCTTCCGCCGCTCAGGGAAAGGAAAGAAGACATACCCCTCCTCGCGCAGCATTTCATATCCAGGCACGGGGCGGAAAAGAGCCGCGGTGCCGTGCCGGCGAGCGTACTGGAAGACCTCTCTTCCGGCGACTGGCCGGACAACGTAAGGGGGCTCGAAAACCTCATAAGGGAAACGCTGCTCCGGGCCGGAACCGTCGGGCCCTGAGCGTATCCCGGGAAAACGTATGAACGGCGATTTCGGCAATCTCAACCAGGCGTTTATGTCGGCGTTTGAAAACTACGCCCGCAGGACGTGTTTTAAGGTGGCAAGGGACGGGCATTATACGGACGTACGTTTCGAGGACTTCGAAAGGTCGGTTCTGCGCCTGGTTGACTATCTCGGCTCCGCGGGGCTCGCCCCGGGCGACAGGGTTCTCATCGCCGCCGGGAATTCCCCGGAATGGATGGCGGCCTGTATCGCGTCCCTCGTCTCGGGGGCGGTGGTGGTTCCGGCCGCGATGTCGGCGAAACCCGATACGCTTGCTTTCATATCCGGAAATTCGAGCCCGTCGGTCGTATTCGCCGAGGACGAATCCATTGCCGGGAGCGTTTCGGATGCATGCGGCAAACCGCCCCGCGTCATACTAATGAGCGGCGGGACGGGCGGACAAAGGGAGTGCATTTCGGATATATTGCAGGATAGCGAGCCCCCCGGAGACCCCCGGTCGCTTTATGCAAGGGCCGGCTCGCTCCAGCCCGAAAAAAGGGCGGTCATTCTCTACACCGCCCTCGATACCGGGCGCCCGAGGGGGGCGGTATTCAGCCACGGCGGTCTCGTCACGGCCCTCTCGCAGGTCTCGGAATGGTTTACCCTCGACGAATACGACCTCGGATTCACAACCCTCGGCTGGAGCTATTTCCCGAGCTTCGTCGCGGGTCTTTATTACATGCTGTCCGGCGTCGGCAACGCCCTTGCCAGCGGGACGGCGCCGGTATTCGACGACCTCCAGCAGACGAGCCCGACTGTAACGATGACGAGCCCCTTCGCCATAGAGAACATATACAAAAAGATAACGGCCGAGCTGGGCGAGATGCCCGAGTCGCGGCGCAAGGCCTTCGAGTGGGCGCTCGCGCTCGGCAGGCGCTACCGCGCCTCGGAATCGACCGCGTCGGAGGAGCTCCGCGAAAGATACACCCGGGCCGACATGACCTTTTTCGCGCGTATGAGGGCCATGCTCGGCGGGAGGCTCCACAGGATTTATTCCGCCGGGGCGCCGCTTTCAAACGAGCTCGTGGGGTACGTCGAGGCGATAGGCCTCATGCCGCTCAGCGTCTACGCCGTGGCGGAATCGGGGGGCTTCCCCGCCGTCAGCAGCCCCTTCGCCAGGCGGCTCGGCTCCTGCGGTCAGGTTGCCCCCGGCTTCCAGATACGCATCTCCGACGAAGGCGAGGTTCTCGTCCGGGGCAAAACGGTAGTAAGGGACTACTGGAACAACCCGCCCGAATCCGAAAGGGTCACGGACGCCGACGGCTGGCTCCACACCGGCGACATAGGGCGTTTCGACCCCGACGGCTATCTCATGCTGACGGGCCACAAGCAGTCCGTGTTCATGCTCTCCTACGGGCGCAAGATATCGCCGTCCCGGATCGAGGGCTATCTCACGGAAAGCCCGTTCATCTCGCGGGCCATAGTGCTGGGAGAGGGGAAGTCCTACGTGTCCGCCCTCATAGCGCCCGACATGGGCGCTATGGCCGCCCGCATGGCCGAAAATGCGGACGGCGGCGCGCCGTCCGGAATAGATATAATGAGCCGCGAGGTCAAGAGCCTCATCGACGAAACCGTTTCCGAAGTGAATTCCAGGCTCAACCTCTGGGAAAGGATCGAGGCCTATACGCTCCTGGAAGGCGACGAGCCGGCGGCAATGGAAGAGAGAGAGGAGGGCGCCCCCGGCCGAAGGACGGCCCCCCCGGAGCGGTACGCCCCCTACGTCGCCGCTATGTACCCGGATACGGTGAACATAGGCAAGGCCGACATAACGCAGGTGCAGGTAGAGCCCGATCAGCTTAGGGACCTCCTCGAAAAACAGGACATCCTCCACGCGTGGATGGAGGACGCGGGGATAGGATTCCTGCTCGACCTCGCACGGACGAAGGGGATAGACGCCCTCGCGATGATCAACATATGCGAGACCGCGGCCAGCGTGGCCCAGATGCAGAGCGAGGAAAAGCCCGTGTCCACCGCGCTGATCGTCGGCGATTCCACATACATATCCCGTATACTGCCCGACAGCGAGATCCAGTTTCAGCGCTACGACCACATAAGGCGAATGCAGCAGGTCGTCATAACCCTTGCCAGGATCGTGGACGGAGTGGTGCTCGGCTACGGCATAGACAGGCACGGCTTTCTGAGGAGGATCCACAAGCTCGACATCACCGTCGACGAATCCGCGAATTTCCTCCTCGGCCCGCAGTTCCGCCGCCACGCCGCGATCTCGCGGGAGTGTGATGCGATAGTCTTTTACGTCCCGACGGGCGGAAGACAGGTCAGGGTGTTCTCCGACGGACAGATGGTGGCCCGGTACACGAGCGGCAACTGGATAGCCGAGAACATCCCGCGCATAGACCTCACGGTGGACAGGCTCTCCGCGGCCAGGGGCTACGACGTTGGTCTCCTCCGCCGTATATTCAGGTGCGCGTTTCTAATGTCCGAGAGGAACCTCGGGGCGATATTCATAATCGGCGACGCCGGACGGATACTCAAAAAGTCGGACCCACCCGAGATAAGCCCGTTCGCGACCATCGCGGATTCGCACATAGACAGGCTTACGGACGGGGAGATTATCAACTTCGCCAAGCAGGACGGGGCGACGATCATAGACTCGGCGGAGGGTAAGTTCAGGGGCTGCATGGTGCTTTTGCGCCCGAGCGCCGAGACGAGGTCAGAGGTCGGGATAGGGAAGGGGGCCCGGCACTCGAGCGCCTCGAAGATGAGCGCCGAGGCTAACTGCCTCGCGATCACGGTTTCCCAGGACGGCCCGATAACCGTTTACGACGGCGGCGAGAGCGTGCTGTCTATATAGAAATCCGTCTATGCGCATCATTTGCCCGGTTTTGTAATTTATTAATACAGGTTGACTCGGCGCTTGAAACGCGCTAAACTATCGGTAAGGTTGCAGTAGTGCAGTTCTTGTCTATTCTAGGATCTTTACCTGAAAGTGATTTTGAACCACTAGCACAACCCAATTTAAAATAGGAGGTAGACCAGCATGTCAGAACGTAAAATTGGCACTGTAAAGTGGTTCAATTCTACTAAGGGTTTCGGCTTTATTGAGCTTGAAAACGAAAAAGACGTTTTCGTTCACTACAGCGAAATCAAGGCGACCGGCTTTCGTTCACTCGAAGAAGGCCAGCGCGTAGAGTTCACGGTCGTGAACGGGCAGAAAGGCCCGCAGGCTCAGGACGTAGTACTAGCCTAACGAAAATGAAAACGACAGCGGCGCACCGGAACCCCGGCGCGCCGCTTTTTTTCTTATTTTTAATTCCTTCCCGCTCGTTACCGTTTCTTAATTCGGGCTTCTACTGAAACGCCCTTATGCTTATTCCCGCAAATTCGGGTCGCCCGGTTATTTGCAAGAACTCGCCCTGGCTGCTCATCTTGGGAATATCCGGCTTGTACGCGGCGTCGCGTATGGTCTTGTCGGCCACCCAGTCCTTTATGAGGGCTATGAACTGAGGCGATTCCGGGCGGCTCTTGTACGTTATAACGAGCTTTCGCGGAACGGGGCGATTTCCGTCCTCGATCCATATCTGCCAGTCTATGTCATTCCCCTGGAATATAAGATGGCGGCACATTGCGCCGGATACGCGGCTGGGCCCGAGGCTCCTTCCGCCGGTCACGTTCTTCGTGAGCGTCTTGAACGTATTTATGAACAGGAACTCACTCAGCACGGGGTCGAAGGCGTATTCGTCGGAGAGCTTGGTGAGCGCCTGGTCCACGGTTCCGGGGAGGGTGGCCGCCGCGTAGTCGTTCTCGGGGATTTGGAGTATGGTAGCCTGCCCGGCGGTATACCAGAGCCTGTAGCCGCCTCTTTCCGTCGTGTAGCTCACGGCGAACTTGTTCGGCTTGGTGAGATACGCGACCGCTTCGGCGCCGTATTGAACCTTCAGTCCCGAGCCGAGCACCTCGTCGTACATGATGTCGGCCTTAAACGAGTAATCCGAGCGGCTGCCGAGGTAGTTGCTCATCGACTGTAGAGCTGCGGCGGCCTCGGAGTCTATATTCGCCGGCGTGTCGTACTGGGCATAAGCCGCCCCGCCGCCGGCGCCGGAAGCCAGAACGACAGCCAGGATAAAGATATAAAGCGAGCCGTTCCGGCTCCCGCCGGGGGACGCCGAATGTCCCGGGTTTACGTGTGTGCTCATAAAATTTCCTCCTTTGTTTACGGGCCGAAAGACAAGAATATTAATATAAGCCCCCCTTATCCGTGGAATATAACATATTCCGGGAAAACGGCACAAGAGTTTAAAGAGCCCCGCGGGCCCGGGGGCCCGGATACGGCGGATCGACGCCGCCGCCGCGCGGCGCTCGATATCGCGGGGATTCCGAAGGCCAAAGGAATTTTCTCCCCCGGTGAATAAACATGATGTAATATTCCGGTAAATCGGTTATAAACTGATAGTCGCGCCGGACATCTTCTAATATGCCATTTCTCGATATCAGCCTTGTTACATTGATTCAGACCGCGGGGTATCTGGGCCTCTTCGGGATAATATTCGCCGAGTCGGGGCTTTTCGTGGGATTTTTCCTCCCGGGAGACTCGCTTCTTTTCACGGCCGGGTTCCTGTCTTCACAGGGATATTTCGATATAACCGTTTTGATGGTCTTATGCTTCGTCGCAGCCGTGCTGGGCGACAACTTCGGCTATGCGTTCGGGAAGAAGGTAGGCCCCGCGATATTCAAAAAAGAGGACTCCCTCTTCTTTCACAAGAGGCATCTCGTTCGCGCGCAGGAGTATTACGCGAGGTACGGCGGGAAGACCATCATACTCGCCCGCTTCATTCCCGTGGTCCGCACGTTCGCCCCTATATTGGCCGGCGTGGGCAAGATGCACTACAGGACTTTTTTCGTATACAACATAATCGGCGCCGTCCTCTGGGCGATAGGGCTTACGGCCCTCGGCTACTATCTGGGCTCCGCCATTCCCAATATAGACAAATATCTCCTGCCGATAATAGCCGCGATTATAATCGTATCGATCCTTCCTGCTTTCGTTCAAATCGCGAGGGACGGCACGCTGAAGGAAATAATCGCCGCGCTCAGGAAAAGGCGAAAGGCGGGCGTATCGAAGCCCGGTAAGGTCTGATCTCTCCCAATTTTTAATCTTCCCGCTAACACCGAATCTCCCCGTATTACGGGCGCTTCTCTTAAATGGACAATAATTATCGCTAATTAATATATTGACTGAACGGCAAAACAGTCAGATACTTGGAAATATCCGAACAGCCCCGTAGCAGAAAACCCGATACGTAATTCGCTGCCGGCACACAAGGAGGCATAATAGATGAGACGCTCGACCCTGTTTCTTTCGGCGGTTTTATTCTCTCTGGCCGGATTTGTTGCGCCGTCCTACGGTGGGTTCAGCTTCGTGCCGAACGATCTGATGACGACGCCGTTCGGGCCCGCGTATGCCGATATTATCCTTGCCCCGGAAAACTTTCTTCCCTGCGAGGGAGGCCCCTACGCCCTTTGTTACTACTCCGGCCCCGGGCCGTTCACTTGCGAGGCGACCGAGGACGGGAAATTCGCTAACTGCAAGTGCTTCGAGCTTCCTTACGGAAAATATTTCGTCGATATTAACGCTATACAGAACGTGGATGTCTATTTCGAGACTGTGGACGTCTGCGGCGCCGATGGAAGCGGCTGCCAGGCGACAAACTCCGCCCCCGTCTGCGGTTACATCAACACGGGGACTTTCCTGCCGAATACGGACATGATTTCTACGTTCAGCTTCGACTGCGTGCCCGAGGAGGGCATAGGGCAGACGAACTGCGGGCAGTCCCTGTATGCGGGGTGCATGACCGCTCCCTGCACGAGAACGGGGGAGGACGGGATAGTCAACTGCCTCTGCCCGGCGTACGACGGCCCGTACCAGGTAGGGCTCAACAACCAGGCCTGCACGCTGGGCGACGATCTCGTGTGGTCGGCGGCGTATAATCCGAACGTTACGGGGACCGCCCCGGTCCCGCCGCCCGGAGGATGCATCCCTGACGCCCCGGAGTCGCTTGGCGGGTGTCCGCTTATTACCTCCGACATTCCGCAGCCGCCTCCGAACATCGACTGCTCCCGGGTGTGCAGCGAGTACGAGAGCTGCCGGGGGGCGGGCGGCGTCGAGGTCGGGTATGCGTGCGACGCGACCCTCTGCACCTCGCGGTGTAACGACAGCGGGCTCGTCGGGGACGCGTGCTCGGGGCTCAGCGGGTGCGAAATATCCGAAATAGCAAAGCTCGAAGTCGAGGTCGGCTGCAGCTGCTGCGCGAGCCAGATATGCGGCTGCGAAGCCGATACCGAAACGGAGCACGCCGTGTTCGCTCTTAATCAGCGGCAGAGGGACCTCGGCATCACGCCCCAGTGCGACGTGAACGGGACGCTCTGCGGGGAGAGCAGGGCGACCGGGGGCGGCGGCGCGGGATGCGCCGTGGCCGGGCCGGGCGGAAAGGCCGGCTTATCGCTCTATCTCCTGGTCCCCGGGCTCTTGACGGCGGGCATAGTTCTCAGGAGATTCCGGGCCAGGACAAGCCGGCATTAAAACGGGAGGCTTAAGATGAGGAAAATACTGTTTGCGCTCGTGATCGCCGCGGCGCTCGGTTCCGCCGGGCTTTATTTCGGGACCAAGCCTGTCGTGTGCGATGACTGTAATAAGGGCAAAAAGTGCAACACGTCCTACGACTGCGGCGAGATAGGCGTCTGCTACTGCCAGCCTACATACGAGGAAGAGGACGGCATGGGGACGTGCTATTTCGAATAAACGGCGGACGGCCCCGGGAACGCGCCTCTCCAGGCTTAGATCCCGTACGTCGCGGTTATTCGCAGCCCTTTAAGAGTTTGTCCACCGAGGCGGCGAACCCCCTCAATTCCGGGGGGACGTCTATCCCGAACAGCATTACGTCTACGGGGTCGAGGTCCTGCTGATAGGCGCTGAAGGTGTCCCCGCTCGCGTAAACGAGCGTGCTCCCCGAGGGGTCGAATCCCTGTATGGGCCCGCCCGGGGGCTTTACGTATGCGACGAAGGATTTGTCCTTCCCCGCGCTTTTTTCGCCCACTTCACCCGCTCCGGAGCTGGAGGCGGTCAACTGAAGCTGGTCTCCGAGAGCCGACTTCATCCCCGCCTTGTCCGTCACGAATATGAGCACGCCGCCTCCGCTTTCGCCGAAAGACTCGACGTTGGTCAGATGGTAGAAAAGCGGCGGCGAAGGTTTACGGGTCCCCTGGGCCCTGCAGGTAAGGAGTCCCGTTCCGGCGAAATCGTCCCTGCCGGGTACGGGCGCGATCGACGGGATGACTATAAAACAGTTCGACTCGCATACGAGCTCTTTCGGAATGGATTTCGCAGGATCTGTTCCGGCGTCGGCCGTTACGCCGTTTAAGAAGGCGGACGCGCCGCCCGATATTTTCTCTACGGCGGTCTTTACGTTAAACCCTTCCGTCTGCGCACTTGCCGGCGGCGCTGCCGCGAATATTATGAGGACTGCCGTGATAATAACGTTCAGCGGACGATTCATGGGCGCTCTCTCCTGACGTCTTTCATGACCCGTTAACCTATTTGAAAAAAATTAAGAGCCCGTTAAGCGGGTGTTAAAAAGCGATTTGGGCTACTTATCCTGGAGGCAGGGGAGCCACGGGATGTCCGTTATTCCCGGGTCGATGCCGAGCTGTTTCATGAGCGTCGTTATCTGCCCCCTGTGGTGCGTCTGGTGGTTGAAAAGATTTACCGCGAGCATCCATCTCGGGAGCGTCCTTTCCTTCTTGTCGACGTTGCTTACGTATGAATACTCGCCGCCGAGGTATTCCGGCGTCAGTTTACGGGCCCAATCCAGTATCTCGCCGTCCAGCTTTTCCTGCGCCGCTCTCAGCTCGTCGAACTCGTCGAAGAAATCGGCCCCTATCTGCCGGGGGGTGTAGGTGTCGTCCCTCAGCCTTTCGATCCAGGATATATCGCCGTAGTAGATGTGATTCAGGGTGCCGTGGATCGATTTGAAGAAGGCGCCCATGTCCTTCTTCCTGTCGGCGTCGGGGATGGCGGCGCATTTCTCGTATATCTTGCCGTCCATCCATTTGTTGTATTCGGCCATGAGCTCGTAGTAATTCCGGGGAAACATGGGGCGCCTCCTTTGAAATCCCTGACGAAATCCCCGCCCTAATGAAGGGCTCTCTACCGGGGATTTACAGCAGATGATAGATAAGCATGAATATATACTTAAGGTTTTTAACCTTGTCCCTGACTTCGTGCGTGTCGCTCATGGTGCGCACCTGTAGCTCCAGAAAGCTGTTGTAGTGTGATGCGACCGTACTGAATTCCTCGAAGGTTACCTTGATCGGATCGTAAATCATGATCGGGCGGATGTTGGCTTTCGCGCTCTCGATCACGAGCTCGTCTCCGTCTACAATGGTCAGGAACCAGCGCTCGGAATCCGGGAGGGGAAGCTCCATGCCGGAGCCCACCTTGGATCTCAGGAGCTCCCATTCCTGTTTTTTGTCGTCGGAAAAGTCGATTTTTCTGTCGAATAGCATGAACCCATGCCTCCTTGTGCGTTTTGTCGTGTAAGGGAGAATTTAACACGTTTTAATTGAACATTCTAATCCCGCGCTGGGGGCTTCAATCCGCCGCGGGATAATCGTCGGGCACTTCCTCGGACGGCGCATCTCCCGGCTCCGAATCGTCGGGGCCGAGGCCGTCGTCGAACGGGTCCGTGATCTCCGCCCCGGGGTCGGGATCTTCGAATAGCGGATCGGGGTTGCCTGAGTCCGGCATGGGAGGGGCTATGTCGGTATCGTCGTACTGAACGAGGGGCCTATCTCCTGCAAGCGAGGGCAGGGCGGGTATAACCGCCGCCGCGCCGGTAAAGAGCAGCAGAAGAAGGATGCGGAAAAGGGGCTTCGCGATTATTCTGTTCTTGTACATTTCGGCTTCCTTATATTATCCTCGCGGTATGAAAATCCGTCGGGCCCTGATTGGCGCATGCGCTATCTGGCCAGCGGCTCGGGCATCTTTACGACGGGGCTCGGCATTTTGACGACAGGGCTTCGCTGCGGAACTACAGGCGCGGGCCTCTTTACGAGGGGGTAGGGCTTCTTGACGAGGGGATTCGGCCTTTCTACCAGCGGGACCGGCTGCCTTACGAGGGGATATTCCTGCGCGGCCAGGGGGTCCGGCATATCGACCAGCGGATGCTCCTGCGTTACCAGGGGATAGGGGTGCTGAAGCGGATACTCCGGACTCTCCACCAGGGGATACTCCCTGTCTACGAGCGGGTCTTCCTGCTCGACGAGGAAAAGTGAATCGTCGGTATAATAGCTCTCCTCGTCATATTCGTCCCAGCCCGCGTCCGGATAGTACTGGCCATCGTCGTCCTGCCCCTCTTCGTAAGGGTCCATCATGTAGGGCTCGGTCTCGTCTATCGGGGGATCGGGGTCGTTTATAACGCTGTCCGGCGAAAGTGCGTCGTCCTCTATCTCCCCGGGGCCGGGGGCTTCGGGCGTGTCGGGCGCCGGAGGCGGGGCAATGTCCTCGGGGTCATACTGCGCCGTCTCGTAATATTCCGCCGCCCGCCAATCCTCTGCCGCCGCCGTGCCGGGCAGCACTGCCGGCGCGAGGACCGCGAGGATAAGTAACGCTGTGTATATTATTGCCGGTTTCATATCTTTCTCCGCCGGAGGGCGCTTGTTACGCCCCATTTCAGTCCTTTACGGCCGTCGCCGATATGACCACTATTTCGCTCAATTTATAGCTTTGCTCCCCGGCGCCGACCGTCATGCCGCCCTTAAGGTACGTCGCCTTGCTCCTGGGGGGGAGGGTTACGGGAAGCGTTGTCGTATTCGTCGCGATTATCCCCGCTACGGGGGCGGGATAGGACGTGTAAAGGAGCTTTACCCGCACGTCCCTGTACGTGACGTCGGAAGTGTTTTCTATGGTTACCGAGCTAAGCATCGCCACGCGTGCGGCTGTGTAGAAGGACCAGTCGGTGACCTTGATGAACCACTCGGGATGGAGAACCTGGTTGCTGTTGTAATCGAAGGCGTCCTCTGAATGGGCGCTCCGCTCCGTGTAACAAAACGCCGATACCAGCAAGAGGGCCGTCAAGGCAACGGTGCTTAAACGCTTCATGGATATAAGTTTAATATAAAAGCGCTCCCGGTACCACTGTTAAATCGCGTTCCATATGGAACCCTGTTCGCTGTTATAATTATCTCGCGACGCTGCGCATTCGATGAAGAAAAACCTCTTGACAGGGATACTGCTTCTGGCCGCCGCCTCGGGATGGGGGCTCTTCGCATACCATTACACGAAACACGGCGGCGACGGGCAGTATTTCGGCAAGGCTTACCACCGCCCGGCGCCCGGCTTTTCGCTCGTCGATCACAACGGAGATAAAATCGGCCTCGACAACTTCCGGGACAAGATCGTCCTCATTGCGTGGGGGTATACAAACTGCCCGGACGTCTGTCCCACGACCCTCGCCATGCTGTCGGGGGTAATGGACGGGCTCGGGGAGGATGCGGACCGTGTCCGGGTGCTGTTCGTGACGGTCGATCCCGAGAGGGACACATCTGAGAGGCTCAGGTCCTACGTCCCCTTTTTCAACGAGGAATTTATCGGCGTTACAGGGACGAGGGCCGATATAGACAAGGCCGCTTCGGACTACGGGGTTACGATAGTAAAGCACGAGGCGGTCTACGGGAGGGGGGAGCACGACACCTGGGACCGCTACCTCATGACCCATACGAATACCGTCTATCTGGTGGACAGGGACGGCAATCTCCTGCTTACGTATCCGCACTACAAGCTGGATGCCGAGGGTATTACATCCGACATAAAAAAACTATTGCAGTAGCATGAGAAAAAATCTACAATGCAGGTTATCCGTACGCCGCTTCCAGGGAGGATTCATGAGAGGGCTATCTCGAATTGCAGCCGGCATTTCGCTTTTGGTTCTGGTCTCGGTTCTGTCGGCGGGAGGATGCAGCGACAACAAGAAGAAGCCCGACAGGGAGGAATTCGTCAATCCCGTGGTCATTCACAGCCGTGACGGCGTCATAGACGAAGTTTTCGACGTGATCTTCTCGGAGCACGAGGTAAACGGCAGGAGCTTCGTCAGCGCGGCATACAACGGGACTTTCGTCCCCCCCGTCCTCAGCGTAAAGAGGGGCGACACAATACACCTCCGCGTGAACAACTCCATCGACCAGATGACGAACATGCACTATCACGGGATGAACATAAGCCCGCTGAGCCCGTCGGACGATATATTCATCATGATAACGCCTTCGAGCAGCTTCGATTACACCGTTAACATCCCCGAAGACCATCCCGAGGGTATGTTCTATTACCATCCGCACCTTTACGGCCTTACGGAAGAGCAGATCATGGGCGGAATGTCGGGCGGCCTCCTCGTCGAGGGCGTGCTCGAGCCCTTCCCGCAGTTAGAAGGCATAAAGCGGCAGATCATGTACCTGAAGGACGTCCAGATACAAAACGGCGAGTTCCCGCCGCCAGGCGGCATCGACCCGAGCGCGCCGACAAACTTCACGGTTAACGGGCAGACCAACCCCGTCCTCAGGATACGCCCCGGCGAGACCCAGTTCTGGACGCTCATGAACATCGGGGCCGATCTTTATTACGACCTCGAGCTCGAAGGACACAAATTTTACGAGATAGAGAGGGACGGCAACAGGCGGAGCCGGACTGTCGAATACGAGGAGCTTCTTCTGCCGACCAGCTCCCGGGCCGGGGTGCTGGTCCAGGGGGGCGCGCCGGGCGTATATACGCTCAGGGCGAAGAAGTTCAACACCGGCCCGCAGGGCGATAATTACGGCGGCGCCACTCTTCTGACCATGATCGTCGAGGGCGATCCCGTGCTGGACCCGGTCGAGCTCCCGATTCCCGAAGCGGAGTTCCCCGTCGTCGGGAACCTCTGTGAAATGCCAGTTCAAAGGGAGCGTGACATCGTATTCTCCGAAACGGCCGACGGCGATACGTTCTTTATTAACGGGAAGGAATTCGATCCGAGCCGCGTCGATACGGTCGTCGAGATCGGGGGCCTCGAAAGGTGGAGGGTTCAGAACACATCGGGCGAGCTCCACGTGTTCCACATCCACCTGACGGACTTCCAGGTATGCGAGATAAACGGCGTCCCTCAGCCGTTCGTCGGCAGCCAGGATACGATTAACATTCCCTACGAGGGGCAGGACCCCGATTTCGAAGGGCCCGGTGAAGCTATTATCGTGATTGATTTCAGGAATCCGATAATCGAGGGCAAGGCGGTCTATCACTGCCACATAGGCGAGCACGAGGACAACGGCATGATGGCAGTTTTCCAGGCCTGCCTGCCGGGGACGTGTCCGCCAGAGGAATAGGGATTTTGTATCTTTCTTGAGCTTCAATATTGTAGACAAGAACATTGTTTGTCTACTTACGAGAACTCTATTTTCGTTTTATTCTTGTTAATAGATATGTTAAGTGATATAGGAAGATGGGCCAACGAGAATCAGGGCATTCTAGCTATTGTTGTTCCTGTAGTGATTCTATTCCTAGGTTGGTTAACAGGTCTGTTCAGATTTCTATTCAATAAGTTCTATAGACGAGAACTTCCTCAATCAATATACGCAAAAGGTAATTTCCAATCAGAAGGTCATTTGATAATAGGAAATAATAACACCGTCGTACTGAATGCAATTGAATCTGATCAAAAGAAACAGGTTGATGAGATGGAGTCCCGATTAACTCAGGTTTTAGAAGCTATGGAGAAAAAGAAGAACTTTGATCAAGTGCAAAATTCAACAATCAGGATCAAAGTTGATATGGAACAATATCGACAAGCAATGGCCATACTTTCTGCAGGTCCATCTTCTGAGAATAAGACTAGGTTAAGAACTTTTTATTATTCCACTACGGATAAATTGACACAGTTACAGATTATTTTAACACTTGCTGGATGGTTCATGCCACCAGAGGATAATGTGGAAGACTTAATCGCTTTATGTGATGAGGGAATATCGCTTGCTAATGAAATAGATGCAAAAAAAGAAAAAGCAGCTCTACTTGCTTACAAAGGGGATTTTTTATCGCAACAATTTGCAGATTTGGACTTTGAGACAGCGTCACGTAACATGATTGCCAATCAATTAGGTGTCTCTTTGACTACGAAAGAAGAGTATGAGGAAACTGTGAAAAAATTGAACAATCTGTATGAGTTATCTGGAAAATGTTTTAAAGAAGCGGAGAAGTTGGCAAAAGAAGCTAACAGTTATAAGGCATTAGGGTTTGTGTATAGGCAAATTGGCGTGGCTGCAGGGCATAGATTTATTCATCTTAATGCATTTGGTGTGGAGATGGCTGAGAGTGAGAAACAACTTTCTAAACGTGCGTTTAGGTTGTCAAAAAATATATACGCTTCTGCAAATGATGAACTTGAAGTTGCATATACATATTACAACTTTGCCAATCAATTAAGGAATTTTGGAGAAAAAGAAGAAGCTGCTAACTTGTTGAAAGAGGTGAAATCAATTGCTTCAAAACACAGTGAAGAAGCATTGATTCAATCTACAAATGCATTACCAGATAGAATTAAAACTGGAGATATTCCAAACTATTTTTCGCATTAGCCTTTTTTCATTTCTTCGAGCCTCTTCCCCGTCTCGCGGACGAGCTCCTTTAATCCTTCGCCCGTAGCGCCGGATATGGGAAATACGGGTATTCCCCGCTTTTCGAAATATCCCCTTATCTCTTCGAGCTTCTCCCTCGACTCCGTGATGTCTATCTTGTTCGGCGCGACTATCCGCGGCTTTTCGTATAGCTCCGGGCTGTAGGATTTCAGCTCGCGGTTGAGGGTTTCGAAGTCGTCTACCGGGTTTCTCCCGGTCATGGGGGAGAGGTCGAGGACGTGTACGAGGAGCTTGGTCCTCTCGACGTGCCTTAGGACCTGCAGCCCGAGGCCTGCGCCCTCGTGCGCGCCCTCGATTATGCCCGGGATGTCGGCTACGACGAACGTCTTTCCGTCTACGTAGCTCACGACGCCGAGGTTGGGCACGAGCGTCGTGAACGGGTAGTCGGCCACCTTCGGGCGCGCCGCCGATATTCTCGAAATGAGGGTCGATTTCCCGGCGTTCGGGAACCCGATTATTCCTACGTCCGCCAGGAGCTTCAGCTCGAGGAGGAGCGTCCTTTCCTCCGGCTCTCCGCCGGGCTCGGCGTTTCGCGGGGCCTGGTTGGTCGAGGTGACGAATCGTGCGTTGCCCTTACCGCCCTGCCCCCCCTTCGCGACGAGTAGCGTCTCGCCGTTCTTCGTGAGGTCGCCGATTACGTCGCCCGTATCGAAGTCCCTTATGATCGTGCCCGGCGGCACGGGAACGTAGAGGTCCTCGCCGTTCTTCCCGTGCATGTCCTTGCCCTTCCCGTGCTCGCCCCTCTTGGCCCTGTAGTGCTGCCTGTAGCGGTGGTCGAGGAGAGAGGCCATGTTCTCGTTCGCGATTACATAGACGTCGCCTCCGTCGCCGCCGTCGCCACCGTTCGGCCCTCCGCGCGGGACGTACTTCTCCCTCCTGAAGCTGACGCATCCCCTTCCTCCCGCGCCTGACCTCACGTAAATCTTTGCTTCGTCTATGAATTTGACCATGGGGATAATATTACACCGGGGGAATAATATTACACCGGCGGGGGGCAATACCAAGGAGCTCGAGGTTCAGTTAGAGTATTTTGTGGGAGGGTGTACATTTAATCAGGTTGGGACTGTTCATATCGTCACTTTACCTTTTCAAGGAGCTTGAACGTGCATATAAAATCGATTTCACATAATGACGCCCCGGCGGTGACGGCATGACGAAGTCTTCAAGACAGCACGGCGACGGTGCGCCGTCAGACGGAAGGCCGCCCGTCCCGGAGCCTACTTTCGCCGAGCGTGTGAGGACCCTCGTTTACAGGAGCCTCACCGGCACATTGTCCACCGTTTCGAAAAAGCACCCGGGCGTTCCGTTCGGCTCGCTCATGCCTTACGGGCTCGACGAGAAGGGGAGGCCGACATTCCTCATAAGCACGATGGCCGTACACACGCACAACGTCTCGAACGACCGGAGGGCGAGCCTCTTCGTGTCCCAGGCCGACGCCTGGGGCGAGCCGCTTAACGCGTCCCGGGTGACGCTCATGGGCGGCGCGGGCAAGGTCCCCGACGCCGAGCTCGAAGGCGTAAGGGAGCGCTACCTGGCCCGGTACGGGAACGCATCCTACTGGGTGGACTTCGACGATTTTTCGTTTTACAGGCTCGAAATAGAAGACATTTATTTCGTCGGCGGATTCGGGGCCATGGGCTGGGTGACTGTGGACGATTATTACTCCGCCGAGGCCGATCCGCTTTCGGACTCGGCGCAGGGCATCATAAAACATATGAACGAGGACCACTCGGGCGCGCTCGTACTGCTCGCGTCGAGGTACGCGGGCGTCGAGGCGGACGAGGCCCTCATGACGTCCGTCGACAGGCTCGGGTTTCAGGTCCGGATCAAATCCGGCGTAGATGTCATGAGCAGGCGTATCGGGTTTTTAAGAGAGGCCCGGAGCCCCGAAGATGCGAGGAAGGTTCTGGTCGAGATGGTGAAGTCGGCCCGCGGTCACGAAGGAGGAGCTCATGAATAAGGCTCTCGTCGTCGGGGCCGGGGTCATCGGGCTTACGTCCGGTATCAGGCTCCTCGAAGAAGGATTCCAGGTGAGGATAATCGCGGCCTCGCTCCCCCCGGAGACGACGTCCAACGTCGCGCCCGCGTACTGGTATCCCTACAAGGTTTTCCCGGAGGACAGGGTCCTCGCGTGGGCAACGGTTTCCTACAAAACGTATACCGCGCTGAGGAGCGTTCCGGGAAGCGGCATAGACTCGTTCGAGCTGCTGAAGCTGTTCGACAGGCCGGCCGAAGAGCCTTTCTGGAAGCCCGCCGTAAAATCGTACAGGCGCGCCCGTCCCGACGAGCTCCCCCCCGGATACGTGGACGGGTTCGCGGTGGAGGTCCCGCGCATAGAAACGCCCGTGTACATGGGCTATCTCGTCGAGAGGTTTAAAAGATCGGGCGGCCGGATAGAGAAGCTCGGGAGTGAGATCGACTCGCTCGACGGACTCGCGGCGGACGATGAGGTCCTCGTCAACTGCACCGGGC
>JADLGH010000019.1 GCA_020849425.1 Candidatus Dadabacteria bacterium
CCCTAAGGTGCCGCGACAGCTCCACGAGATCGTCGAATGTCTTTTTCATGTTTTTCTCCATGGCGTTAATAATTCCGGGGCATTAATAATTACGGGTGAAAATGTATATAATCGATGATAGTATTTATCTAAATAACATAACTGTGCCCGGACTCGGAATATATCCGTCAATTCTACAGTAATTTGTATGGACACGAAAATCGGAAGAGCCAAAGGATCGATATTCCTGAACTCGAAGGATTACATAGTTAATTCCATCGGGGACAGCGTGTGGAAATTAATCCTCGCGAACCTGCCGGGAGACGACTCGGAGTTCCTCGAAAAGAATATCGCCAAAACCGAATGGTACCCTGTTACGCACCTTAACGGCCTCGTAAATACGTACGACCTGATAGTAGGGAACGGCGACTTTCTGTCCATAGTACCCGTGGCCGAATACATCGCGAAAAAAGACCTCGGCCCCGTTTTCGAGGTTTTCGTCGATCTCAAAAATCCCCAGGTCATCGTTAACAGCGCTCCTTCGCTCTGGAGCAGGTATTTCGACACCGGAAGAGTAGAGGTCGAAAGAGTAAACACGGACGACAAGAGCTCGACGCTGGTTCTCTACGAGCTCGCCGACGAGACGAGGGCTTCAGGGGTAGCGATCTGTACGTTCGCGGTGCCCGAATGGTTCAAGACGGGCCTTTTGATGTCGGGGACAAGCTCCGTCACGGTCGCGCAGACGGAATGCAGGTATAAGGGCGCCGAGTCCTGCAGGTACGAGATAAAATGGGAATGAAGCGTTAAGAGCCGCCTCAAGCCGCTTTAAACTCTGAATTTTTTAGGATACCTGGTGAGGTTCCTGCAGCCCTTCTTTTCGACTACCACCACATCTTCTATTCTTATGCCGCCCGTCCTGGCGTAATAAAGCCCCGGCTCCACGGTAACGACGTTCCCTTCTTCGAGAATCTCGTCTCCCATCCCGACCCTCGGGGGCTCGTGTATTTCGAGCCCGAGCCCGTGCCCGGTCGAGTGAATGAACCCTTCGGTCTTGCCGTCTACGGTTCCCGTCTTGTAGCCACGGGCGTCGAAGTAATCGACGACGGCCTTATGAACATCCTTTACCGCAACTCCGGGCCCGATCATGTCTATGGCGAGCTTCTGGCCCTTGAGGACGGTGTCGTACATGTCCAGGAGCTCGCGCGAGGGCCCGCCTTTTATGACGGTCCTCGTCATATCCCCGAAGTAGCCTGTTTTCTGGGATCTCGGGAATATGTCCAGGACAATCGGCTTGCCCGCGAAAAGCTGGCCCCGGCCCGAATCGTGGGGCATCGACGAATGAATCCCGCACGCCACTATCGTATGGGCGGCCGAGAAGCCGGCCCTTGAGAGAAAGGAGTTGATCTCGCCCTTTACCCTCTCGGAAGTAAGCGGCTTTCCGCCGAGATAGAGCCTGTTCTTCCGGACCTCGGAGGCGGCTATCATCTTTACGGCGGCGTCCATGGCCTGCGCCGTTTTGACGAGGGCGTCCTTTATGAACCTTACCTCCTCGGGGGTTTTCCTCAGCCTTTCCACGAAGAGCGGCTCGGTAAGGGCGGGCACGACCTTAAACCCTTCCCCCCTCAGCTCGTCGGCGTACTTGAGCCCGAACCTCCCGGGGACCGTAACCTTCTTTATCTTTCTGTCCCTAAGGAGAAGGGCGGCCGCGCCAATCAGCTTCGGATGCTTCCTGGCGGCAAGGAGCCTCCGCTGGAAGTCCGAAAGCGAGAGAACATCGTCCACCGTCGCCGCTTTCCTGCCCCTGTCGATTTCGAGATCGCTCAGGACGAGGATTTTTTCGCCGTTGTGCTCGAGATAAATGACGGGGTCCGGAACGAAGAACCCGGTTTTGTAGTAAAGGTCGGCGTTCTCTTCGCTCGTGTCGATTATAAGGAAGGCTTCCTTCTTCATAAAATGACACTATACCGTAAGGCAGTTTCTTATCAAGCCTTCGGCTTCGGCGGCGCCGGGCTTTGAATCCGCGTTTATAAAGACCGGGCCGCGTGTTATAATGATCTGGCTCATAAAATCACGCTTAAAGAGGCTCTTATGACTAAATTCCTCGGGCTCATGGTAGTTACGGCATTCATTTTATCCATAGGCGCTATGGCTCCGGCCACGGCGCAGGAAACGATCAACCTGGAACAGGTATGCGGCAGCAACATGGACTCGCCCATGGCAGCCGACTTCCCGGACAGGTATACGAACAAGCAGGTGAAGATAACGATCGAGGTCGATTCCATAAGAAAGGTACCGTCCATATGCGGCGAAGGGCCCGAGGGCACCTTCACGCTCGAGGCCATAGACAGGCGGGGGACAATACTCGAATGCTTCTGCACCGATCCGCAATATAAAAACGTCCTCGACAGCACGCCCAAGGGGAGTAAGCTCACGGCGGTCGGGACGTTCAGGTCAGTGACGGGCTCGTACGCCGAGAGCGAAAGCGAGGAGTGCAAGATTACGCTCGACGAATGCAGCTTCGGTAACTGATCATGCAAACGGCCCTTAAATTCCTTTACACCCTATCGATCTCGCTCTGGGTGGGGAGCATGTTCTTTTTCTCCTTCATGGCGGCGCCGAGCATATTCAAGGTGCTCCCGGGGGAAACGGCCGGGAACGTCGTTTCCGACATATTCCCTAAATATTACATGGTGGGCTACGTATGCGGCGCGGCCGCTATAATTACCGCCGGAGTGCTTTGGCTCGTTTACAGCAGCCGGGGAGGCGTCGTGAACTATCTAAGGATCGGCGGGCTCGTCCTTATGCTGGGGCTTTCGCTCTACGCAGGCGAGGTCGTCCGCCCGGTGGCCGCGGAGACGAGGGCCGAGATGAGGACGCTCACCGAGGGGTCGCCCGGCTACCAGGCGGTACACAATAAGTTCAGGCTCCTCCACGCCCGCTCCGCCATAATGAACATAAGCGTATTCGTGCTCGGAATTGCCATATTGGTAATTAATGCCTATACTAATAGGGAGTAAGGATTCATTAGAGGGAGGCGGTTCTGTATGTTTACTGTAACGAATAAAGCAGTCGAAGAGATAAGAAGGCTTTTAAATGAAGAGGATATGCCTAATGCCGTGCTCAGGGTAAGGGTGGTTCCCGGCGGCTGCTCGGGATTTTCCTACGAAATGGGCTTTGACGACGAAACGGAAGAGTCCGATCAGGTTATAGAGAACGAAGGTGTAATGGTTGCAATAGACGAGCTCAGCTTCCCTTACCTCGAAGGAGCGGTGCTCGACTACAAAGACGGGCTCAACGGCACGGGATTTTCCATCAACAACCCGAACGCCAAGGGTTCCTGCGGCTGCGGTTCGTCCTTCACGGCCTAAACAAAACATCAGAAATCTAAACCAACAGCCTGTCCCGGCCCGGCCGCGACGGGCTGTTTTCGTTTGTTTTAAATTTCCCTTTCAGGTTATAATAGTCCTGCCCGGCGGCTTCAGATAGCCGGAATCAACTCGTTACAGAGCCGCATACCCGCAGTATCGGGTTTTAAGCGAGCTGCAGTCACCGGACAAGAAATAGCATGGCGGAATCACGTGCATTCTGATCGACAATATTACAAGGAGGAGATGTCATGAAATTCGGAGTAGGATACTACAGCCTTCAGTCGCCGCCCCACAATCCGAGAGCGCACAGGGATCTCTATCCCGAAATGCTCGACGAGATAAGCCTCGCCGACCAGATGGGCTTTGATTCCGCATGGCTTACCGAGCACCATTTCCTAGAGGACGGCTACTGCCCGTCCTCCCTCGTAGCGGCCGCAGCCATCGCCGCCAGGACGAAGAACGTTCGCATAGGGACGGGGGTCCTTCTCATGCCCCTACACGACCCCGTAAGGATCGCCGAGGACGCTGCAGTCGTAGACCTCATTTCCGGCGGACGTCTCATACTGGGCATAGGGCTCGGATACCGCCAGGAGGAGTTCTCGGCCTTCGGAAGGGCGCTCAAGGAAAGAAAGGGCAGGATGGAAGAGAGCATAGAAATACTCCAAAAGGGCTGGGCCGACGAGCCGTTCAGCTTCGATGGCAAGTACTATAAGCTTGAGAACACGAGCATAACCCCCAAACCCATACAGAAACCTATCCCGATATGGATAGGGGCGTTTACAGAGCCGGCCATAAGAAGGGCCGCCAGGATAGGGGCCCCGCTCTTCGTGCCGGCGATAGGGGTTATCCCCATAGTGAAGTATCTTTTCGACATGCACGCGAGGCTGCTGGAGGAATACGGCAGGAACCCTGGGGATTTCGAGAAGCCCCTCGTACGGGAGATGTACATATCCGACGAAGGGGCGGATGCCATATGGGAGAGGATAAAGGAGCACGTTACGTATACGGCCAAGGGGTATGCTTCGTGGGGGTCTATGGTGGACCGTGACGGCAACCTGCTGTCGGACCCGAACGACCCGATCCTTTACGACATAGCGAGGGAGCAGTCCATAATCGGGACGCCCGGGGAGTGTATAGAGACCATAAAGCGGTACCGGGAAGCGCTTCCCGTGGACAACCTCATCTGCAGGTTCAAGTTCCCGGGGATAACGCACGAAGAGGCTGTAAGGTCCATGAAGCTCTTCGTCGAAAAGGTCCTCCCCGAGCTCGCCTGAACCGAAAGGGAGTGCAATAAAGGCTTCGGAGATATTTAAAAAAGGGCAATCCGGTTTTGGCCGGCCCGCTGTATCATATCGAATTATCTATGGTTATAATAATTCACCTCAACAAAGCCAGCGTGACCGGATATACACGGAGAATTAAGTAAATGACTTCGAAGCTGACAACGATACACGAACAGGCAAGGTCTTACGAAAAGATTAAATCCGGTGAGATAATCGACTCGCTTTACAAGAATTTCGTGCCTTACAACGAGATTCCGGACTTCCCCATGCAGTACGTTTCGAGGACGGGGCAGATCATCGACATCGTTGACGACGCCGCCGTCATCATAGGCACCGCGCAGCTGAGAAAAACCGGCAAAAAGGTCGCCGTCATAGCCCAGCAGATGCCGTCGAGCGACGCCGACAGGACGAGGCTCAACTACGGCCTCGTGAAGGCGGACGGCTACGCCCTGGCCCTTAACATGATGACCTACGCCGAAGAAAACGGGCTCATGCTGCATACATACGTCGACACCATCGGCGGCGACCCCTTCGAATATTCGGCCGGGAAACTCCAGTCGTGGCTCATTTCGGACTGCCAGGCCCGGATGATATCCCTCAAGACCAAGACCATATCGATAGTCCTCGGCAGCGGCGGCAGCGGCGGCGCAATAGCGTTTCAGCTCGCTCACAGGAGATACATGCTCGCACGGGCCGAGTACTCCGTCATCACTGCCGAGGGATGCTCCGCGATACTCTTCAGAAGCGCCGATAAAATAGAGGAAGCCCTCGAAGTCCTTCAGCCGACGTCCGATTACATGCTGAAGTACGGCATCGTTGACAGCGTTATAAAAGAGCCGTCCCTGACCTCTTCGGACTACAAGAAAAAGGTGCTCGCCAATATAGAGAAAGCAATAGTATCCGCATCGGAGGAGCTCGAAAAGACGGACGTAAATTATCTACGGGAAAACCTCGTTAAGAAGATTCAGGAATGCGGCGGGGTCGAGAGGTCCGAGCATACGTACCAGGCCATAGCCAAAAAGATAAGAAGCTGGCTCCCGCATTATGCCTTCGGCAAGGCCCCTACTCCCGAAGTTTCCCAGATGCAGATCGCCCTGTACGGGGCGGAGCCTCATTTCTGTAACGACGAGAAGGACCCGGAAGGCAAGATAGTCAGGGCAGGATGCAGAAAGCATTTTGCGAAAGAGGAATTCCAGAAGAACTATTTCGCCTGCCCTTACTGCGAAAAGCCGAACCCGATAGGCGGACACGAATACCTCGACCTACTTCTGGATGCAGATTCATTTCACGAGCTTCATTCGGACCTCAGCGTCGAGGACATCGACAACCGCTTTAATTTCTACGATTACAGCGACGCCAGGAGAAAGAATTCCGGGCGTACGGACTCGAGGGACTCGCTCATCGTCGGCTACGGGTACATGTACGGCCTGCCGGTCGCCGCCGCGGTGAGCGAATTCAGGTTCATGGGCGGCTCCATGGGTGCGGTGTTCGGGGAAAAGATGAAGCTGATAATCGATTACGCCATTGCCGAGGGCCTTCCGCTCGTCGTCGTCACGGCATCGGGCGGCGCAAGGATGCAGGAGGGCACTATCGCCCTATACCAGATGGCGAAAACGATTTCCTCTATCATAAAACTCAAGGACGCCGGGCTGCCGTTTATATCCGTCCTCGGGCATCCGACCACGGGCGGGGCGCTCGCGAGCTATGCCGTTCAGGGCGACTTCGTAATCTCGGAAAGGAAGGCGACGGTGGCGTTCGCCGGGGACAGGGTCGTAAAGCTCACGAGCGGCGGCAGGGGAGTCGACCCCGGGACGATGACTGCAGAGTTCTTCTCGAAAAAGGGCGGTATACACCTCGTCACCGAAAGAAGCCAGCTCAAGAGCACTATCTCCGGCATACTCAGGCTTACCCCATGGTTCAGGAATGGCCAAAGCCAGAAAGAGCAACAATAGCGCTATTCCCGGGCGGAGGCTCATATGACAGACGGGCCCGATTCTCGAAACGGCCTCACAGACGAGCGGGTTGTGATAATCGGCGGGGGTCCGGCCGGGCTCACCGCCGCGTACGAGCTGTCCAGGGCGGGCCGGAAGACCATCGTCCTCGAAAAGGACGACATCGTGGGCGGCATCGCCAGAACGGTCAACTACAAGGGCTACCGCTTCGACATCGGCGGGCACAGGTTCTTTACCAAGGTAAAGGCCGTGGAGGACCTCTGGGAAGAGGTGCTCGGGGCCGACTTCGTCGAAAGAAAGCGCCTTTCCCGCATCTATTACAACAAGAAGTTCTTTTACTATCCGTTCAAGATAATGAACGCCGTATTCGGGCTCGGGATCTGGAACAGCTTCATGATAGTCGTGAGCTACCTGAAGGCGCAGGCTTTCCCGGATTTGCCCGAGGAGACGTTCGACAAGTGGGTATCCAACCGGTTCGGAAAACGGCTCTACGAGCTATTCTTCAAGACCTACACGGAAAAGGTGTGGGGAATCCCGTGCACGGAAATAAGCGCCGAGTGGGCCGCACAGAGGATAAAGGGCCTGTCCCTCCTCGAAGCCATGAAGAACGCTCTTTTAAAGAACAGGGGCCGTTCGCGTGAAGACGTAATTAAAACGCTCATAGACAGCTTCCATTACCCGAGGCTCGGCCCGGGCATGATGTGGGAAGCCATAGCCCAAAGAATCACCGGGGACGGCAGCGACCTCGTCATGAACGCCGACGTGTGCAGGCTCCGCGTTTCGGGCGCGAAAGTGGAGAGCGTGACGGTGAGGCACGGCGGCGGCGAAAGGGACGTAAGAGGGTCGCACTTCATAAGCAGCATGCCCGTAAGGGAGCTCATAGGCGCCATCTACCCCCCGCCGCCGGACGAGGTTGTGAAAGCTGCAAACGATCTTAAATACAGGGACTTCCTGACCGTCTCGCTGATAATCGACACCCCCGTTCTCTGTCCGGACAACTGGATATACATACACGACCCGGGCGTAAGGCTCGGGAGGATACAGAACTTTAAGAACTGGAGCGAGGAGATGGTGCCCGACCCCGAAAAGACGTGTCTCGGGCTCGAATATTTCTGTTTCGAGGGGGACGGGCTCTGGACGATGAGCGACCGGGACCTCATAGAGCTCGGGAAAAAGGAGCTCGGCATGATCGGCCTCTGCGACCCGTCGCTTGTCGTAGACGGCACTGTGGTCAGGATGCCGAAGGCCTACCCTGTTTACGATTCCACCTACAGGGAGTCCCTCGCAACCATACGCGGCTATCTTTCCGGTATAGACAACCTTCAGCTCGTCGGCCGTAACGGCATGCATAAATACAATAACCAGGACCATTCCATGCTGACGGCCATGCTGGCGGCAAGGAACATATCGGGCGCCGACTACGACCTATGGAGGGTCAACACCGACCAGGAATACCATGAAGAAGGCGAAGCCGGTGATTACGGGCTTTCGGAGTACGAGGGGCTCTCGTCGACGCAGCCCAGGGTGCCGGAAAGCGTGCCCAGGCCGATAGAGCAGGCTATCATAAAAGCCTTTGCGAGGCTCGACAAGCTCGCCTTCGCCCTGTCCGTGGGGACGGTTTCGGGGCTGGCGGTTTTCATGGCGACTATTTTCCTCATCCTCAAAGGCGGCACGGAAGCGTATAAATACGTCGGGCTTCTAAACCAGTACTTCGCCGGCTACACGATCAGCATCGAGGGGGCCTTCATGGGGTTCGGATACTCGTTCTTCTGGGGATTTATATTCGGATGGCTGTTCGCCTATATGAGAAACTTTCTTACAGGAATTTTCATATTCAAGATAAAGCGTGAAAGGGAGCTCTCGTCTTTCAAGAATTTCATAGATTATATATGATATAAACCGCCATGACGAAACAGAAGACAGAAGAAGAGAAGCTGCTTCAGGCGGTCGCCCTCCTGAACGCCAAATCCATGGGGCTCGTATTCGGCATACTCCTCGGGCTCCTTATTTTCATAGCCACGAACTGGCTTTTGGTGAAGGGCCCGCAGCCCAACAGCGCCGGGGAGTACGTCGTCGGTCCCCACCTCGGGCTTTTGAGCCAGTTCTTCATAGGCTACAGCGTCTCGTTTTTGGGAAGCGTCGTCGGATTCATCTACGGCTTTGCCCTCGGAACCATAACGGGGACGTTCGTCGGATGGCTCTATAACCGCATCGTGATGTTCAGGCAGAGATAAGACCCCTTCATCCCCGGCTTCGCATCGCCCCCGGAGGCCCCCTCTACCGGGGCTTTCGGGCCGGCCTCACAAGATCCCGGGTTTCCGGGCCTTTTTCCAGTCGGCCTAATATAGAGTAAAATAACTTGGCTTTTAGGGGTTATAATCTTCCGGAATGTGTGAATTGAAAGACGAAAAGAAACTAAAAAGAGAATTCGTACTCGACCTCGTCCGGCCGTACAAAGCCCACATTGCGCTACTTCTTTTTCTCCTCTTTCTGGCGTCCGCGTTCGAGGGCATATCCATAGGCATGCTCGTTCCGCTCCTCGCCGGAATACAGCAGATAAAGAACTACGACCAGCTGCCCGAGGCGCTCCGCTCCCTGATAGAAATATTCTCGGCGTACCCCATCGAAACCCAGATACTGCTCTCGCTCACATTCGTCGTGGGCGGCGTAGTCCTGAAGAACATAGTCCTCGGAGTCTCTCAGTACCTGGCCTACTGGCTCACGGCGAGGCTCGTAGCGAACCTCCGCACCAGGGTCGTGAACTCGCTCGTACATGCCGGAATGGGGTTCTACAACACGGTGAAAACGGGCGACCTCGTCGAGAGGACGATATACAACACCGTCCTGACCGACGACCTCATAAAGAAAATTGTCGAGATGGCCGGCTACGTGATGTCGTGCGTCATCCTCCTCGTCCTTCTCGTTATATTCTCGTGGAAGCTGACCCTGGTCTCGATAGTCCTCGCGGCGGTCATAGCATACGCGGTCTCGATATACATAAGGCGGCTTTCGATGTACGGCCGGCGGCTCGTGAATACCGGTAGGGAGCTTACGTCCTCGCTTCACGAAACGCTTTCGGGCATACAGGTCATAAAATCCTTCACGAAAGAAGAGGAGCAGATAGCGAAGCTAAATACATACATAGAAAGCCACGCGCGCCATCAGCTGAACGTCAACTTCACGACGTTCATGGTGCACGTCGTAACGGAGGCCTTCGGCGTCGTCGCCATAGGGGTGCTCTTTTTTATAGCGATAAAGAGCTCGGCCATGGACTACAGGCTCGTCCTGACGCAGATACTTCCATTTATATACATAATCGCCCGCATTCTGCCTGTGCTCAAGCTCATGAATCAGACGAGGGGTATAATAGTCAGCAGGCTACCCGCCTTCGACACGGTCTTCGACCTCGTAAGGACCGACAACAAGCCCCGGATCACGGACGGAGAGCTGGTTTACTCCGGCCTCGAAAAGGGTATAACGTTCGATACCGTGACATTCTCATACAACGAAGGGGAGAGGACAGCCCTCTCGGAGACGAATTTCTTCATACCCAAGGGAAAGACGACCGCCATAGTCGGTAAATCCGGAGCCGGGAAGTCCACGGTCATAAATCTCCTGCTGAGGTTCTACGACCCGCAGTCGGGCAGGGTTCTCATCGACGGAAAGCCTCTCCCCGACTACAACGTGGAGTCGTACCTTCGCCACGTGGGCATGGTAAGCCAGGATACATTTATATTTAACGATACCGTCAGGAATAATATAGCTTTCGGCCTCACGGGAGATTACACGAACGATGTAATCGTGGACGCCGCGAAGAGGGCGGGAGCCGACGAATTCATTTCGGCGCTCCCGGAGGGGTACGACACGATACTCGGCGAGAGGGGCATAAGGCTTTCGGGCGGGCAGAGGCAGAGGATCTCGATCGCCAGGGCGACGCTCAAAAACCCGGAGATTCTTATCCTCGACGAGGCCACCAGCTCCCTCGATACCGCTACGGAGCAGCTCATACACAGGGCGATAACCGAGCTCAGCAGGAACAGGACGGTTATCATCATAGCGCACAGGTTCTCGACGATTAAAAACGCGGACCAGATCATCGTGCTTAAAGACGGCAGGGTCGTCGAATCCGGCCGTGAATCGGATCTCATGAAGCTTAAGGGTGAATTTTACAGGCTCGCCACGACGGGGAGCTAGCATTATCGATATGAATTCCAGGAATCCCGACATATCCGTCGTCATACCCGTTCACAACGGGGAATCGTATCTGTCGATGTGCCTTCACGCGCTCAAGGCATCGTTTCATACAGAATTCGAAACGATAGTAGTAGACGACGGCTCCAGGGACGGCTCGGCCGCAATGGCCAAAGATTTCGGCGTCAAGGTCCTCGAGCTTGGGCGGAACTACGGCCCCGCCGCCGCCAGGAACGAGGGGGCCGCCGCCGCCGCGGCGCCGATCGTGCTGTTCATCGATGCGGACGTGCTCGTGAGGGGCGACACCATAACGCGCATACTCGATGCCTTCTCCGGGAATCCGGATATAACGGCCGTATTCGGCTCCTACGACACCGAGCCGTCGGCGCCCGATTTCCTGTCCCAATACCGGAATCTTCTCCACCATTACGTCCACCAAAAATCCCGCGGCAACGCGAGCACGTTCTGGTCGGGCTGCGGCGCGGTAAGAAAGGACGTATTCATGGAGATGGGCGGGTTCGACAGGGTGCGTTTCTCGAAACCTTCGATCGAGGATATAGAGCTCGGGTACAGGATGAAGCGTAAGGGCCACAGGATACTCCTCGACAAGGAGCTTCAGGTGAAGCATCTTAAGGAATGGAGCTTCTGGTCGATGCTGAGAACCGACGTATCCCGGCGCGCCGTGCCGTGGTCGAAGCTCATGCTCGAAAGCGGATTCTCGCCGAGGGACATGAACGTCAGCACAGCCGACAGGGTTAGCGCCGCCCTTGTAGGCATACTGTCCGTCGCCGTTCTGGTTACCGTCTTCGCCGCCCTGTTCGGAAGCCCGGACGTTCTCTACCCGGCGCTTATACTCTCCGCCGTACTGGTCATTTCGCTCATCGTGCTTAACAGGCGGCTCTACGTGTTTTTTCTCGAAGAAAGAGGGCTCGGCTTCACCCTCATGGCCATACCGATGCACTTTCTCTATTTCTTCTACAGCGGCGTTTCTTACGGCCTTTGCTGGCTCGGAAAGAAATTGTCGAAGCGAAAATAGCCCCGGCGGGATATAACTCCGCGGGCGGCGTCAGTCGGACGAGGTGTATGTTCCGGTGAGCTTTTTGACCTTTTCGATTTCTTCGGGCTTGTCGAGAATATTCCCCTTGCCCATCTCGTAGAGGAAGTTTGCGTTGTCCCTCGGCGCCTGGCTGATGACGTTCGGGTCGAAGAAGACTTCCTTCGTGTGGACGAGACCGGCGCGGTTGTAAGAAGCGAGCTCGTACTTCATCCCCATGCGGAGCGCATCGCAGGGGCAGGCCTCGACGCAGAAGCCGCAGAAGACGCATCTCATGAAATCGATGTTGTAGACCTTGGGCCTTCTTTCGATTCCGTAATCGTCCGCCGGCTCGGCTACTATCGAGATGGCCTGCGTCGGGCAGGCGACCTCGCACAGCTTGCATGCGACGCATCTTATTTCTCCGTCGTCATCCCCCGGCATGACGTGAAGTCCCCTGTATCTCGGCGGAAGCTCCTTCACCTCTTCGGGGTACTGAACTGTTATCGGCCGGAATTTAATCAGGTGCATAATGGTAAGATAGAGCCCGTGCACTATCTGCGGAAGATAGAGCTTTTCGTACCACGTGAGCTCAGGATGCTTGAGTACCTTGATTTTGATAGCCATTGTTCGTTCCCGGACCAAGAACTACAGATAAGTTATAACATACTCCGGGGATTTTTAAAGCTGAGGGGTGTTCGGACGAGAAGATTCAGGCCGGGTCTTTGAGCTCCTTTCTGAGCCTGGAATAGACGGCAGCGCCCGAAATTATTGATATTACGACCATTACGAGCCCCCAAAACGTCGAGCCCAGGAGCATCTTTCCGGAACCCATCATCCCGAAGAGAATAAAGGAGACACCGAGAACCCAGTTGACGAGCACCGGCGTGAACCGGGGCTTTTCGATGTCGGGATTGAGGTCGCTAACGGGCTTCCACCACCCCCACGGCTTTACCCTCTTGTAGAACTCGTTAAGGGTTTCGAGCGGCTCGGGTTTGGTCGCGAACGTCACGATAATCCATGTGAGCACGGAAACGGGGATGACCAGGATCTGGTGCTTAAGCTCGAGCGGTATGCCCTGCGATCTGGTGTAGAGGACGAGCGCGAAGATCGCCGCGAGCGACGACGCCAGTGCAGAAATCTCCGTCCATGCGTTCACCCTCCACCAGAACCACCTCAGTATCAACACGAGCCCGATTCCGGCGCTCATCGCCCAGAGGAAAATCCAGGCCTTTCCTATGTTGCTTATATGCATCGCGAAGTAGCCGGCGAGTACCGTGAGGACGAGCGTGCAGACGCGGGAGACCATCACGTAGTGCCTCTCCGTCCCGTCCTTGTAGAGGAACCGTCTGTAAAGGTCGTTCATTATGTACGAGGC
>JADLGH010000020.1 GCA_020849425.1 Candidatus Dadabacteria bacterium
ATACGGGAGGATTGGCGTTGGCAGCGACTTCGACGAGATCGATACCCCTTTCCTCGGACATTGCGAGGGCCTCTTTTATAGGCACTACTCCGAGCTGCTGGCCGTCTTCGCCGATAAGACGCACTTCACGGGCCCTTATTCTCTGGTTGATCCGGACTTCAGGCTCTCTGCTGCTTCCTCTTGAACCCCTCACGAACGACTACCCGCCTCCCTCCAGGCGCCGGGATCGAGCTCTCCGGCTATTTGTGCGAGGAATTCGTCTATCGTCGCCGAGGGCATGTTAGCTCCCCCGAGTTTCCGCGGGGCAACAGTGCGCGTCTCCATTTCGTTTCTGCCGACCACAAGCAAATACGGAATCTTTTCTAACTGCGCCTCCCTTACTTTTAAACCCAGTTTTTCATTCCTTATATCTGTTTCTGTTCTGATACCTTTCTCCTTCAATGTCTGATAAAGCTCTTCGGCATACCCGGACTGCTCGTCCCCTATGGTCGCTATCCTGACCTGGACCGGGCTGAGCCAAAGCGGGAATGCGCCGCCGTAATGCTCTATCAGCACTCCAAAAAAACGCTCCATCGAGCCGAATATGGCCCTGTGGATCATAATCGGCCTGTGCCGGGCGTTATCCTCCCCGACATAGGCCATACCAAACCTTTCGGGAAGATTAAAATCTACCTGAACTGTAGAGCACTGCCAAGCTCTGCCCAAAACATCTTTAATTTTAAGGTCAATCTTCGGTCCGTAAAAGGCCCCGCCCCCCTCGTCTACTTCATAGGGGAGCCCCCTGGCGTCGAGCGCATCGTGGAGCGCCTCGGTCGCCCTGTCCCATCCGTCCACTTCCCCGACGAACTTTTCGGGCCTCGTCGAAAGGTATATCTCGTAATCGTCAAAGCCGAAGGTTTTAAGGAAGAGCATCGTGAGGTCGAGAACCCCTATGACCTCGCTCTCCATCTGGTCCGGCCTGCAGAATATGTGTGCGTCGTCCTGCGAGAACCCCCTGACCCTGAGTAGACCGTGCAGAACGCCCGAGCGCTCGTAGCGGTAAACGGTCCCGATCTCGGCCCATCTCAGGGGAAGATCCCTGTAGCTCCTGACTCCGGTCTTATAAATCATAATATGGAAAGGGCAGTTCATCGGCTTTAACTGATATTCCGTGTTCTCCATTTCCATGCGGGGGTACATGTTCTCTTTGTAAAAGTCTACGTGCCCGCTCGTCTTCCAGAGGTCGATTTTCGCTATGTGCGGCGTATAGAGAAGATCGTATCCCGCCCTCTCGTGCTCCTTTCGCCAGAAGTCTTCGATAACGCGTCTGACTCTCGACCCCTTCGGGTGCCAGAGAACGAGCCCCGCGCCGGTCTCGTCCTGTATAGAGAAGAGGTCGAGCTCCTTTCCGAGCTTTCGGTGGTCGCGCTTTTTCGCCTCTTCGAGCCTGTCGAGGTAGGCCTTGAGCTCCTTTCTGTCCCAGAACGCGGTGCCGTATATGCGCTGGAGCATCGGGTTCTTTTCGCTGCCCCTCCAGTATGCGCCGGCCGAGGTAAGGAGCTTAAACGCCTTCACGTCCCCCGTAGACGGGGCGTGAGGGCCGCGGCAGAGGTCGTGCCATGTTTCCTGGTCGTATATCGTTATCTGGTCCGCCTCGGGGAGGTCGTTTATTATTTCGACCTTATAGTTTTCGCCCTCGTCCGTGAATATCCTGATCGCTTCTTCCCTCGAAACCTTTTTCCTGACGAGGGGCTTCTTCCGGCCTACTATCTCCTTCATCTTCTCCTCGATCTTTTCGAGGTCCTCGGGCGTGAAGCCGCGCGGGAAGTCGAAGTCGTAGTAAAAGCCGTTCTCGATGACGGGGCCTATAGTGACCCTGGCTTCGGGGAAAAGGGACTGCACGGCTTCGGCCATAACGTGGGCCGCCGTGTGCCTTATGAGCGCGAGCCCGTCCTCCGAGCCCTCTTTCACAGGCTCGAGCGCGGCGTCGGAATCGACTTCATACCAGAAGTCAGCCAGCTTCCCGTTCACCTTTGCGCCGATGGCGGCTTTCGCAATCCCGGTCGAGTTTATTATCTCCCCCACGGTAGCGCCCTTTGGAAAGGCCTTTTCCGACCCGTCGGGGAGGGTTATTCGAACTTCGTCCATAATCTCCGATAGTGCGTGGTGAGCACGGCGGACTTCATAGCCGCCGATCTCTGAAAGGCCGGCATTTTCTGCCGGCTCGCCACTCCAATTAACTTTAGCGGGGCGCGGGTTTTATTCAGCCTGCGCCGCCTTAAGAAGAGGAAATATACATCAGCGGGTCATAATATCAATATATCGAACGAAGCTTTTCGAGGTGAAAAAATGTTTCAACAAGAACAAATCGCTTATCGCGGCGGCGGAAAGGGTGGGCGACGTCGAATCGATACCCGTCTACAAAAACATAATGAGAGAAGAAGAGGAAATGTGCACCCGGCCCTAAGAGCAGCTCACAACGGTTACACACGAAATGATGAAGAAAGCCGCCTGAAAATGCGAAAAGGCCGGGATGGAGACATCGCGCCTCTTCCCGGCCCGGGCTCTTCCACAAGTGACTTAAATGGTGAGCACGGCAGGATTTGAACCTGCGACCTCTTGCGTGTCAAGCAAGCGCTCTCCCCCTGAGCTACGCGCTCCAAATTCAAAGAAGAGTGATATTTTCTTATATAATACCATAACTGTCAAGCGCGCCCGGCCCGTGAATTTTTGCCTTGACTTCTAAATCTTGGTAACCTTAGGCCCTATGTGTTGGGGCGTCGTCTAATTGGCAGGACTCAGGCCTTTGGAGCCTGCTGTGGTGGTTCGAGTCCACCCGCCCCAGCCATTAAATCGAAGGCTTTTTCACCCCGCACGACTCTTACGAGCACACATGACTACAGCGAAAAAAGATACCCTTAATCCGTCCCAGCACGCCGCGGTGACGCACCCCGGGGGGCCGCTTCTTGTCCTCGCCGGCGCAGGTTCGGGCAAGACGAAAATAATAACCGAACGAATCTCCTACCTCGTGACGAAAGAGGGCGTGAGCCCGCACCGGATACTCGCCGTAACGTTCACGAACAAGGCCGCAAACGAGATGCGGGAGCGCGTCTCGCACCTCATCCCGGGGAGCGCGAGGAGCCTCTGGATAGGGACGTTCCATTCCACCGCGCTCAGGATACTGAAGCGCGACATCGACAAGCTCCCCGGCTTTGACCGTAACTTCGCCATATACGACGACGCCGACCAGGTGCGCCTCATCAAGGAATGCATGGTGCGGCTCAACATCGGCGAGCGGGGAATCGAGCCCCGGTTCGTGAGGACACGCATAGACCGCGCCAAGAACAGGGGCGGCAAACCCGGCGACACCGGCAACGACGAGCTCGACGAGCACCTGTCGAACATATACGAGCTTTACGAAAAGGAGATGCGTAAGCTGAACGCGCTCGACTTCGGCGACCTCCTGCACGTTACGGTCAGGCTTTTCGAGGAAAGGCCCGAGGTGCTGCATGCTTACCAGGAGCAGTTCCGCCACATACTTGTGGACGAGTACCAGGATACGAATCACGTCCAGTACAGGATGGTCCGAATGCTGTCCGGAAAGCACGAAAATATCTTCGTCGTCGGCGACGACAACCAGTCGATCTACGGATGGAGAGGGGCCGACATCACGAACATTCTCAACTTCGAGAAGGACTTCCCGAGCTCTAGCATAATCAAGCTCGAAAAGAACTACAGGTCCACGAAGAACATCCTCGATGCCGCGAACGGGCTCATAACGAAGAACAGGAACAGGCACGAAAAGAACCTCTGGACGGACAACCCCGAGGGCGAGAAGCTCTCGTATTACGAGGCCGTGGACGAGAGGGAGGAGGCGAGGTACGTAGTCTCCGGGATAGAGTCCGAGGCTTCCGGCGGCAGGTCATACAGGGACATAGCCGTTTTCTACAGGACGAATAACCAGTCGAGGGTGATAGAAGAGGAGCTCCTCCGTAAGGACGTCCCCTACACGATAGTAGGCGCTACGGGCTTTTACCAGAGGGCCGAGATAAGGGACCTCACGGCGTTTCTCCGCGTAATAGCGAACCCGAACGACGACCTCAGCCTCAGGAGGATCATCAACGTTCCGCCGCGCGGCATTGGGAAGAGTACTATAGACGAAGTGGCCCGCCTCGCCGCCAATGAGGACATCCCCTTCGTCGAGGCAATCAGGAAATCCGTATCGGAGAACGCATTCCCCCAGAGGACGACACTCGCCCTCAAAAAATTCCTGTCGATGCTGGAGGGTCTGATAGAATTCGAGGAGAATCACGGCATCGGCGAGACGATAGACAGGGTCCTCGAAAAGACGGGATACCTGGAGCTCCTGGAGAAAGAACCCGAAAGACGGGAAAACGTCGGTGAAATTTTCAACGTCGCTGCCGAATTCGAAAGGGAAGAGGAAGGGGCCGGGGTCAGGGAATTCCTCGACCGGATCACGCTATCGAGCGACATCGACAGCTACAGCGGCAAGGAAGAGCGCGCCGCGCTCATGACCCTCCACAGCGCGAAGGGCCTCGAATTCCCCGTCGTCTTTATCATAGGCATGGAAGAAAAACTCATCCCGCATTACAACTCTATAAAGGACGACGGCGACGTCGAGGAAGAGAGGCGGCTCTTTTACGTCGGCATCACCCGCGCGAGGGAAAAGCTTTATCTCACAGGCGCGAGGAGCAGGAGGTTCTTCGGCAAGGAAGAGCGGCCGACGCCGTCGAGGTTCGTATCCGAGCTCCCCGAGGAGCTGATCGAAGTGAAGAATTATTACGGCGGGCTGTTGAGGGAAAGCGCCCGCAGCTTCGCCCCGAGGAGTAAAGCCTCGACGAGGCGCAGTGCGCGCGCTTCGAGTGCGGCACCCCCGCCGCCGAAACCGGGGAACTCCCGCTACAAGCCGGGGCAGAAAATCCACCACCCGTCTTTCGGACCGGGGACGATCACGAAGGTCGAGGGCGAAGGGGACACCGCGAAGGTCACGGTTTCTTTCCTCGCCCACGGCGTGAAGAAAATTATCGCCGCCTACCTCGAAGGTAAGTAACGGGGGCCCTACCCGGCCCGAGGCCGTATCCTACGACGAGCAGCTTATGACGAGCCCGCGCTCGGAGGGCGGCGTCGGCTTTGAATACTCGCCGAAACCGGGCTGCTCCGAAAAGGGATTTTTGAGGAGGATACGGAGCCTCTCTATCTCGGCGTAATCCCCTTCGTCCTCGACTTTTCTTATCGCCCTCTCGGCGAGATAATTCCTGAGGATATATTTCGGATTTAGGGAGCTCATCGCTTCCTTCCGCTCCGCGTCTATGCTCCCTTCGGATACGAGCCTCCTCCTGTATGCTGCGGCCCATTCCTTAAACGCCGAACTTTCGCCGAGCATCCGCGCGGGGTGTTCGTTTCTTGCACCGTCCTCGGCCGAAAAATCGCCCAGCCCCCTCATGAAATTCGTATAGTCGGTTTTAGTTTCTTCCAGTATAGAGAGAAGGCCCTTTATCAGCGCCGGATCCCTGGGGTCGTCCGAGAGAAGTCCCAGCTTCTGCTTCATGATTTCGAGATAGTATTTCCCGTAGAGCCCGCGGAAATTGAACACTATCTCCTGCGATATCTCGCGGGGAACGACGCTCCCGAGGGCTTCCGCCAGTTTCTGGAGGTTCCAGAGCGCTATCGACGGCTGGTTGCCGAACGAATATCTCCCGAAGTGGTCAGAGTGGTTCGGAATATATTCCGGGCTGTACTCTTCGAGGAATCCGAACGGGCCGTAATCGAGGGTCAGTCCTATGATCGACATGTTGTCCGTGTTCATGACGCCGTGCGTAAACCCGCATGCCTGCCACAGCGCGATCAGCTTCGCGGTCCTGTCCACGACCCCGGACAAGAACGAGGCGTATCTGCCTTCCTCCCCTGCGAGGTGAGGGAAGAAGCCATCTATCACGTAATCCGCGAGGAGCTTCACGTAGTCCCCGCGTCCCGTATAGTGAAACCCCTCGAACGAGCCGAAGCGGACGTGCGTCTCCGCCATCCTGAGGAGCGTCGCTCCCCTTTCCGTCGTCTCGCGCTCGACCTTCTCGTCGCTGCCGACTATCGAAAGCGCCCGCGTCGTCGGAATGCCGAGGCCGTGCATCGCCTCGCTGGAGAGGTACTCCCGTATGACGGACCGGAGCACCGCCCTCCCGTCGAATACGCGGGCGTACGCCGTCCTTCCCGCCCCCTTAAGATGGAGGTCCCATTTCCCGCCGCGCGAATTCCTGACTTCGCCCAGGAGTATCGCCCTCCCGTCGCCGATGTCGGGGTTATAGACGCCGAACTGATGCCCGGTGTAATACATCGCGAGCGGCTCCGAGCCCGGTATAGCCCTCGCTCCCGAGAGGTAAAGGGGCAAGCCCGGGTTATTCGCCTCTTCGGGGTCGAGGTCTATGAGCGCCGCCGCGTCGGGGTTAAAAGAAACCAGGCGGGGATTCTTAAGCGGCGTCGGGTGGACGACGTCGTAAAAATCCCCGGGGAGCCTCCGGTAAGCGTTGTCGAAATCGAGCTCCGTTATCCTTTTCATACGTGGGTCACCCGCCGCATATTTGGCGCGCCGCTCACGCGGCGCGGCCAACCGTTAGGAAAGAAGGCAATATCCTTGTATATTTAACCCAAACCGCTAATACCGCTCAAGACAGATGAAGCACCGTAAGAACAAGATCAAGCGTCAGCACAGCATAATCAAGGGGCTTAGAAGATTCCTCGAGGACAGGCTCTCGACGCAGGATTTTGTCGAATCGATAATCCCCGGCGAGATAAAAGTCGCCAGGAAGACGGGGGAGAACCTCGAAGTCAGGTACAGGTACAACACCGTGAGCGGCGCAAAGCTCATAGCCAGGAGCGGCACTTCCGTGCAGGAAGTCTTCGTCGTAACCAGCGACCCCGATAAGCTCAAAGAAATTATAGACTCCGCGCTCGCGGAAGATTAGGAAAGCCTGAGCGAGTTCTTGCCCAGGAGCGACTCGACTTCGTATATGAAATTATCCTCGATGTCCACCCTGTTGTCCTCGACCTCTATGACTGCCTCGCCGTGGTCCGTCTCCAGGTGAACGTGCACCAGCGCCTGCCCCGGGTAGGAGTTCAATATCTCCTTAAGGCGGATGAAGTCTTCCTCCCTTAGCGAGCCGTTCCCGAGACTTATGTGAACCGTAGACCCGCTCCGCATGCCCTTTATAGGCATGATCTCGACGGCGCGCATCTTCACCCTGTCCTCTCCCGGCTCCAGCACGCCTTTTATGATGACGGGCTCTATCTTGTCTTCGAGCAGGTGAAGCGACTTCCTCAAAAGGTCGTTGAATATTACAATCTCGATGGAGCCGTTAAGGTCCTCGATGATGAGGTTCCCGAATATCCCCGTACCGCTCTTCGTATGCTTTACGGTAAGTGTACGCACGACGCCGGCTACCGTGACTTCCTGCTTCTCCTTTATTTCGAAGAGCGACTCCGTGTCGATGATCGACGCCTTCCCGAGCTCTGACAGATATTTCGTAAGCGGATGGCTGGTGACGTAAAATCCAAGCATGTCCATCTCGTTCTTAAGGAGCTCCTTCTCTCCCCATTCTTCGAGCTCGGCGAGCTTCGGAAGCGCGATCGCGTCGTTAAGGGAAAAGAGGCTGTGCTGCCCGTCCACCGAGCTCTTCTGCCTTATGGACGTGTAGCTGAGGAGCATATCCAGCGACTCCATCAGGCTCGCCCTGTTTACGCCGAGCGAATCGAAAGCGCCGCTTTTTATGAGGCTCTCGAACGTCCTTCGGTTCAGCTTCCTGGCCTCGACGTTCTCGCAGAATTCGAAGATGGAAGAGAATTTCCCTTTCTCTTTGCGGGCGTTGATTATAGCTTCCACCGTCCCTTCGCCGACGTTCTTTATCGCGGCGAGGCCGAAGCGGATGCTGCCGTTGGACGCCGTAAAGCCGTCGAGGCTCACGTTCACGTCCGGCGCGAGAACGGGAATGCCCATCTGCTTGCATTCGGTGATGCTGGATATGACCTTGTCCGTATTGCCCGATTCGACCGACATCAGCGCGGCCATGAACTCAGCGGGGTAGTGAGTTTTCAAATAAGCGGTCTGATATGTTATTAGGGCGTATGCGGTGCTGTGGCTCTTGTTGAAGGAGTACTCGGCGAACTTCTCCATCGCGTCGAATATCTCCTCGGCCTTCTTGTCCTTGATCCCCTTTTCCTTCGCTCCGGTGAGGAACCTCTCCCTCTGGGCCTTCATCTCCTCGGGCTTCTTCTTGCCCATGGCGCGGCGGAGAAGGTCGGCTTCCCCGAGGCTGTAGCTGGCGACGACGCTCGCCGTCTTCATTATCTGCTCCTGGTAGACGAAGAGTCCGTAGGTGTCTTTGAGAACCTCCTGGAGCTCGGGCAGCGGATACTGAATCTTCTTCCCGTGTTTCCGGCTGATGTATTCATCGACCATGCCGCTGTCGAGAGGGCCCGGCCTGTAAAGGGCGAGTACCGCGATGATGTCCTCGAAGTCCGTCGCCTGGAGCTTCGCCAGGAGCTCCTTCATCCCCGACGATTCGATCTGGAATATGCCGCGGGTCTTACCGCTCGCGAGGAGACTGTAAACGGCCTGATCGTCGAGCGGGATTTTATTGATGTCGAGGCTTCCGTCGTCACCGTAGTTTTCCTTTATGAGCTTAAGCGCCTTGTCTATTACGGTCAGCGTCTTGAGCCCCAGGAAGTCGAATTTCACGAAGCCGAGCTCTTCGACAGTGGTCATGTCGAACTGGGTCACGATTTCGTTGTTGGCGCCTTTGTATAAAGGTATGTAATCGGCGAGGGGCTCGTTGGCTATCACTATTCCGGCGGCGTGCGTCGAGGAATGCCTCACCATGTTTTCGAGAGGCCTCGCAAGCTCTATAAGCTCCTGCAGCCGGGGCGAGCCCTCGATGAGCTTCCTCAGCTCGGGGACGCTTTCGAGCGCCTTGTCGATGCTGAACACCTTGCCCCTGAAGCTCGGGATGAGCTTCGTCACTTTATCCACGTCCGCGTAGGGGATGCCGAGCACCCTGCCCACGTCCTTGACGACTGCCTTGGCCGACATGGTTCCGAAGGTGCCGATCTGGGCGACCTTGTTCTCGCCGTATTTCCGCGTGACGTACCTTATGACCTCGTCCCGTCCCTCGGCGCAGAAGTCTATGTCTATGTCGGGCATGCTGATGCGCTCGGGGTTAAGGAACCTTTCGAAGATGAGGTTGTACGGAATCGGGTCGACGCCCGTTATGCCCAGTATGTATGCGACGAGGCTCCCGGCGGCGCTTCCGCGTCCCGGGCCCACGGGGATTCCGTTCGACTTCGCATAGTTTATAAAGTCGGCGACTACGAGGAAATATCCCGAAAAACCCATCTTCTGGATTATTTCGATCTCGGTTTCGAGCCTTTCCGTGTACTCGCCCGATTTTTCATCGGGTATTTCGCCGCTCTTTATACGCTCCGCGAGCCTCTGCCTCGCGAGCTCCGCCATGTACTCGTCGAGAGACTTCCCGCCCTCTACCTCGAATTCGGGGAGCTTGTACCCGTCGCGCTCGAATTCAAAATCGCACCTCTTCGCGACCTCCCCCGTCATACGTATCGCGTCCTCGAACCCTTCGAGGTCGCGCAGCATCTCGCCCTCGGATTTGAGGTAATACTGGTCACCCTGGAACTTGAACCTGTTCTCGTCCTGGAGCGAAGACCCCGTCTGAATGCAAAGGAGCGCGTCGTGCGGCCGCGAATCGCTCTGCCTTAGGAAATGGCAGTCGTTCGTCGCGACGACGGGGATATTCAGCTTCTCGCCGATTTCCTTCACCTTCTTATTCACCCTCTTCTGCTCGGGGAGCCCCGTCGCCTGCACCTCCAGGTAATACCTGTCGCCGAACATCTCCCTGTACATAGAGGCGACGCCCAGCGCTGCGTTCATGTCCTTACTGAAAATCGCCTTCGACAGCTCGCTGTTGAGGCACCCGCTAAGGACGATCAGCCCCCCCCTGTGCCGGTCGAGGAGATCGTGGTCGATGCGCGGACGCCTGTAAAATCCATCGAAGTAGGCCTTGGTGACGAGCTGCGATAGGTTCCTGTACCCCTCACGGTTCATCGAGAGGACCGTAAGGTGATGCGTCTTTCCGTCGGACGGATTGTCGCGGTTCAGCTTCTGGGTTATGTAAAGCTCACAGCCGATGATCGGCTTTATGCCGGCGCCCACTGCGGACTTGTAGAAGTCGTACGCACCAAAAAGGTTCCCGTGGTCCGTTAGGGCCACGGCCTCCATCCCGAATTCCTTTGCCTGGGGAAAAAGGTCATCGAACTTTATTGCCCCGTCGAGGAGCGAGTACTGCGAGTGGAGGTGAAGATGGACGAAACCGCCGGACATTCCTTCTATTATATCCATGACGGCTTCGGCTGTTCAAGTATCGAAAAAAACATCCTTACTTTCCCGCGGGTTATGCGCCGCCCGGGGCCGTCCGCACCGCGACTCCCAGGCGCGCCGGGCCGAGGATATTGAAAACCCGGCCCTTAAAAGTATATTAAAGCCTCTCCGTATAGATGGGAACGGGATACGGATACACCGCTTATGTTATCCTAAAACCGGCTTGGCGCGCATAGCGCGGCATAGAGCCGGATCGAACGGCGGTTTTTAAGGAGGCTTTACATTACCATGGAAGAAATATTTTCATACCTGAACACCATGCTGCCGAGTCCGTACTCGGACCTCGCCGCAGTGGCCGCTATATTCCTCGTTCTACTGATCGTGGCATTCATACTCTCGTTTCTTTTCGAGGAGAAGAAGCCCAAGGAGCCCGCACAGCCGGAGCCGAAGGCCCCGTTGGAAGAGGAGCCCGAGGCAAAAGCGGTTCCGCCGCCCGATTTAGAGGTGTTCAAGGCCCCGCCTCACGAAGTGATAAGAGAGCCCGAACCTGTTCCGGCAAAAAGAGAGACTCCGCCTGCGCCGGAGGTAAAGCCGGCACCGCTGCCCGGGCCTGAGCCCCTCCCCGTCGAGCCCGTACGGGAGGCGAAACCTGCCCCGGCCGAGCCCGAACCCGCCCCCGTGCCGGAGGCCCCCGCTCCCGAGCCGGAGCCCGAGCCCGTAGTCGAAGAAGTCCCCGAAACGAAAGAAGGGCTCTTCGCGAGGCTGAGAAAAGGGCTCTCGAAGACCCACACCGGGTTTCTCGGCAAGCTCGGCGAAGTGATTTCGAACAGGGAAATAAACGACGACCTCTGGGACGAGTTCGAGGAAACGCTCATAATGGCCGACCTCGGCATGGGGACGACAATGAAGCTCAGGGAAAAGGTCCAGGAGAAGCTGAAGAAAAAATCGCTCGCCGACTCCGGGGCTATAACCGACGCACTCAAGGAAGAGATACTCGCCATACTCAAGGGCGCCGAGGCAAAACCGCTTTCGATATCGGAAAAGCCTTTCGTCATAATGATCGCGGGCGTAAACGGCGTCGGCAAGACGACGTCCATAGGCAAGCTCGCCAGCAGGCTAAGGAAAGAAAACCGGGAGGTCATGGTCGCTGCCGGGGACACGTTCAGGGCGGCGGCGACGGAGCAGCTCGAGGTATGGTCGAAACGCGTCGGCACCGACTTCATCAAGGGACATAGCGGCGCGGACCCGTCCTCCGTGGCGTTCGACGCGGTCAAGGCCGCATCCGCCCGCGGGACGGACGTCCTCATTATCGACACCGCCGGCAGGCTCCACACCAAGGGCAACCTCATGGACGAGATAAAAAAGATGAAGCGCGTCATATCGCGAGAGATGGAAAGCGCGCCCCACGAGACGTTCCTCGTCCTCGACGCCACGACGGGCCAGAACGCCGTTCAGCAGGCCAAGATGTTCAACGACGCCCTCGGCGTGACCGGCATAATACTCACGAAGCTCGACGGCACGGCCAAGGGCGGGGTGATAATAGCGATCGCCGACGAGCTCAACATACCCGTAAGGTTCATCGGTATCGGCGAGGCCCTCGGGGACCTCAGGGAATTCAACGCCGAAGAATTCGTCGAAGCCCTCTTTTACGAGGGCGGGGAGACGGTTCATTAAAGCGCCTCGTCTGTTCCTTTTACCGTATGGATTAGTAAACTTAAGTTAAGATGCCGAGGGATCAGCACAGCAGGTACATGTCGATGGCCCTTAAGCTCGCCCGGAAGGCCGAGGGCATGACGAGCCCGAACCCGCTCGTCGGGGCGGTGCTCGTAAAGGGCGGGAAGATCATAGGCAAGGGCTACCATAAAAGGGCCGGCCTTCCGCACGCCGAGATCGAGGCCTTCGCGGACGCCGAGAGGAATAAGCATAAGGTAAAGGGAGCTACCCTTTACGTCACCCTCGAGCCCTGCTGCCACGAGGGTAAACGGACCCCCCCTTGCGTGAACGCGATAATCGAAAAGGGCATAAAACGCGTCGTCGTCGGGGCCGGCGACCCCAACCCCAGGGTCTGCGGGAACGGCTTTTCCATTCTGAGGGACGAGGGCGTGGAGGTCGTCCCGTTCGTTCTCGAAGAAAAAGCCCTCGAATTAAACGAGGCGTACAACAAATACATGACCACGGGGCTTCCGTTCGTTACGCTGAAGCTCGCGGCGACGCTCGACGGCAGGATAGCCGCCTCCACGGGGGATTCGAAGTGGATAGGGAGCGAGAGGCAAAGAAAGCTCGCGCACAGGCTGAGGAGCGCATCCGACGCCGTCTTAGTAGGCGTGGGGACCGTTCTCAAGGACGACCCCAGGCTGAACGCGAGGCTTCCGGGCCGCGAAGTCCGCCAGCCCGTGCCGGTGATACTCGACAGGACGCTTCGCACGCCTCCCCGGTCGAGCGTTTTCAGCACACACGGCACTGTGATAATAGCGACCGTAAAGCCGGCCGACACCGCCGGGAAAAAGCGCCTCGAAGAAGCCGGGGCACGCGTGCTCGAAGTCGGGCACGATAAATCCGGACTCCCCGACATGAAAAAGCTCATGCGCGAGCTCGGACGAAACGAGATCGTGAGCGTTCTCATCGAGGGCGGGGCCAGGGCAGCGACGAGTGCGCTCAAGGCGGGCATAGTAGACAAGATAGCCTTCTTCTACGCCCCCAAGATCCTCGGCGGGGACGGCGTCGGCATGATAGACGGGCTAGGGATCAAGAGCGTCGGGAACGCTATACAGATACACGGCATTAAAATCACGAAGCTCGGCGAAGAGCTCATGGTCGAGGGCTATATAAAAAAGAAAGGGGCGGTAAGATGAACGTTCTTCCGTCCGCCGACACCGCGGTCAAGGACAGAATCGGCCTTTTCGGAGGCACCTTCGACCCGGTTCACCTGGGCCACCTCCGGGCCGCCGAGGAAATAAGGGAGACGCTCGACCTCAGCCGCGTATGGTTCGTTCCTTCCGCCATCCCGCCGCACAAGAGCAAGAACATAACCCCTCCGGTTCACAGGCTGAGGATGCTCGAAATCGCCGTCGAGCCGAACCCGTTTTTCGGCATCAGCACCTATGAAATAGAGAAGAAAACTACCTCTTACACGGTCGAAACGCTCAGGCATCTCACGTCGGCCCACCCCGATACCGAATTTTTCTTCATAGTCGGAAGCGAGCTCTTTTCGAGTATTGATACGTGGAAGGACTACGGCGAGCTCTTCACGCTCGCGAACTTCGCCGTCATCGGAAGGCCCGGCCAGGAAGGCGGATTCCCGTCATTACCGCTTGCCCTTAAAAAGGATTTTAGTTATCATAATAGTGAAGATAAAGTGATATCCTACATTAACAGCCAATCGAAAATAATAGCCTTCACCCGGTTCCGGGGGCTCGAAATTTCTTCAACGGAAATAAGGACTTATGCAAACGAAGGCGCGTCCGTAAGGTATCTCGTTCCCGACGGCGTCGCCGCATATATATCCGCGCACAAACTCTACGACACGGAGGCAGCCCTATAAATTCCAAAAAGAAAGCCCTGGCCCTGGCCCACGCCGCATGGGAGAAGAACTCCGATAATCCCGTGCTCATGGATGTAAGAAACAAAAGCGACGTAACCGACTATTTCCTCGTGTGCAGCGCCAACTCCACGAGGGGAGTAAAAACCATAGTAGACAATATAGAAAAGAAGCTCGACGAGCTCGGCCAGAAGATAATCGGCATAGAGGGCTACGCCGAGGGCAACTGGGTGCTCGTGGACTCGGCGGACGTCGTAGTGCACGTCTTCTACGAGCCCTACCGTAAATTCTACGACATAGAGAGCCTCTGGAGCGACGCTCCCCGGCTGAGCCTGCCTTTCGAGCAGGCCATTCCCGGACGGACGGGCTCTTACGATCAGGCCCGGATCGTAGAATAATCGTTTCGTTAATTTACTTGTTTAGGCCGGAGTAATACGAGGCCTGGAAAGCCCGCCCGGCGGGCGGAGCTCCGCCCCGTTCTCGTTCCTCTCCGGGGAAGGTAAGCCCAGCGGGGAGCCCGTCCCCCGATCCTTCTTACTGGCCTTCTTTTATTCCGCGTCTTCTGATGAAGGCAGGGATCTCGAACTCATCGTCCCCGATATCGGTCGGAATCCTGGTGACTATCTTTCCGAACCTCTGCGCAGCCTTCGCGCTCTGAATGCCGGTAGCGATGACGGTGAGCTGTACCGCCTCCTTGAAATCCGGATTTACGACGAGACCGAAGATGAGGTTCACGTCCTCGTGAGCCCTGTCCTTGATGTAGTTGCAGGCATCGTTGAGCTCTTCTATGCCGAAGTCGGGAGAAGCCGTAACGTTGAGCAGTATGCCCGTCGCCCCCTCTATCGAGATGTCTTCGAGGAGCGGGCTCGTTATGGCGGCCTCGGCCGCCTCTATCGCCCTGTTGCTGCCTTCGGCGTATCCGGTTCCCATGAGGGCCTTTCCGCCGTTCTCTCCCATTATGCTCTTCACGTCGGCGAAGTCAACGTTTATGTAACCGGTGCCGGTGATGATGTCCGAGATGCCGCGCACGGCCTGGTGGAGCACCTCGTCGGCGCGGGTGAAGGCGTCGAGTATCGACACCTTGTGCACTTCGGTGAGCCTGTCGTTGGGTATGACTATGAGGGTGTCTACTTCTTTTTCGAGATTTTCTATTCCCTCGTGGGCCTGCCTGTTCCTCTTCTGACCTTCAAAGCCGAACGGCTTCGTGACGACGCCGACAGTGAGGGCGCCGATATCCTTCGAAGCCTGGGCCAGTACGGGGGACGCCCCGGTGCCCGTGCCGCCGCCCATGCCCGCGGTTATGAAAACCATGTCCGCGCCTTCGAGCGCTTCGGCTATTTTAATCTGGTCTTCGATAGCGGCTTCGCGCCCGAGGTTGGGGTTGCCGCCCGAGCCGAGCCCCTTGGTCGTTCTGTTGCCTATCTGGATTTTTGTATGTGCGAGGGATTTCCTTAAGTCCTGTGAGTCCGTGTTGGTTACTATGAATTCAACGCCTTGAAGACCCCTTTCGATCATGGCGTTTATTGCGTTTCCGCCGGCCCCGCCGGCCCCTATTACTTTTATTTTTGCTTTCTGTTCCAAGCCTGTATCTTCAAGCTCAAAATTTGCCATATATGGGAACCCTCCTCGTGCTGCGTTAATCCATTTTAACCTAAAAAAACTCCTGAAACCAGTTTTTCATGCTATCAAATATTTTTTTGAACACATTCTCGTCCCTTATGCGGAGCTTCTTGTCCCCCTTGTACTCGACGCCGTACAAAACGAGCCCGACGCCGGTCGAATAAACGGGGTTGGCGATGATGTCCGTAAGGCCGCCCACGTCGGTCGGAATGCCCATCCTGACGGGCATTTCGAGTATCATCTCCGCGAGCTCCACGGTGCCGTTCATTATGACGCTTCCGCCGGTGATAACCACCCCGGCCGGCGTCATGTCTTCGAGGCCCGACTTTTTTATCTCCCTTTTTGCGAGCGAGAATATCTCTTCCATCCTCGGCTCTATAACCATTGCGAGGTCCTTCCGCGAAATCTTCCTGAAATGCTTCCCGCCGACGCTCGGCACCTCTATCATCTCGTCCGGAGAAACCATGTCGGCGATAGCCGTGCCGTATTTCTCCTTTATCCTCCTCGCTTCGGCAAGGGGCGTAGAAAGGCCGAGGGCGATGTCCCTGTCTATGTTGTCCCCGCCGAGGGTGACGTTCTCCGTGTACCTTATGCTGCCGCCTATGAATATCGCTATGTCCGTCGTTCCGCCGCCGCAGTCTATGAGGACGACGCCTATCTCCTTCTCGTCGTCCGTGAGCACGGCCTCGCTCGACGCGAGCTGCTCCAGCACGACGTCCGCGACGTCCATACCCGCTCCGTGTATGCACTTTACGAGGTTCTGCGCGGCCGTCACCTGCCCCGTAACTATGTGGACCCTCGTTTCGAGCTTTATGCCGTAAATCCCTATCGGATCCCTTATGCCGCTCTGGCCGTCTATCATGTATTCCTGCGGAATCACATGAATTATTTCCCTGTCTGCCGGTATGAGCACGGCGTTTGCGGATTCGATGACCCTCTCGATATCCTTTTTCGCAACCTCGCGGTCGCGGATCGTTATCATCCCGTGGCCGCTTATGCCCTTTATGTGTCCGCCTGCGATGCCGACGAATACGGTCCTTATCTCGCAGCCGGCCATGTGCTCGGCTTCCTCGACCGCGTGCTTAACGGACTGTATGGTGTTCTCTATGTTTACGACCACGCCGCGCTTGAGGCCATAGGACGGATACGTTCCGACCCCTATTATTTCGACCTCACCTGTCTTGGGATTGACTTCGCCGACGATGGCGCAGATTTTGGTTGTCCCGATATCGAGACCGACTATTATTTCTCTCTCACTACCCATCCTGTGCTCCAGCACTCTTTTCCGGCTGTCTGAAATTCACGACTCCTTTCGAGCCCGAGCTCACGTTGATATACGACTCCGAAAGGCCGAGAGTGTCCGAATACCTGAGTATCTTTTCCAGATTGTCCCACTTCTCGGCTATCTTGTCTCTATCGAATTCAATTCTTAGTTTGTCGTTCGTGAATACATTTATTCCGTAAAGGGAATCGACGTGGACCTCCGATATTTCATCCCATTTCAGCGTGCTGCTGTTCTTGGATAATTTCAGGATATCGAGGGCCTCGTTCAGTAGTTCCGGGTCCTTTATACCTTCGCCGATAAGGACCGGAAAATCAAGACCGAGATCGAAATTACCGGTGTCGAGCACCTGCCCGTCACGGCTCATGTAGAGCGGCTTTCCCTCCTCCCCGAGCACTATGCAGAAAACCTCGGCTTCCCTGATCTCGATGTGAACCTTTTTGGGGAATTCCTTTACGACTTCGACCGTGCTTATCCAGCGGTTTTTCTTTATGTCTTCCTCGACCTGGTCCTCGAAAAAGAAGATACTGCTGACGCCTTCCCTGATGCCGGAGCGCTTTATTATCTCCTTCGAGGTTATCCGGTTGTTGCCCGTAACAACTATCTCCTCGACGGTGAACATCCCGAGCCGGAGCGTAACGTAGCAGGCCGCCGCTATCGCCGCCAGGACGACGAAAACGGAGACCGCGATTAGAACCTTTTTCCAGGCGAATCCGCTGTTCTCTTCCAAGCCTATTTCTTCCCTATGATCCTGACCTCGGTTTCGAGGGTTATTCCCCTCTTTTCACGCGCCTCTTTCTTGGCCGTCTCTATCAGAGAAAGCACGTCGCTCGCAGTCGCGCCGCCGGCGTTAATTATAAAATTCGCGTGGAGCTCCGAAAAGCGCGCCCCGCCGATGCCGTATCCCTTGAGGCCGAGCTCCTCGATGAGCCTCCCTGCCGCCATCTCGGGCGGGTTCTTGAATATCGAGCCCGTATTCGACATCCTGATGGGCTGTGTGCGGCTCCTCTTTTCCATGTATTCCTTAACGTTCTTTTCAATTGCCGCCTTGTCGCCGGGCCCGAGGCCGAATTCGGCCCTCGTAATCACGCACCCGGGCGGAAGGTGGCTCTTCCTGTATTCGAATTTGATGTCTTCTCTTTTAATCTCTATTTCGCGCCCGCCCGACCACGCCCACACCCGCGTAAGCGCGTCCTTTATCTCGCCCCCGTTTGCGCCGGCGTTCATGAACACCCCGCCGCCGACAGTCCCCGGTATGCCGGCCGCGAACTCGAACCCGGTAAGCCCTGCCTTTATAGTCTTGTTTAGTATCGCCCCGAGTATGGCCCCCGTCTCTGCGTGGACAGTAGCGTCTTCCCTTATCTCGATATTGCGGAGCTTGGTCGTGGATATGACGACGCCCTTTATACCGCCGTCGTAGACGACCGTATTCGAGCCCGCTCCGAGCACCACCCACGGTATGTCCGAGCCCGAAAGAATGTCGAGCAGCCTGCATAGCTCGCCGACGCTGCCGGGGGTGACGACCAGCTCCGCCTCGCCGCCGACCCTGAGCGACGTATACCTGCTCATCGGGTACTGCCGTTCGACCTCGCACCCCATTTCCCGGGCGCTCTCCGCGAAAGCCCTCATCCGATTTCCTCTGCTATCCTTTCCGAGACCATCCATACGTTGCCGGCCCCCAGCGTTATTACGACGTCCCCCGGCTTTACGGCCTTCATCACCCTGGTGACTATATCCTCCCCGCTGCCGTTCGAATAGAAAACATTCTTATGCCCCGATTGCTTTAACGATTCATAGAGCGCCTTTGACGACACGCCCTCTATGGGCTCTTCCCCCGCGGGGTAAATATCCAGTAGATAGAGCATGTCCGTGTCTAAAAGCGCGCGCGTGAAATCGTCGAAGAGAAGGCGCGTCCTCGAATACCTGTGCGGCTGGAATATGGCGACTATCCTCCCGAGCCCCGAATCCTTGACGGCGCTCAGCGTGGCCCTTATCTCGTTCGGATGATGGGCGTAATCGTCGAGGACGATGACGTCCTTTCCCTGCCCCTTTATCTGGAGCCGCCTGTCTATGCCGCTGAATTCGGAGAGGCCCTCCTTCACTTGCCCGAACGTCATCCCGAGCTCCATCCCGACCGCCACCGCCGCGAGGGCGTTCTGTGCGTTGTGCATCCCGGGGACGTTGAGTGTTATGCTTCCGAGCGGCGAGCCGTCGAGAATGACGTCGAATTCGGTCCTGAACCCGCTTATCCTGACGTTCTCGGCGCGGAGAGAGGCGTCCCCGTTAAACCCGTACGTGACCGCCCTTTTTTCGAAGGACTCCGCTATGCGCCTCACGTTCGGGCAGTCCGTGCACAGTACCGAAAGCCCGTAGAACGGCACCTTATCCACGAAGTCCGTAAACGCCTTTTCGAGCCCCGCGAACGTCTTGTAATGGTCGAGGTGCTCCTCGTCTATATTCGTCAGGACGGAGATCACGGGCGAGAGGAGAAGAAAGGAGCCGTCGCTCTCGTCCGCCTCGACGACCATGAAACTCCCCTTTCCGAGGCGGGCGTTCGTGCCCATGGTCTTCACCTTTCCGCCGACCACTATAGTCGGGTCGAGCCCTCCGTGGGAAAGGACGGCCGAAATCATCGACGTCGTTGTCGTCTTGCCGTGGCTCCCGGCGACGGCAATGCCGTAACGGAGCCTCATCAGCTCCGCCAGCATCTGCGCCCTCGGGATGACGGGTATGCCCGCCCTCCTCGCTTCGACGACCTCGGGGTTCCGTTCGTTCACGGCCGAGGACACGACGACCACGCCCGCCCCTTCCACGTTTTCGGGGCTGTGGCCTATGGTCACCTTCGCCCCGATCTCCTTTAATCTTTTTACAGTGGCGGACTCCTTCATGTCGGAGCCCGTTATCGTATATCCCATGTTTACGAGGACTTCGGCTATGCCGCTCATGCCTATGCCGCCGATGCCCACAAAATGTAATCGCTTGATTCTTCCGTACACTAATTCGCTCCTGCCAGCATATATATCCGGTCGACTATATCCGAAGCCGCCCCCGGCCTCCCGAGCCCAAGAGCCGCCCGGGACATCCTATCTAGTTTGTCTTTCTGAAGGACGTTGGTCAATGCCCCCGCGAGATTCCCGGGCTCGGCCTCGCCGTCCGGCATGACGACGGCCGCACCCGCCCTTTCGAGGGACCTAGCATTCGCCATCTGGTGATCGTTGGTGGCATAGGGGTAGGGTATAAGTAGCGACGGTTTTCCGAGGGCCGTAATCTCGGCGACGGTGCCCGCGCCCGAGCGCGCTATGACGAAGTCGGCCTCGGCGTAGCTCCCCGCCATGTCGTCTATGAAGGGCGCGACGCGGGCGGGAATGCCGTAACTTTCGTACGCCTTTTTCACGGATTCGACATCCTTCGCGCCGGCCTGGTGTATGACGGACAGGTCCTTTCTCCCGAGCATCGACAGCGCCTCCGGGACGGAAACGTTAAGCCTCCTGGCGCCCTGGCTCCCGCCGAAAACGAGTATCGTAAGCCCCTTCGGTTTCTCGCCTCCCGGATTTCCCGAGAGGATGTCCCTCCTTACGGGGTTACCGGTCACTACGACCTTCCCCCGGGGGAAGAACGCCGCGGCGGCGTCGAAGGTGGTGAATACCTTTTTCACGAACCTCCCGAGAATGCGGTTCGCGATTCCCGGGTAGGCGTTCTGCTCGCATATGGCAGTCGGCACGCCGCGTAAAAACGCCGCGAGCACCGTCGGACCCGAAACGTAGCCGCCCACACCCAGAACGACGTCCGGTTTGAATGACTTCAGGATCGACATCGACTCTGATACGCCGGTTATCGCCGCGAAAACGGCCTTCGCGCTCCTTACCATTCCGCTCCCCTTCATCCCCCTCGCGGTTATGTGCTCTATCCTGTAACCCCTTTTCGAGAGAATCCCGTTTTCGAGCCCCGTCTTCGTGCCTACGAACAGCACTTCGTTAGAGCCGTCCCTCCCGAGAATTTCCTCGGCGACGGAAACTGCCGGGAAGATATGTCCGCCCGTGCCGCCGCCGGCGATTATAACCTTCATCTCGCACCCGAGCGCGAGACGTTCAATATTATTCCTATGGCCGAGAGGCACACGATAAGCGACGAGCCTCCGTAGCTTATGAAAGGCAGCGTGAGCCCCTTGGTCGGGAAGAGGCCGACGGCGACGGCCATGTTGATGCCCGCCTGTATAGCGATGAGTAGAACGCAGCCGAAAACGAGGTAGCATCCGAAGAGGTCCGGGGCGCGGAGCGAAACCCTGAGGCTCCTTATGAAGAGGACCGCGAAGCCCGCTATAACGAGCGCTATGCCGATGAAGCCCAGCTCCTCACCTATTATAGAGAATATGAAGTCCGTATGGGCCTGCGGCAGGAAGAAGAGCTTCTGCGAGCTGTCGCCGAGCCCCGTTCCGTACACCCCGCCCATGGCGAAGGCTATGAAGGACTGTATGGCCTGGTAGCCCGAGCCGAGCGGGTCCTGCCACGGATCCATGAACGACGTAACCCTGTTCATCCTGTAGCCCTTGGTGATGATGGCGAGGACGAGGAATATGGCCGATATGACGCCCACGGGGACCAGGTACTTCATCTTCACGTCGCCGATGAACAGCATGCCGAAAAGTACCGCCAGCATTATCGTCGCGCTCCCGAAATCGGGCTCCAGGAGCACCAGCAGCACGTAGACGCCGGCGATGAGGACGTGCGATGCGAAGCCGACGATGAAATTATCGAGCTTGTCCCTTTTCTTCGTGAGCGAGTGCGCCAGGTAAAAGACCAGAATGTACTTCGCCACCTCGGACGGCTGGAACGTGAAGAATCCTATGTCTATCCACCTCCGCGCGCCGCCGACTTCCTTGCCTATCCCGGGGATGAGGACGATAATGAGCATGAAGAGCCCGAAGAGATACGCCGGGTAAACAAGCTTTCTAAGGAGCCTATAATCGATACGCATAAGGACGAGCATCGAAAGAATCCCTATGGCGAGATATACGGAATGACGTATAAGGAAATAATTCGCGTTCCCGTACATCTCGAGCGAGTAGACCGAGCTCGTGCTGTATACCATGAGGACCCCCACGGCCGTCAGAAACGCGGCCGAGAGTATAACCCCCACATCGTAACTGCCACCCTTCGCCGAATTAAATATTCCTAACAATGTCCTTATACCTCCTTCCTCTTTCTTCGTATGAGCCGAACATGTCGAAGCTCGAACATGCGGGTGAGAACAGCACGGTATCGCCCGGGGCGAGGCTCCCGAGCGCCTTACCGACCGCGTCTTCGAGCGAATCCGCGAGGACGGTTTCGGCGTCCCCGCCGAGATCCTCCCGCATCCTGAACCTCGATTCCCCGAACAGAACCAGCAGCTTCACCTTCTCCCTTACCGAACCCCTGAGCGGCTCGTAGCTGACGCCCTTGTCCTTCCCCCCGGCAATGAGAATAATCGGCGCGGGGAGGCTTTCGAGCGCGCGCTCAGTCGCCCCCGGGCTCGTGGACTTGGAATCGTTATAGAATCTCGCGCCCCTTATCTCTCCCAGGAGCTCGTTCCTGTGGGGCAGGGGATCGAACCCGAGGACGGCCCTTTCTATCACCTCCGGCGAAGCGCCCATTACGCGCGTCGCCGCTATGGCGGCCATGACGTTTTCGACGTTGTGATAACCCGCGAGCTTCATGCCCGTAAGGTCGTAGGTCTCGCCGCCGAACACGACATCCGTCCCGTCGTAAGAGACTGCGTTCCCGGGCCCTCCGAACGGGAGCCTCTTCGACTTCATGCGATTTACATAGCGGGCGATGACCTCGTCGTCCGCCTTGTAAATGCACCAGTCCCCGGGGGTCTGGTTCGCGAATATTTTCATCTTCGACTCGGCGTATTCCTCGAACGAAGAATGATGATCTAGGTGGTTAGGGGAGACGTTCAGCACGACTGCGACGTTCGGGCGGAATGTCTTTACGCCCTGGAGCTGAAAGCTGCTGAGCTCGAGGACGAGCACGTCGTATTCGTCCTCTTTCCCGACTATGGAAACGAGCGGCGTTCCGATATTCGCCCCGAGGAATACGTGCTTTCCGCCCCTTTCGAGTATATCCGCTATGAGTGTGGACGTAGTCGTCTTGCCGTTAGAGCCCGTGACGGCGATCACCGGCTTGTCCAGGAACCTCGAAGCGAGCTCGACCTCGCTCATTATCTCCGCGCCCCTCTTCGCCGCCTCCCTGAGCGGCGGAATGTCGAAAGGCACCCCCGGGCTCGGGATTATAAGGTCGGCCGCGAGGAACGTCCCGGCGGTGTGTCCGCCAGTTTCGAGCTCGACGCCGAGGGATTTCAGCTCCGCCGCCTTCTCGCCGAGCTTCTCCTCGGAAGCCCCCTCGCTGAGCGAGACCGAAGCCCCCCTGCCGACTAAAAACCTGGCGGTTTCCATACCTGTTTTTCCGGCGCCTACGACGAGCACCTTCATTCCCTTAAGCTCCATCAAATTTCATTCACCATGCCTTGCACATCGATATAATTCCTTCCTTCACCTTATCTCAGCTTCAGGGTCGATAGCGCAAAGAGGGCGAGGACGAGACATATTATCCAGAAGCGTATTACGACCTTCGACTCCGACCATCCGCTCAGCTCGAAGTGATGATGAAGAGGGGCCATCCTGAAGATCCTCTTCCGCGTGAGCTTGAAAGACGCGACCTGGAGTATGACGGACATCGCCTCCGCGGCGAACAAACCGCCTACCACGATAAGGAGTATTTCCTGTTTGATCGTGAGCGCGACCGCGCCTATCGCGGCGCCGAGGGCTAAAGAGCCGACGTCGCCCCTGAAGATCTGCGCCGGGTGCGAGTTATACCAGAGACACCCGAGACACGCCCCGCCGACTGCGGCCAGAAAGACGGCGAGCTCGCCCGCCTCGGGGATGTAGGGTATCTGGAGGTACTTCGAGAATTCCGCGTTACCGGCCAGGTACGCGAATACGATATACGTCCCGGCGGCGACGACTATGGCCCCTATCGCGAGCCCGTCGAGCCCGTCCGTAAGGTTAACCCCGTTCGACGCCCCGACGACCGCGAGCACCGCGAACGGGAGATAAAGCCACCCCAGGTTTATAACGGCCTTTTTAAAGAACGGCAGCATGACGGACGTGAACGGATAATCGGCCACCTTGTCCGCGCTGAGCGACATCTTGAACCCGTCTATGTCGGCCATGAGAACGAGGACGAACAGGAATGCGAAGAATATCTGGAGGATGAATTTCTCCCGAGCCCTCATCCCCCTTTTTCTCGTGAATTTGAGCCAGTCGTCCAAAAACCCTATAAGGGCGTAGCTCAGCGTAAAGAGGATCACCGCCCAGACGACCTCGCTCGTGATGTTGGTCCAGAGGAGGGCCGAGAACATGATGGCCACGACTATAAAGGCACCGCCCATAGTCGGCGTCCCGGCCTTGGATTTATGCGTTTCGGGGCCGTCGTCCCTTATATTCTCCCCGAACTGCCTTCTGGTCAGGAACCCTATGAAAACCCCGCCGAGGACGAGACTTATCAGAAAAGCGGTCACCCCCGCCCCGAACGAACGGAATGTGATGTACCTGAATACATTGAACAGGATAGAATCGTCGTTCAGCAGATAAAGAAGGTAAAACATCCCTCAAGCTCCTTCCATGAGCAGCTTAGTAACTTCTTCCATGCGCATTCCCCGTGACCCTTTTATAAGCACCAGGTCCCCCTCGCGGGCGGCGTCGGCTACCGCGCGGGCGGCGTCGGCGTGGGTCTTCACGTGAACGCCCTTCCCGGCCCCCTCTATGACGTCCCCGCCGAAGCTCCCGTAAGCGACAAGGACGTCTACGCCCGCTTCGGATGTGTATTCGCCGAGGGCCCTGTGCTCGGCGCGGCTCGCCTCTCCGAGCTCCAGCATGTCGCCGACGACGGCTATCGACCTGCCCCCGCCGGCAAGTGTAACGAGCTCGTTGACGGCGCTCCTTATAGAATCGGGGTTGGCGTTGTACGTGTCGTTGATTATTCCGAATCCGGCCGGGCTCCTCAGGACCTCGAGTCTCATCTTCCCGGGCCTGAATCCTTCGAGGCCGGCCTTTATCTCGTCCGGCCCGCACCCGAGCGAATACCCGATACCGGCCGCGCAGAGCGCATTCATCACGTTATGAAGCCCTATCCCGTTTATGCAAACGGGCATGTCCTTCCCCATAAGGCTCATTACAAACCTTATGCCGGCGGTTCCCTCCTGCGTTATATCCTTCGCACGAAGGGACGCCTTTTCGTTCTTTATGCCGTACGTGAGCTTCCTGCAGCCCGTCCTCGACGCTATCTCCTCGACGCGCGGGTCGTCCTGATTTACGACGAACACGTTATCCGGGCCGAACCCCTCGACGAGCTCGCCCTTGGCCCTCGCCACCCCGTCGAGTCCGCCGAGCTTTTCGAGATGGGCCCTCCCGATGTTGGTGATCGTCCCGACGTCCGGACTGGAGATTTCGGCAAGTCTTCTTATCTCGCCGAAGTCGTTCATCCCGAGCTCGACCACCGCCCTTTCGCAACTGTCGCCCAATTCGAGGAGCGTAAGGGGAAGCCCTATAAGATTATTAAAATTGCCCGTGTTCTTATGCGTATTGAATTTGAGCGAAAGGATAGCCGCCGACATTTCCTTCGTCGTCGTCTTGCCGTTCGAGCCCGTAATGGCCGCGAGCTTTAAAGACGGGAAGCTCATCCTCCAGGCGGAGGCGAGGTCGCCGAGGGCCGTCAGCGTAGAGGGGACGAGTACTACGGGCTTTCCGGGGTCCTTGAAATCCGGGGCGTCTTCGACGACCGCCGCCGCGGCCCCCTTCTGAAAAGCCTCGTCTACGAATTTATGCCCGTCGAAATTATCGCCCCTTAGAGCGAAGAATATCTCGCCGGGCCGCACTTTTCTCGAATCGGTCGAGACGCCGCGGAAATCCCCCGGTCCGTCTCCCGAAATAAGTCTGCCTCTGGTAGAATCGAGTACAAATCTAAGCTCGAACATCCTCCCACCGGAAATGCTAGTTTGATTTTTCCCTTATCGCATCGGCCGCGACCTTCCTGTCGTCGAAGGGATGCTTCACCGTGCCGACAATCTGGTAATCCTCGTGCCCCTTCCCGGCTATGAGCACCGTGTCGCCGGGCCGCGCGATGCCGATGGCCTCTCTTATCGCAGCGCGCCTGTCTTCTATCCTCGAATAAGCCTTCCCTTCCGCACCGGCGGCCTCTTTTACTCCACGCTCGACGTCGTCGAGTATCCTGTCCGGGGATTCCGTACGCGGATTGTCGGAGGTTATTACGAGGGCGTCCGAGAGCTCCATGCCTATACGCCCCATGATGGGCCGCTTGGCCGTGTCCCTGTCGCCGCCGCATCCGAAGACGAGTACGATGCGCCCGGGCGTGAGCGGCCTTACGGCTGTGAGGACGTTCTTAAGGGCATCCGGCGTGTGCGCATAGTCCACGAGAACCTCGAACCCGCAGGGGTTTTCCACGCGCTCGAGCCTCCCGGGGACGACGGAGAACCGTAAAAGCCCGTCCTCGACTTCTCTCGGCGTAGAGCCCGTCGCGAGGGCTGCAGTAGCAGCGGCCAGGACGTTCGAGAGGTTATGCTCCCCGAAGAGCCGCGAGCTCACCTCGACCCTCCCCCACGGCGTATTGACGTCGGCCGATATCCCGCTCCCCGTGACGCTGTGATCGAAAGCGTAAACGTCGGCGCTCGGATTATCTATCGAATACGTTATTACTTCGCCGGCCGCCTCGTCCGCGATCTCCCGCCCCGACGGATCGTCTATATTGATTATGGAATATTTCCGTTCTTTCGAGCTGTCCTTCAACAGCTCGGTAAAAAGCCTCTTCTTTACGTTCCTGTAATTCTCCATGCTGCCGTGATAATCGAGGTGGTCCTGCGTGAGGTTAGTAAACACGGCGGCGTCGAATTCGCATCCGAGGATCCTTCCCTTGTCTATAGCGTGCGAGGATACTTCCATGGCCACCCTGTCCGCTCCGGCATCCCTCATCTCGCCGAGGAGTCTCATTATCTCGACGGACTCGGGCGTCGTCATCGGGGCTTCGGCTCTCCGTCCCGAAAACCTGTAGTCGATGGTTCCGATAACACCCGGATTTTTGTTTCCTTCTTTCCAGATAGATTCGAGGAGGTATGTTATCGTCGTTTTGCCGTTAGTGCCCGTGATGCCGACTATCGTAAGCGACCGGGCCGGCCGGCCGTAGAAATTGGCCGCGGCCCCGGCGAGCGCAATCCTCGAATCCTCGACTTCGATCACCGTGGCGCCTTCCGGAACGTCGTCCGTAACGCGTTCGAGCAGTAATGCCGCGGCGCCTCTCTCCAGCGCCTGCCTTATATAGCTGTGTCCGTCCTGCTTCCCGCCGCGAAGCGCGGCGAAGAGATACCCGCGTCCGACTTTCTGCGAATCAAGCGCAATCCCCGAAATCTCGAGTCCGACGTCGCCATGTATCTCCCTTATCTCTATTCCGTTCAGTATCTCATTTAAAATCATATATTCTGCTTGAATTCTACGGAGCAGACCGTGCCGTCCTTTATCGTATCCCCGGGCGGAGGGGTCTGGCCCGTCACGAAGCCGCTTCCGTTCACCCTGACCTTCACCCCCTGCTCCTCGGACCATCTCAGTATGTCCCGTACGCTTTTCCCGCTGAGGTCGGGCATTATTTTCGCCCCCGCTACGTTCGTGCTCGGCGAGATGCCCAGGTGGAAGAGAACCTTTTCCGCGATTTTCCTGAATATCGGGGCCGCGACCGAGCCGCCGTGAGTGAGCTTCTTCGGCGCTTCGACCACTACCACGATCGTCAGCTTCGGGTCGTCGGAAGGGACGAACCCTATGAACGACGCAATGTACCTGTCTGAATAATACCCGCCGTTGACCGGGTCGGGTATCTGGGCCGTGCCGGTCTTTCCCGCAACTTTATACCCGGGGATTGCCGCCCTCTTCCCCGTGCCTTCCTCGACCACTCTTTCCATTATGCGCGTAACCGAGGCCGCCGTGTCGTAGGACAGGACCCTAGTTAAAACCTCGGGCTCGTTTTCCCTGATTACGGTGCCGCCAGGACCCGTTATTTTCTTTACGAGGTGGGGCTTCATGAGATACCCGCCGTTCGCTATGGCCGACAGCGCCGAGGCCAGCTGAAGCTCCGTTACGGATACGCCCTGCCCGAACGATATGGTCGCGAGCTCTATCTTGCCCCAGTGCTTCGGGCTGTAGAGGAGCCCCCCCGATTCGCCCGGAAGATCTATGCCCGTCTTGTCTCCGAAGCCGAATTTTTTGAGATAACTGTAGTAAGTCTCCTTTCCGAGAAGCTCGCCTATCTTCGACGCACCGATGTTGCTCGACACCCTTATCACGTCAGCGAGCGTCAGCGTGCCGTACGACTTTACGTCCTTTATCGTTCTCCCGCCTATCTTGCGGCGCCCGTTCTCGCAAAAGAATGTCGTCTCTGGCGTGGCTTTTCCTTCCTGGAGCGCAGCCGCCGCGAGAAATACCTTCATCGTCGAGCCGGGCTCGTACGTATACCATATAGGCAGGTTTCTCCTGTTTTCGAGCGGATATTTTCTGTAGTCGTTGGGGTCGAGGAACGGATAGGACGCCATGGCCAGCACCTCGCCCGTTTCGGGATTGAGCACGATGGCCATGCCCTTCTCGCCGTTCATCTGCTCGATGCCTTCCTTTAGCTCCCTTTCCACTATGTGCTGTATCTGGGCGTCTATGGTCAGGACGATTTCATGTCCGGATATATTTTCTTCGCCGAAATCCTCCACGATATCGGGGTTGTTAATTATCTTCCTTCCGTAAGCATCTTTCTTGAGGGTGATCTTGCCCGGCCTTCCTATAAGGAGGTCGTCGTAACGGTATTCGATTCCCTCGATCCCGGTGGAGTCTATGTTGGTGAACCCGAGGACCTGTCCCATGAGGTGCCCGTTCGGGTAAACCCTCTTGGGTTCATCTATAAAACCCACGCCTTCGAGCTTCATGGATTCGAGCTCGCTCGAGACTTCGGGATCGACAAGCCTCTTGAGCCAGACGAAGGACGCCTTCGACGAGAGCTTGCTCATGGTCGTCTTTTCGGCCATGTCGAGACTGGACGAAAGGGTCTTGGAGAGCTCCGCCGGCTCCTTTACGGCGTAGGGGTTTGCGAAAACGGATTTGACCTCGACGTTGACGGCGAGGTCCTTATTATTTCTGTCGAGAATCTTGCCCCTCCGCGGAAGGAGCGTCGAGCTTCCCTGGTGCTGTTTCCGGGCGAGCTGGAATGCGCGGTCCCTGTCGAGTATCTGGAGGTCGAGCGCCTTGACTGCGACCATTGCGAAAAGAATAAGGACAAATCCGCCGAGTATGGAAACTTTCCACTTCGGCCTTTCGAGGTCCTTTCCCAGCGAAATTCTCTTGGAGGTTTTTTTCGGCCTCATTCTTTCCCGCTTACGACAGTTTTATCGTCCATAGCCACGTTGCTTTCATTTATGTATATGGTGTCTTCCTGGGTCGGGTATTTAAAGCCGAGGCCGAGCGCCATGGCTTCGAGCTTGTCCGGAGACTTGGCCATCATGAACTCGGATTCGAGGATCCTCTTTTCGCGGCGAAGCTCGTTAGCTGCCCTGTTATTACGCGATATGTCGTAGCCGATGCGGAGCCCTTCTACCTTGAACCTCACGTAGAACAGGGCAAGCGCCACTATCACCAGAATGATTATGATGTGCCACGTAGATACCGCGGGCTTATCCGATTTAACCTTTTCTCTCGAAGAAAGCGCTTTTGCGTGACCCATGATTATATCTTCTCTCCCACCCTCATCTTGGCGCTTCGCGCCCTGGGGTTAGCTAGTATTTCCTCTTCGCCGGCCAGTATCGGCGAGCGGGTGAGTATCTCGATCGACTTCTTCTTCCCGCATCCGCATACAGGGAGCCCGGGCGGACAAACACACGGGGACGAGAGCCCCTGGAAAAAATTCTTTACTATCCTGTCCTCGAGTGAATGGAAGGATATGACGACCAGCCTTCCGCCCGATTTAAGCGCGTCCACCGCCTTTTGCAAAAATTCCTTGATATTTTCGAGCTCGTTGTTCACGGCTATCCTGAGGGCCTGGAAGGTCCTCGTTGCCGGATGAGTTTTCGGCGGATGAAACTTCGCGGGGATTGCATGCGATACGAGCTCGGCAAGCTCGGCAGAAGTCTTTATAGGGCTCGTCTTCCTTCTTTCGACGATTCTTTTAGCTATCTTGGGGGCCCACTTTTCTTCCCCATACATCCTGAGCACCCTCGATATCTCGTCGGCGCCCATTTCGTTCACGAGGTCGTAGGCGGTGAACCTGAGCCTCGGGTCCATTCTCATGTCGAGCGGCTCGTCCCTGATGAAGCTGAAGCCCCTTTCGCTCGCATCGAGCTGATAGGACGACATGCCGAGGTCCGCCACGATGCCGTCCACTTCCCTTATATCGAGGCTGGCGAGCACCTTGTCTATGTCGGAAAAATTGCTGTTCCTGTAAATCACGTGGCCGTTGTACTTAAGGAGCGCCTCGCGGGCGAGGGACATCGCTTCCTCGTCTACGTCGAGCCCTATCACGAGCGATTTGCAGCCCGTGTTTTCGAGTATGGATTTCGTGTGCCCGCCGAGCCCGAGCGTAGCGTCTACATATATGCCCTCGGGGCGCGTTACGAGGTATTTCGTAACCTCGCAGGCCATCACGGGGACGTGAACGGGCCCCTCGATCTCCATGGCAGCACTTTCCATATCGCTATAGTCCTTGTCCCGCAAGTATGTCCCTGCTCTTCTTGAATTCGTCATACGCACGCGCCTGCTCCTCTTCCTCCCACACCTCTCGCGCCCATATTTCTATCCGGGTCAGCATACCGATCATGATCAGCTCTTTATCGATGCGAGCGTGGTTTCTGAGCGACTGTGGAATCAGGACCCGGCCCTGACCGTCGAGCGGGCAATCGACGGCTCCGCCCATGAGGTACCTCAAAAAGGAGATAACTTCCTGCTTGAACTGCGGGAGCTCGGAGACCTTTCGCTCGATCTCGTTCCATTCCCTGAGCGGATAAGCGACCAGACATTTGTCGAAGTTGGTGATCACGAACGTCTCGTCACCGTACTTCTCACGGCATATTTCACGGAACTTGGCGGGAATACTGACTCGTCCCTTATCCGTCATTGTGTGCTCGTATCGGCCTCGAAACATATCATACCATTTTATGCCACTTTATACCACTTAAAACCACTATATAAAAATATGTTAAGTTTGTCAAGTAAGTTTGTGATATCTAATACTTTTTTATGAATATTACATCCGTGTGCAAAAATCCGTGGCCAAAAGAGACGGGGATAATAAAGTATTTTGACGCCTCTCGCAATAGCAGCTTTAAAAATGGCGCATAATTATCTATCGTTATTGATTTAATTGTTCTTTAGCTCCGGGCGGTGGAACCCGGCTCGTGCCACTTTGCGCCACATGGTCACTGTGTGCAAGTTGCTAACGTCGTACGGAAATCGGAAAAAACAGTAAAACTTGGATATAATCTACTAGAATTCAGCGGGCGACGTGACGGATGCCGACCATATTTATCAGGCTGAAAAACAACAGCGAAACCGTTTATTTTCAATCGATTATGGGCACTTACGCCCACATCGCATGGGTGCGGACGGAAAACCCCGCCTCGGGCGTTATGCACGTCATTCACACACCCGACCTTGCTTCCGAAGCGAGGGCGCTTCTCGATAAACTCCAAAAAGAGATGGAATTCGAAGAGGTTATGGAAAACGGACAGACAATCTTAAAACCGGGCCCGGGCCGGGATGAAGGATAAGCGGTCATTCGCCCGCTCGGCCGGGCTGATAGGGTCGCTGACGTTCCTCAGCCGTATAACGGGCTACGCCAGGGACGTGGTGATGGCCTATTTCTTCGGGGCGACGGCCTTCACCGACGCCTTCTGGATAGCCTTCAGGATACCGAACCTCCTCCGGAGGCTCTTCGCCGAGGGCTCGCTCACTATCTCCTTCATCCCTGTATTCACGGACACGCTCGAAAACAAATCGAGGGAAGAGGCCAAAAAGGTCTCGGACGTCGTTTTCACGATCCTCATCGTTTCCGTATCGGTGATATCCGTCCTCGGCATCGTATTTTCGCCGTACATAGTAAAGCTCTTCGCGTACGGCTTCGACGAGCCGACGTTCGAGCTCGCGGTCGGCCTCAACAGAATAATGTTCCCCTACATATTCTTCATATCGCTTACTGCCCTGGCGATGGGAGTGCTGAATTCGCTCAGGAAGTTCTTCGCCCCGGCCTTCTCGCCGATTCTTTTGAACGCCGCGATGATAGGGACGATATTTCTCCTCTATAACAGGTACGAATTGCCCATTTACGCCGCCGCCGTAGGCGTGATAATAGGCGGCGCGCTCCAGCTCGCGATACAGCTTCCGTACCTTAAGGCGAAGGGGTTTCTCTTCAGCTTCAGCACGAATCTCCGTAACCCGGCCGTAAAGCGCATCGGCCTTCTAATCGTGCCCCAGCTTTTCGGCATGGCCGTTTACAACCTGAACCTCCTCGTAAGCTCGCAGTATGCCTCCTTCATGCAGGAGGGGACGGTCTCGTATCTCTACTTCGCCGAGAGGCTGATAGAATTCCCGCTCGGCATAATCGCCGTATCCATAGCCACGGTCCTCCTGCCGAGCCTTTCGAGCTACGCGAGCCGCGGGGATTACGATAATTTCCACGGAACCTACACTTTCACGCTAAGGCTCATGCTCTTCATTCTCATACCGGCCCTCGCGGGGCTCATCGCCCTCAGCCTGCCGATATGCAGCGTCCTCTACCAGAGGGGCGAGTTCACCCACGAGGCGGCGGTATTCACGTCCCAGACGCTCGTCGGTTACTGCTTCGGGCTCTGGGCCGTCGGGGGGCTCAGGGTTACGGCCCCCGCGTTCTACGCCATGCAGGATACGAAGACCCCGGTCGTGGTCGCCTTCTTCGCGTTCCTCCTCAACGCGGCGCTGGGGTATATTCTCGGGTTCACGCTCGGTCTCAGCCACACGGGCCTCGCGCTGGCGAACTCGGCGTCCTCCATATTCAACTTCCTCCTCCTCATTTATCTTCTCGAAAGGAGGACCGGCGAGCTCAGGGCCGGACCGATAGTGAGATTCGCCATGCTGGTGACGGCCATATCGGCAATCGCCGCCGCGGCCGCGTGGAAGATATCGACGTACGCCGACTGGGCGGCCCCGGATCTCACGCTCGAAAAGCTGCTCACCCTCATCTCTTCCATGGCGGCGGCCGTGCTGATCTACGTCCTTCTGGCCAAGGTGTTCAGGATCGACGAGTCCCGCTACGTTTTCGCCGTGCTGAAGAGAGGAAAGCCTCCCATCGACCGGGCCTGACCGCCCGCGCCCCGGCGACATTGGAGCGGACGCCTAACGCGTGGCGCAGAAGCCGAAATTCACCGTGCCGTGCGCCCGCACTATGTTATTCCACGACACCCCTCCGGCCGTAATCTCGCTCCCGTTCTGCGTGTAGACGGCGTTCCAGATATTCCTCATCCTGCCGTCTATCGGGAACGTCACGAGCCAGTCTACGTCCGACGCGGACGGGTTCGCGACCGTCACCTCGGCGCAGTATCCCGCGCCCCAGTCGTCGTTGATGCGCACCGTTGTTGCGAGGCTTCCTCCCGGCGCAGGGGTCGGGACCGGGGTCGGGCGCGGAGTAGGAGCCGGCGTGGGGGCCGGCGTAGGAACAGGCGTCGGTGCGGGTGTCGGCGCAGGCGTGGGAACGGGCGTCGGGGTCGGTGACGGGGCCGTCCTGTCGGCGCAGAAGCCGAACTCTACCGTCTGGGACGGGTTCACGATGTTATTCCACGAAACGCCCTCTGCAGTGACGGTGCTCCCGGACTGGCTGTACTCCGCGTTCCAGAGGTCACGCACCGTGCCCTCTATGTCGAAGGTGACGATCCAATCGACCGCCTGGGCACCGTCGTTCCTGACCGTAACCCTAGCGCAATAACCAGTGCCCCAGTCGTCGTTGATGGTCACGTCCACTTCCACCCCATCGCCGGGCTGCTCACCCCGTTCGTCGTCATCATCGGGAGAGGAGCACCCCGGATCGCCCGGATAGTCTGTAAGGCCGTCGTTGTCCTCGCCGTCCGAGCACTCGGGCTCGTCGGGCGGATTCCCTGCAGACCCGTCCATAAGCTGCGAGAGGAGATCGACCTTGTCCTGCCACACGCTCCGCCAGTCGTCCTTCAGTATGCCGCCGGTGTCGGTGCTGTTGGGGTTCCACGACCAGTAGAAGAAATCGGTCATGCCCTTCTCTTCCATATAGTCTATGATCGCGTCCTGCCACGCCTTGTCCCTCGCGTCGCCCCCGTGGCCGTACCTCCCGCCGAACTCGCCGATGATGACGGCATAGCCGAGGTCGTGGAGATAGCCGAAGTGCATGTCCCAGATGTCGGGCATGTTGGCCGGAAAATCAGCGGCGTTGAAATATGGCTGGACGTAAACGTCGGGCCCGTAAACGTGCGGGCTGAGGACGAGCTTCTCCGCCGGGATGTCGAGCGGATAACACCCGGCGGGCTCAAGGTTCCCGCCCCACCAGTGGCTCGTCCGGCTGCTGCACGTGGGATTGTCCTGTATGCCCTGGACGAATACGAGGATGTCCAGGTTCACGCCCAGCACCGCATCGGCTGCCTTCTCGGCGGCTAGCTTCCAGTCCGTTGACGGATTGCCCGTTCCCCACGTCGCCGGGCCGTGGGGCTCGTTTTTAATGTCTATGCCTACAAAACTGTCCAACCCTTCGTACCTATCGGCCACGAAGACGAGGTCCGAAATCCAGTCCTCCTCGGAATAGCCGGACCAGTACCAGAGCTCGTTAATGGAGCCGCAGTCGTAGTTGTGGAAATCGAGCAGAATATAAAGCCCCTGCCTGTCGAGCTCGGCGAGCACGCGGTCGAGAATGTCGAGCGACCCGAGCCCCGGGAGGTCGGGGTTAAGGGCGTAGTTTATGCTGGATACGCCGGCGTTATAGAGCGTCGCCGGGCAGAAGGGCACCCTCACGGCCGTGAATCCTAGGCCCTTTATCTGGGCTATCATGTCCTTCCAGTTCCGGGCCCAGAGCCCGTGGACCACGTGATCCCCCGTCTCGAACCCGAACCAGTTTACGCCGTACAGATTTACCCTTTCTCCCTCTTCGTCGTAGACGCTTCCGTCCTCGACGTTATAGGCAAGGGAACTCCCGGAGAATAGGCAGATCATGGAAAATACTAGCAGTGCGGGGCGCATGTATGAACGTCCTCCTCTAAGCGGATATGAGCATTAACTGCAATGTGGAATGTCTATATATAAAGAATTATAACCACCATAATTCCCGGCGGCGGATAAAGTGAACGCTGCGGATTACGCATCCGGAATACACGCGCGCCGCGGGCATGGCGCGGAGCTGTAATGGACGGAGCTGTACGGAGCTCCCTTGACTCGGATTTCCTTTATAAAGTAATATCGGAATAACCATGGGCGGAGAAAGGCAGTCGCACGAAGACCTTCAAATGTTCGCCGAGAAATACGAGAAGGTTCTCGCCGACGACCCTTCGTCCGTCGCGTTCATTTTCCTGGCGCAGGTACTTTACAAGCAGGGCAAGGTGGACAAGGCCGTGAATGTATTAATAAACGGATTGAGATATAATAAGAAAAGCGTCACCGGGAGATTCCTTCTCGGGAAGATTTACTACGACAGGTGGATGATAGAGCAGGCCCGGCGGGAATTCAGGGCCGTCGTCGAGCTCGCCCCCGATAACCTCGCGGCCGCAAGGACGCTCGTCGAGATATACGTGAGCGAGGAATCCTTCGGGAAGGCGATAGAGGTGCTGAGGACGGCAAGGATGTATCACCCTCACGACGAGGCAATTGCCGCCGACATACAGGGGCTCGAAGAGCGCCTCGGCCGGAAGGAGGCGAAGGAGGCCGAATTCCGCGCAGCGAAGGAGAGGATACAATCCTCTCTCGGCGCCAGGACGGACGCCGAGCCCGCGGCGGGCCTCAAAAGCGGTGATGCGGGGACCGCGACACTCACCATGGCCGGCCTTTACATCGACCAGGGCCTTTTCGAGAACGCCTGCAAAGTGCTTGAGAAAATCCTGGAGAGAGAGCCCGATAACCGGCGAGTCAGGGAAGAGCTCGAAAAGACCAGGCTCCTTCTCATAAACAAGGCCGCGGGATTTTCCGCAAAGGAATGAACATATGAAAATGAGGATACTCGTAATCCACGGACCAAACCTCAACATGCTGGGAAAGCGCGAGCCCGAAATCTACGGCTCCTCGACGCTCGATGATGTAAACGCGAGGCTCGCTAAAGAGGCAAAGGAGCTCGGCGCGGAAGTCGAGTTCTTTCAGTCGAACTCCGAGGGCGAGATCGTGGGACGCATACAGGCCGCGATGGATTCCGCCGAGGGTATACTGATAAACCCCGGGGCATACACGCACACGAGCATCGCCATAAGGGACGCGATACTTTCTACGGGGCTCCCGGTCGTCGAGGCGCACATCTCGAATATATACAAGAGGGAGGATTTCCGGCAGAGGTCCTACGTTTCGGGCGTCGCCCTCGCAGTCGTCTCCGGGTTCGGCGCGGAAAGCTATTCCCTCGGCCTCAGGGGGCTGGTAGATTATCTTAAGAAGGCGGGAAGCTGAGCCGCCCCGCTAATTGCCGCATAATTTCGCCTTTCGGTTACAATATCCCTAACCGTTTTTCGCTCGTGAGATGAAAAAGAACTGGTCCATCAAAAAGGAAAATCCGAAGCTAAGGGAAAAGCTCTCGAAAACCCTGCAGGTCTCTCCGATCACCGCGCAGATACTTATAAACCGCGGAATAGAGAACGAGGCCGAAGCTTCTTTATTCCTCAACAGCACGCTCTTCGACCTCCCGTCGCCGTACCTCATGAAAGGTATGGACAAGGCCGTCGAGAGGATAAAGAAAGCCCTCGACAACCGCGAGAAAATCGCCATTTACGGCGACTACGACGTTGACGGCGTAACCTCGACCGCGCTCTTTTACACATTCATGAAGGGGCTCGGGGCCGAAGTAACGTACTACAACCCCGACAGGATGAAGGAAGGCTACGGCGTAAACGTCGACGCCGTGAGGAAGCTCGCGGACGAGGGCGTCACGCTCATAATCTCCGGCGACTGCGGCATAACGGCGGTGAAGGAAGTCGAGGAGGCGCGGGGGCTCGGCGTGGATTTCATAGTCACCGACCATCACAAGCCGCCCGAAGAGCTTCCGAACGCCGTATCGATACTCAATCCCCAGCTTTCCGACTGCAGGTATCCCGGCAAGGGCATCACCGGCGTCGGAGTAGTTTTCAATCTGGTCATAGCCTTGAGGCGCGCGCTCAGGGAAGACGGGTTCTTCGGGAGGGAAGAGCCCAACCTCGCCGAGTATCTCGACCTCGTCGCGCTCGGGACGGTTGCCGACTGCGCGCCTCTCATGGACGTAAACCGCATCTTCGTCAGGGAAGGCATCAAGAGGATGGAGAATCCCAAGCGCATAGGCATACAGGCGCTCAAGGAAGCGAGCAGCATAAACGGCGGCATAACGTCCTACGACCTCGGCTTTAAGCTCGGCCCCCGGATAAACGCATCGGGCAGGCTTTCGAGCGCCGCCAAGGCGGTCGAGCTCTTCATCTCCGAAGACATCGACGACGCGAGGGAGATAGCGAAGGCCCTCAGCAGGGAAAATTCCAGCAGGCAGAACATAGAAGGCGAGATACTCAGGCAGGCGCTCGCGCAGGTGGAGCTCGACCCGGCGATACTCCGCGAGAACTCCATCGTGCTCGCCTCCCGCGACTGGCACCCGGGCATCATCGGCATCGTCGCGTCGCGGATAGTCGAAAGGTACGAGAGGCCCGTCCTCATGATAGCCGTCGGCGAAGACGGCACCGGAAAGGGCTCGGGCCGGAGCGTCAGGGGCGTCAACATCTACGCCGCGCTCTCCGAATGCAGGGAGCTTCTGCTGCAGTTCGGCGGGCACGAGCAGGCCGCGGGAATTTCCATAAGGGAAGAGAAGGTAGCCGAGCTGAGGGACATGTTCGAAAAGGCCGTATCGAGCATCGGTGCGGACTACAAGGCCACACTCGACATCGATTGTGCAGTGACGCTCGACGAAATAACCGAAGGCTTCGTAACGGAGCTCGGCATGCTCGAGCCCTACGGCATCGGCAACCCCGAGCCCGTGCTCGTGGCTGAATCGGTCGAAGTCGTCTCGAAGCGCGTCTTTAAAGATAAACACGTAGGGCTCAAGATCAGACAGGGCGGAAGGCCGCTCGACGCGGTATGGTTCAACGCTCCCGGTGGGGCGGACATAGGCGACCGCACAGACCTCGTTTTCACTCCGGAGTTCAACGTCTGGAACGGAAGGAAGGAAATCAGGCTTAAAATCTGGGACGCCGGCAGCTGAATCAGTATAATTTATAGTCCACTAAAAGATAATAAATAGAATCCGGACAAATCGACCTCCCCGGGGAGATAGGCCGGAAGGGAGGATTTGTCATGTCGTCAATGAAGCCGAAGCTGGAGAATCTGAATTTTCTCTACCCGATCATTATCATCCTCGTCATCGTGCTCGCAACGAGCGCTTTCGTCATCGTCGAGAGCGGACACGTGGGCGTAGTGAGAACGCTCGGCGCCGTACAGCCTGTTCCGCTGCCCGAAGGATTTCATCTCAAGAAGCCCTTCATCGACAAGGTAGAGCAGATAGACATAAGGCTGACAAAGGCGCAGTCGAAGTCCGCCGCCGCGTCGAAGGACCTTCAAATCGTTCAGACACAGGTAACGGTGCAGTACTCCATCACGGGACCGACGGCTCCGCAGACGTTCCAGAAGATAGGGACGAGGGACGTCGTCGCCGCTACTATAGTCGAGCCCGCCATACAGGAGTCCGTAAAAGCCGTAACGGCCAAGTACACGGCCGAGCAGCTCGTAACGAAGAGGGCCGAGGTGAAGCTCGAGATACAGGAAGCCATCGAGAAATTCATCGACGTAACGCTCAAGGAAAAAGAAGTTCCTACCGCACTCCGGATCGCGAACATGGCGATTACGGATTTCGATTTTTCGGAAGAGTTCAACAAGGCGATCGAGCTCAAGGTCAGGGCCGAGCAGGAGGCCCTTCAGGCCCTTAACGAAAAGACGAAGAGGGTTACGCAGGCCGAGGCCTCCTACCAGGAGCAGAAGCTCGCCGCCGACGCCGCCGCCTACGACATCGAAGTCAGATCAAAGTCCAAGGCAGACGCGATAGAAAGGGAGGCCAAGGCGCTGAAAAGTAACCCCGAGCTGATTCAGCTCCGACTGTCCGAGAAATGGGACGGCACACTCCCCAAATTCACGGGGGGCGGTGCGATACCCTTCATCAACGTCGATTCTGCAATAAACGATAATCAGTAAGGATGATGGCGGAGCTTTCCGTAAACCGGTAAGGCCCCTTTTTAATCGGCGTAGGATTCCGGATCGGGGCATGTGCATACGAGGTTCCTGTCGCCGTAAGGATTATTGATTCGCCCGACCGGGGGCCAGAATTTATTCCCGGCGACGTACGGCAGCGGGAACGCAGCCTTACCGCGCGGGTAAGGGTGCTTCCAGTCGTCACCGGCTATTTCCCGGGCCGTGTGAGGGGCGTTCTTGAGGACGTTGTCCTCGCGGCTGTATTCGCCGGCGGCTATCTCCAGGACCTCGTTCTTTATCGCAATCAACGCCTCGCAGAAACGGTCGAGCTCGTCAAGCGGCTCGCTCTCGGTGGGCTCTATCATCATCGTCCCGGCCACCGGCCACGATATAGTCGGCGCATGAAAGCCGTAGTCCATGAGCCTCTTGGCGACGTCCTCGACCTCTATCCCCGCGTCCTTTTTGAACTGCCGCATGTCGAGTATGAACTCGTGCGCCACCCTGCCGCCGGGGCCCGTGTAAAGGACGTCGTAGTGCTTTTCGAGCCGCGACTTAACGTAATTGGCGTTAAGGATCGCGTACTTCGTTGCGCCGGTCACCCCTTCCCCGCCCAGCATCTTTATGTACGCGTACGAGACGAGCAGTATAGCCGCGCTTCCCCACGGCGCCGAGGACACGGCCGATATGGACTTCTCTCCCCCGATTTCGACGACGGCATGCCCCGGGAGGTACGGCGCGAGGTGCCCGGCGGCGCAAATCGGCCCCGCACCCGGCCCCCCTCCGCCGTGCGGGATGCTGAAGGTCTTGTGAAGGTTAAGGTGACAGACGTCGGCCCCTATGACAGCCGGGCTCGTGATGCCAACCTGGGCGTTCATGTTCGCCCCGTCCATGTATATCTGCCCGCCGTTTTCGTGAACGATGGAGCATATCTCCTTTATCCTTTCCTCGAAGACCCCGTGCGTCGAGGGATAGGTGACCATCAAAACCGCGAGGCTGTCCCTGTGCTTTTCCGCGGCCTCACGGAGGGCGTCCACGTCTATATTCCCGCGCTCGTCGCACGCGACCACGGCCACCTTCATCCCCGCAAGCGACGCGCTCGCCGGGTTAGTGCCGTGAGCCGAAGACGGTATCAGCGCGACGTTCCTTCCGCCCTCGCCCCTGTCCCTGTAATACGCCCTTATCACCATGAGCCCGGTGTACTCCCCCTGCGCCCCGGAATTGGGCTGGAGCGATACTGCCGGAAGGCCGGTTATGGTCGAGAGGCTCCTTTCGAGCTCGGAGAACACCTGTGCGTAGCCTTCGGCCTGAGGCAGCGGGACGAACGGATGAATGTCTGCGAACTCGGGCCACGTAACGGGGACCATTTCCGACGTCGCGTTCAGCTTCATCGTGCATGAGCCTAGTGGGATCATCGACGTGGTCAGTGACAGGTCCTTCCCTTCGAGCCTTTTTATGTAGCGGAGCATCTTCGTTTCCGAGTGATGGCTGTTGAAAACGGGGTGCGTGAGGAAAGCGCTTTTACGCGCGAGAGGCTCGGGATAAAAAGACTCGTCGCCCGAAAAATACCAGTCACCCGCCGGTGCCTGTTTTCCCGAAAGCGCGCCGGCGAAAAGCTCGACTATCTCCTCCACGTCCTCTTCCTCGACCGTCTCGTCGAGGGATATTCCAACATGACGGTCGTCTATGTACCTGAAATTAATCCCCGCGTTCTCGGCGGCGCCTTTGAGCCTGCCGAGCTTATCGCCCGGTCCGAGGTCTATCTTTAGCGTGTCGAAGTAATAGCCGTTCAGCTGTTTGAGCCCGAGGCGCGAAAGCCCGCTTTCGAGGTCCCGCGCAAGGAGCGCGATGCGGCGCGCTATTTCCCGGAGCCCCCCGGGGCCGTGGTAAACGGCGTACATCGACGACATTATCGCCAGCAGCGCCTGCGCCGTGCAAATATTAGACGTCGCCTTTTCGCGCCGTATGTGCTGCTCCCTCGTCTGTAGGGCCATCCTGTACGCGGGCCCCCCGTGCGAGTCGATAGAAACCCCTATTATCCTTCCGGGCGCCTGCCTCGCGAACCCTTCGCGCGTCGCGAAGTACGCGGCGTGCGGGCCGCCGTATCCGAGCGGGACGCCCAGCCTCTGAGTCGAGCCGACGACGACGTCCGCCCCCTGCTCCCCCGGCGGCGTGAGGAGCGTCAGGCTCAGCATGTCGGCAGCGACGGCTGCGAGCGCGCCCGAGTCGTGGGCCTTCGATATGAATTCCGAATAGTCCTTCACTGCGCCGTCCGCGTCCGGATACTGAACGAGAGCGCCGAAGACGTCCTCCCCGAATTCAAACTCCTCGTGGTTTCCGATTACAACTTCTATGCCGAGCGGCTCGGCCCTCGTAAGTATTACGTCTATAGTCTGGGGGAAGCATTTTTCCGAAACGAAAAATACAGGCTCCGCGCTGGAGGCGGCTCTCTTCCCGGCCGCCCGAAGCATCATCGTCATGGCCTCGGCGGCGGCGGTGCCTTCGTCGAGGAGAGATGCGTTCGCGATTTCCATGCCCGTAAGATCGGAGACCATCGTCTGAAAATTGAGAAGGGCTTCGAGGCGGCCCTGGGATATCTCGGCCTGGTACGGCGTATACTGCGTATACCACCCGGGGTTTTCGAGAACGTTCCGCTGGATCACACCCGGAACGACGCAGCCATAGTACCCGAGGCCTATGTAGGATTTGAACACCTTGTTCTTTTTTGAAATCGCCCGGAGCTCGCGAAGGAGCCTGTGCTCGCTGAGGCCGGAGGGTAAATCGAGGGGCCCCTCGAGCCTGATGGACGCGGGAACCGTTTCGTCTATGAGCGCGTCCAGCGATGCCGCGCCGATCTCTTTCAGCATCGCGGACGTATCGTCCCCGCCCGGCCCTATGTGTCTCGCCGAAAACCTGTCGTATCTATCCCTTCTCTTTTTCATGAAGCTGTATAACCCCGGAAGCTGCCCTTTGGTCCAGTAATGATACCCTAATCTTTATGGTCCGGCTCGGCCGGCCGTTCGGCAATGCTAACGACAATTCGCCCGGAAGACATTCCCCGGGCGGCGGGGGTTCGGGGGTGGTCCCGTCGGCTTATTCTTCCGATTCTTTTTCGGTGTGCTCGGTATATTCCTCGAAGTCCATAAAGTCATTGAGCTCGGCAGTATCGTAAGGCCTTACCTTTATCATCCAGCCCTCGCCGTAAGGGTCCTCGTTTATGGTCTCAGGGGCATCGAGCAGGAGCTCGTTAACCTCTACAACGTCCCCGCTCACGGGGGCGTACACATCAGAAACCGCCTTCGTAGATTCCACTGCGCCGAAGGGGTCGCCCTTCGTTATCTCGTCGCCCTCACCCGGAAGCTCTATGTATACGATTTCACCGAGCGCGTCCTGGGCATAGTCGGTAATCCCGATGACTATCAGATCGTCTTCGTAACGTATCCATTCGTGGTCAGTAGTGTACTGTAGATCGTCCGGTATTTGCACCATATCTTAATCTCCTCAATTAGCTTCCTTTTTATAAAAGGGGAAATCCACTACCTCGGCCTCCCTGGCCGTACCCCTGATTTCTATCCTGACCCTTCGCCTCCCGGCGGCGTCACTTTTTAAATAACCCATACCTATGGATTTATCAAGGCTTGGCGATAAAGTCCCGCTGGTCACGTTGCCGAGAACGTGCCCCCCGTTGTAAATTTCGTAGCCCTGCCGGGGTATCCCGCGCTCGACCATCTCGAATCCTACGAGCTTCCGCGTAAGCCCGTCTTCGAGCGATTTCCCGAGCACGTCCCTTCCTATGAAGTCCCCGTTTTCGAGCTTTATGTATCTGCCCAGCCCGGCTTCGAGCGGGTTTGTGTGCTCGTCTATCTCATGGCCGTAAAGGGGATACGCCATCTCTATCCTGAGGGTGTCGCGCGCTCCGAGCCCGCAAGGCTTTATTCCGTAATCGCGCCCCGCGTCCGTGAGGCTCTCCCACAAGGCAGGGCCGTCATCCCACGGGAGAAATATCTCGTAACCGTCCTCGCCCGTGTAGCCCGTCCTCGCTACTATCACTTCTACCCCCCTCCACTTAAAGAGCCCGAAGCGAAACCTCCCGACTTCCGTGAGACCGCTCCCGAGGAGCTTGCCGAGTATCCTGCCCGAATCCGGGCCCTGGACGGCTATCTGCGAGTACTCGCGGCTCCTGTCGTCTACGCTTACGTCGAATCCGCCGGACTTGGCCTTTATCCATTCATAGTCCTTGGCCGTGTTCGACGCGTTCACGCAGAATAAAAATTCGCCCTCCGAAAACTTGTAAATGATGACGTCGTCCACGACGCCCCCCTCGCGGTTACAAAGGAGCGTATACTGCGCCTGAAATTCCTTTACGGCTTCTACGTCGTTCGTCGTCAGCCACTGCGTGAAGGCCCTTGCCCCGGGGCCCGTGACGAAAATCTCGCCCATGTGGCTCACGTCGAATAGGCCCGACGACGACCTTACGGCCCTGTGCTCCTCCCTTATGCCCTCGTACTGAACGGGCATCTCCCACCCGGCGAATTCGACTATTTTGGCGCCGAGCTTTTTGTGAATCTCGTAAAGGGCCGTTCTGCTCATGGTAATTGTTTAACAACACAAACGGGGGTTGTCAATAACAGCAGGGGGAATAGCGGGAGCCGCAAGC
>JADLGH010000021.1 GCA_020849425.1 Candidatus Dadabacteria bacterium
AATGCAAGAAAGCATATCTGGTACTGCTCGGAATATCTCAGATTAGAATGTGAGAAATCTTTATTTATTCTTTAATCCGTCATGCTGAACTCGATTCAGCATCTTGCTTTAATTCTTCTTGCTGTGGAAATACACTGAGTGGTGGACAGCGTTAAATGTACCGTACCTGATTTTTCATTTCGTCGGCCGTGACATTGTTCAATATCATGAGCAGCCTGTTAGTAATTTCGGGGGCAGAACGCCGCGATGCCAGGATGATGCCGCAGTGCTCACGATTAGAGTCGAGATAGTCTCTCGCAAGGATCTCGAAGTCCACTCGATTATGCGTCACGAGTGTCTTGTGACACGCAGTCGCATATTCGAGTTGCTCGACGTCCGTGTTCCCGAGCTATTCGGCGTCCCTGGTCGTGAGGACCGAAAAACCATGTGCCTCAAGCTTCCTGGAGACAAGTACATCGACGTCTTCGTCAAGATAAAGCTCAATGAAAATTTGATCCATGGAATATTCGGTACGCGGCAATTACAGCTTGTCAAGCTTGGGAATCGACATTAAAAAGAGGGTCCATCTCACGTTCGTCTATACGATTACGCTCTATATACCTATTAATCTCTTCTTTATTGTCGGAATAGTAGCTGAGAGCGTCGAAAATCTGAGACAGTTTTATATGCGGCAATCTTTCCGGTATTTCCTCAGGCGATACCCCCAGTCTCCATATTTCCACTATGGCGCGCACGGGAGTCCTGGTATTCCGGATTATCGGTTCACCGTTCAATATGTTGTCGTCTTTCACGACGTAGCAATGGTTAGTAGAGCTTACCATGAGTGTTAATTATACATTATTGAAAAAGTCGAGGCACTCCCCCGTCTCCAAGGGAGCGCCCCATGTTCATTCTCAATTCAACCTGCTCTCCGTCTTCCCCTTCTTCTCCTTCTTCCCACTCGTCTCGGAGCTCACCTCCTTCGTCAGTATGAGCTCGCTGTCCTTCCCGACGTCCACGACGGCATGGTCCCCTTCCTTGAAGGTGCCGCGCAGTATCTCCGTCGCCAGCGGGTCCTGTATCATCTTCTGTATCGTCCGCTTGAGCGGCCTCGCACCGAACACCGGGTCGTACCCCTGCTCGGAGACGACCTTCTTCGCCTCGGGCGTAAGGTCGAGGGTGATCTTCCTCTCGGCGAGCCTCTTCTTAAGATGCTCCAGCTGAATATCGACTATCTTCTCTATCTGCTCCATCCCGAGCGGCTTGAAGATTATCGTCTCGTCGATTCGGTTGAGGAACTCCGGCCTGAACGTGCTCCTCAGGAGCTCCATGACCCTGTCTTCCATCGTAGCGGGCCTGTCGATGTACTCCCTTATAATGTCGCTCCCGAGGTTGGACGTCATGATTATTATCGTGTTCTTGAAGTCCACCGTCCGCCCCTGGCCGTCCGTCAGGCGACCGTCGTCCAGGACCTGGAGGAGCACGTTGAACACGTCCGGGTGCGCCTTCTCTATCTCGTCGAAGAGTATGACGGCGTAGGGGCGTCTCCTGACGGCCTCCGACAACTGCCCGCCCTCTTCGTACCCGACGTACCCCGGCGGAGCGCCTATAAGCCTCGCGACGGTGTGCTTCTCCATGTACTCGCTCATGTCGATGCGTATCATGGCGTGCTCGTCGTCGAACATGAACTCGGCCAGAGCCCTCGCGAGCTCCGTCTTTCCGACGCCCGTCGGCCCGAGGAACAGGAACGACCCTATCGGCCTGTTCGGGTCCGACAGCCCGGCGCGCGACCGTCTGAGGGCGTTCGACACTGCGGTGATTGCGTCTTCCTGCCCGACGACGCGGAGGTGGAGGTTATCCTCCATGTGTATCAGTTTTTCGACCTCTCCTTCGAGGAGCTTCGATATCGGGACGCCCGTCCACTTCGCGACGACGGCCGCGATGTCCTCGGCGTCCACCTCCTCCTTCAGCATCTGCTTTCCTTTCTGTATCTCGGCGAGCTCCTTCCCGAGCTCGTCGAGCTTCTTGTTAAGGTCGGGGAGTCTCCCGTAAAGTAGCTCCGACGCCGTGGACAGGTCGCCCTTCCTCTGCGCTATCTCTGCATCCGAGCGGAGCTGGTCTATCTCGGCCTTTATCTTTCTCATTTCGGAAATGTGCTCCTTCTCCCGCGACCACTGGGCCCTTAAGGTGTCAGACTCCTCCTTCAGGTCGGCGATGCTCTTTTCGATCTCCGAGAGCCTCTCCCGGGACGAAGGGTCCTTCTCCTTCTTAAGCGCCTCGCGCTCGATCTCGAGCTGCATTATGCGCCTCTGTACGTCGTCTATCTCGGCCGGGAGGGAATCTATCTCCATCTTGAGCTTCGCCGCCGCCTCGTCTATAAGGTCCACCGCCTTGTCCGGGAGGAAACGCGCCGTGATGTAGCGGTTCGAAAGGACCGCGGCCGCAATCAGCGCCTCGTCCTTTATCTTGACCCCGTGATGCACCTCGTACTTCTCCTTGAGCCCGCGGAGGATGGATATCGTCTCCTCGACTGACGGCTCACCCACGTACACCTGCTGGAAACGCCTTTCGAGCGCGGCGTCCTTCTCTATATATTTCCTGTACTCGTCGAGCGTCGTCGCCCCGATGCAGTGGAGCTCGCCCCTCGCCAGCGCGGGCATCAGCATGTTCGAGGCGTCCATGGCCCCCTCCGAGCCGCCCGCGCCGACGACGGTATGTATTTCATCGATAAAAAGTATTATCTGGCCGGCGGATTCGGTGACTTCCTTTAGTACTGCTTTAAGTCTCTCCTCGAACTGTCCCCTGTACTTGGCGCCCGCTATGAGCGCCCCGATGTCGAGCGCAATGAGCTTTTTATTCTTGAGCCCCTCGGGGACGTCCCCGTTCACTATCCTCTGGGCGAGCCCTTCGACTATCGCCGTCTTTCCGACGCCCGGCTCGCCGATGAGGACGGGGTTATTCTTCGTCCTCCGCGAGAGGACCTGTATTACGCGCCTTATCTCCTCGTCCCTCCCGATGACGGGGTCGATCTTCCCCTCGCGCGCGAGCTCCGTGAAGTCGCGTCCGTACTGCTTTAACGACTGGAGCGTGTCCTCCGGCGACTGGCTGGTGACATTCTGGCCGCCCCTCACTTCCCTCATGGCGTTCAGCACGCTGTCCCGCGTTACGCCGAGCCGCTTGAATTCGTTCCTGAGCTCTCCCGTCGCGTCGGCGACTATCCCCAAAAAGAGATGCTCCGTGCTCGTGTACTCGTCCCCGAGCGACTTGGCCTCCTTCTCGGCCGTGTTGAACGCCTTGCTGAGCTCGCGGCTGAGATAAACCTGGTCGTCCTCTCCCTCCACCTTCGGCAGCCTGCCGACCTCTCTCCTCGCGATCTCCCTCAGCGTATTCACGTTTACGCCCAGCTTGCCGAGTATCTGCGACGGTATGCTGCCCTCGGCCAAAAGGGTTTCCAGGACGTGCGGAATGTCGATTACCTGGTTGCTGTTTTCACGCGCAAGGGCCTGCGCCTCTGAAACCGCCTCCTGCGCCTTTATCGTTAACTTGTCGAATTTCATAGATTATTTGATCTCCAGGTTGGATTTGCGGCTGAAAATTAAAAGCCGTTATCCTAATAATAGTAATCGGTTAGCCGGTTTTCAACCCGGCTTCGGCAAATATAATCCTCCTCTACGCAGGCTTCGGGAATCCCTTGTCCCGGCGCGCTTGCCGCCGCCCCGGCCCCCGGTTCTCCCCACTCCGTCTCGGGCCCGGCCGACGACACGCTTTTTTCACTCGAAAACAACGTTTACATCGCGAATTACTTGACTTTTTTTTTCGGAAATAATAATATGGTTCTTTGTCTGGTAAGAAACCAAATACATAGGACACAGGAGGCCGAAATGAGTCAACTAATAAGTGACGATCTCCCAAAGGCCAGCGACGTTCATCCATTGGATACGTTCGAATCTATAGGTCTCAGGAGATCAATCAGGTGGTACGAACCGAATAAACCCGTCGAAAGATGGAAGGTACAGGCAATGCTCGAGGCTGCGAGGATTGCTCCTTCTGCCGGTAATCTCAACGGACAGAGGGCTATCGTCGTCTACAGGGACGAGGACCCGGAGATTTGGGAGTTCATCTCCGACTGGAGCCAGATCACAACGCAGATGGCCCCGATTCTCGTTTTCTGGTGTTACGACCTGGCGGCTTACGACGTTCAGGGACAGCAGCTCCACGACCTCATGAGGACAGGAGCTCTCGACAAGGCTCACGGCTGGGAATACGAGCGCGTTAACAGGCTCTTCCCGCTTCCCGCGATTCTGCCCGATTTCGTTCTTCACAGACTCGCTTGCATCGACCTCGGTAACGCAATACAGAACTCGATCCTCACGGCTACGTCCCTCGGGCTCGGCTGCTGCCTCAACGGCGCAAGCGGCGGCGCAAGGCGTAACGTGAAGGACAAATTCAATCTTCCTCCGTCATACGTATTCTGCTGGCTGATGACAGTGGGTTATCCGTCCGAGAACCTCGACGGCGGCGGCACCAGGGGACGCCCCCCGTTCGAAACCATGTTCTACAAGGGCAGGGTCGGACAGCCGTTCGAAAGGGATCCGAAGACCGTCGAGCTGCTTAAAGAGCTCAATATGATCCAGGAGCCGGGGCCGAAGCCGGGAAGGCTCGAAGAGATCAACAAGCTCACGATCAGGTTCGGCCTTGGCGAAGAATCCCTCACCGACTGGAAGCTCACCCCTTCGCAGCTTAACGACCCGGTCAACGCCGTCGACAAGAAGGTTGAGCCGCTCAGCCCCGAGGAAGTCAAGGCTTCCGCGGCCGGCGCAACGGAAGGCGACTTCAAGCTCGTTCCGACGGTCAGGAGGGAAGTTCTCGACCAGTACAGGAAAGAGAAGGGCATCGGCGACGCCGACTAAGGTTAAGAAAACCAAGGAGGTTTTTAAACATGGCAGAAGTCACTATTCAGATACCGGATCCGATACTTAACATAATCAAGAAAAGGGCCGAGTTGACGAAGACCACGGCGGAGCAGCTCATAGCCACGACGGCTATACTTTGCTACGCGTCGGCTCACTACGATTCCTCGAAGTGGCTGAAATTCCAGGACCCGACCAAGGACGAAATGACGGCCCCCTGGAGGTAAGCACCTTCGCGGTACTATCGGAAATCCGATAACATTTGACGATAACAACTGCGGGGAGCATCGAAAGGTGCTCTCCGCTTTTTTTTGTCGGTCCCGTATAACCGCGCTGCGTGCGTGTTACTCGTTAGGCCCTTCTTTAAATTTCCAGAATCGAGGCATACCGCTCCCGGTATTTCCCTTTAGTGAAGAAGCTGCGCGCGCGTTCAAAAGGCCGGGGCCTGCAGGATGTGCGGTTTATCAGGGGGCCCGGTGTGGGCCGGCAAACGGGTGAGGAATGAAAGGCCGACGGGGCAGGACGCCCGCCGGCCGGGCGATCTCGTTCTTATTATATCGATTGGCTTGCCGGTTTCAGATCCCGAGCTCTCTCGCTATGACGACGTGCTGAATCTCGGAAGTCCCCTCGGTTATCGATGCCAGCTTGGCGTCCCTGTAGTATCTCTCCACCGGGAACTCGACGCCGTACCCGTACCCTCCGAGCACCTGCACGGCCTCCGTCGCCACCCACTGCACGACCTCGGCGGCATATAGCTTGGCCATCGAAGCCGTCTTGAGGGATTCCTTGTCGTCGCGGCCGTAATGCCACGCCGCCTTGTAGACGAGGAGCCTCGCCGTCTCTATCTTCACGGCCATCTCGGCCAATTTGAAGCTTATTGCCTGGAATTTCGATATCTGCCTGCCGAAGGCCTCGCGCTCCTTCGAATACTGAAGGGCGAACTCGAAAGCCGCCTGCGAAAGCCCGACCGATTTGGCCGCGTGCGTGATCCTCGCGCCGAGTAGCGTAGCCATGGCCCCGTTAAAGCCGCCTTCGCCGACGAGCAGGTTCTCCTCCGGCACTTCGCAGTTCTCGAACACCAGCTCCGCCGTGTCGGCCGAGCGGTGCCCGAGCTTGTGTATCTTGTTCTTTTCGGTAAATCCCGGTGCGTCAGCGTCCACTATGAAGAGGCTGATGCCCGTGCCTTTCTTTGTCTTGTCGGTGTATGCGGCGACGATCACGAACTCCGCCATCGTCCCGTTCGTTATCCACGTCTTTACGCCGTTAAGCACATAGCGCCCGTCCTTCTTGACGGCGGTACAGCGTATGCTGCGCGCGTCCGAGCCCGCGTCGGGCTCGGTGAGCCCGAGCGCCCCGATCACCTTCCCCTCGACTCCCGGCAAAAGGTATTTCTCTTTCTGGGCGTCCGTTCCGAACTTATACACCGGCACGCACGAAAGGCTCGTGTGGGCGTTTACGCACATGGCGATGCCTGCGTTTATCCTCCCCATCTCCTCCGCGAATATACATTCCGTAACCTTGTCGAGCCCGACGCCGCCGTATTCCTCGGGGAACGAGATGCCTAAAAATCCCATCTCGCCCAGCTTGGGGAATATGTGTTTCGGGAATTTCTCGTTCTTCTCCGCCTCTTCCACGAGCGGCGCTATTTCATTTTCACCGAAGTCCCTGATCGTATCCCTGAACATCTGCTGCTCTTCGGTAAATTCAAAATCGATAGGCATGTAACCCTCCTTTACACTGCAAAATTATCCGTTCCGCGGCCCCTGATTTTTCGGTGGAAATCATTATAGCATGATTATAAATTTTGTGTAAGGAAAAGGGCCCCCGGCGGGCCAAATTTACCTTGACTTTATTTTTGGATTCTTATTATAGTAATAGTAGGCGTGAAAATCACACAAGGAGGTATTGATTATGGCTGTCGCAAGAATCACGGAGATAATCGGATCGTCCCAGAAGTCCTGGGAAGACGCAGTGAAGAACGCGCTCGATAGGGCTAACAAGACCCTCCGGGGCCTTACCGGAATCGAAGTCACCAAAATGAACGCTGCCATAGGCGACGACGGCAAGATATCCGAGTACAGGGCTCACGTCAGGATAACGTTCATACTCGAAGGATAAGCTTCGTACGGCGGACCGTAAAACGGCCGCAACGTAACGTGGAAAACTCGACAGGGAAGGGCGGGCCAAACCGCCCTTCCTTATATATATGCTGCTACCTCCGGCCTCTTAATCCCCCGGGCCCGGCGCCCGGTTGACAAAATGCCGCCCGAATTATAATAGTAGTTAACTATGCTCACGGAGGCGTCCGATGGCTGAAAGAGATAACCCCTTCAGGGAATTCCTCAATGTCCTGGAAAACCAGGGGAAAGAGATCGAGAAGATGTTCAAGCCCATACTCGAAAGCCAGAAAAAAGCGCATGAAATGTCCGAGCCCGCGCTCGAGTATCAGCAAAAACTCTTCCTGGAGTCCATCGAGCTCCAGAAGGCCCTCATGGAAAACATCATGGACACCACGAAGCGCATGCTCCGCATGATGTCGACGGAGCCCGCCCGTTACAATTTAGGCGGCTCGTTCCCCGGAAACCAGTTCATGGACTACATGCGGACGATGCAGACCATACAGGACAACTGGATGGACCAGCTTAAATCCGCCTCCTCGCTCTTCGAGGATTTCATGAGCGGTGGAAAAGGCAGAAGATAAGACGTCGGCCGAAACGCTCACCGGTGATCTTCTTCGTTCCGCCCTTTCCGGGCGCCAGGGGGTTCTACGCTGCTCCTCCGCTTTCCGCCCGGCGGCTTCTGCGCCCATCCCCGAATTACAAGCGATTGCGTAAGATTTGTTGCTGGTTAAATAAGATATTCATAATTCACAGCCGCTTACGTCGCCATATTTCTTCGCATATGCGTACATTTTCTCTTGACAACGTCTCTTAAGTTGTTATATTACTATTAAATCGCAGACAGGAGGTCATGCAAATGGCGACCAAAGCAAAACCATATGACGTAAAAGACTTCACGGAGCCGGTTAAGGAATTGTCGAGGCTCGTAAAAGAGACTTACCTTAACACGATAGACTTCTCCCGTTCGATATCCGAGGAGAACAAGAAGATGTTCCAGAAGCAGCTCGACTACGCGCTCGACGCAGAGAAGGAATACGTCAGCACGGTAAAAGACCTCTTCGACAAATTCCCGAAGGAAGAAATCCCCTTCGCCGGGATGGACTCAAGGGCGTTCGACGACGGCTTGATAAGGGCGCTCGAGTACAGGAAGCAGGTAATCGATTCGCTCAAAACCATGTCCGACAATGTAACCGGCGGCAGCCACGACATGGCGAAGAAGAACGTTGTGAAGGCATTCTCGATTTTCGACGAAGCCCTCGATTCGTTAAAAATATAAGCTCTGAAGATCAGACATACGCGGGGGACGGTAACGGCCCCCGCTTACAATTGCCCGGTTTTCAGTCCTTAGCCCATTCTCTATAAACTCACATCACATACACTTGCCGGGATTTACAGGTACCCTCATATCCATAGGGATCATGAAGGAGCCTGAAGCTTCGGCCTCGCGAGGTCGAGGGTTTCCGGCGGCGTACGTAAAGGGAATCATGAAAAAGTCAAAGGAATATCTAAAGCCTGCTCCTGACATAAGGGCGCTCGAAACGCGCGAGTCCGAAGCCGACTACGACGGGGGCGCTCCGTTCGAGGACGAAAACGAGCCCCTGCAGTTCGACGACGACACGGGGGCCGCATTCGACCCCGGCGCGCCGCGGAGGAAAAAGAAAAAACCGGGGGCTTCGAAGCTCGAAGAGCACCTCCGCCTCCTTCACGTCTACTTCCGGGACTTAGAGCACGAAACGTCCCTCCTTTCTCCGAAAGAAGAGCTCCGCATCGCGGCCAACATCCGTAAATGCGAAAACAAGGCCGAGGCCATAAAGACCGTCCTCACCGAGCTCGCCGAGGGGGAGGCTCCGGAGAAGCCCCGGAACGAATACCCCTTTTACGACGGCGGCGATATGCTGGATTACGTCCAGAGGATGAACACCTTATCCAACGCCTACGTGAAACGCTCGAACGAGCTCAAGAACCGCTTCATAAAATCCAATCTTAAACTCGTAATCAGCATCGCCAAGAACTACATGGGAAGGGGCCTCCCGCTCGCCGACCTCATACAGGAAGGCAACCTCGGCCTCATGCGCGCCGTCGAAAAATTCGACTATACACTCGGATACAAATTCTCGACGTACGCCAGCTGGTGGATACAGCAGGCCGTCTTCCGCGCACCGTTCGAAAAAACGAAGACAATACGCATCCCCGTTTATCTTTACGAATGGGCCGGCAAGGTAAAGGCCGTAACCGCCATGCTCACGAAGGAGCTCGACAGGGAGCCTACATGCGAAGAAATAGCAAAGGAGCTCGAAATCGCGCCCTCCGTCGTAAAGCGCATCATTCAAACGGCGTCCGACGTGATGAACAACGTCCAGTCCCTGGACGCACCCATTTCCAACGATGACCAGCGCACCTACATCGAATTCGTCGAGGACTCGAAGATACCGCCCCCCGACACCGCTATACTCAAACGCTCTATACAGAACAGGATAGAGGACGTCCTCTCGACGCTCACTCCCAAGGAAGAGGAAATCATAAGGATGCGATTCGGGATAGGTATCGAAACCACGTACACCCTCAACGAAATAGGCGACAAGTTCGGCGTCACCAGGGAGCGCATAAGACAGATCGAAAAATCAGCCCTCGACAAGATAGCGTCCTCATACCTCGGCGACTATCTCAGGGATTTAGTCTAGAATCCGACGTCGCGGCCGTGAGCCGCGACAACAACTTATCCGTCATTCTGAACATGATTCAGAATCTTGCCTTTTTCTTTTTTGTAATTCCCAGGAATTCCGAGCGAGCGAGGAATCACCCCTCCAGTCTGTCATTCCTGCAACGATTCCGGATGAGCGAGGAATCGGACGCCCTTGGCCGACTGTTATGAAGCATGTCTAGTACAGCTCGAAAGTAACTCAAACCAAAATAGCAGGAACCCATTCAGTTTCCCACCAGCAATCCATCAAGATCTTGTCATTTCGAGCTTATGCGAGAAATCTATCTTTGCCTTTAATCCCCCTTAGAAAAAGGGGGACAATTCCGAACGCGTGAGGAATAGGGGGATTTAATCTTTTAACTGATCTGGGAAATCCACCATCCCCCTACGGCACCGTCCCGTTAAGCAAATACGTCCCCCACTCGGCAACGTACGCGTCGAGGTCGAAGGGCGGCGTCCAGTCCCGGTCCACTGTTATGTATAGCACCTGTCCTGGGTAAATCCTGTTCGGGTTCCGAATCGTCCCCGCATTATCCCGGTATATCCTCACCCACTGCCTCGGGTCCCTGTAGTAATAGCCCGCCAGCAGGTGCAGCTCCTCGGCCCGCTTTACGGCATGGGCAATAACCCTCTTCGGCTGCTCCGGCGGAAATTCTATGGAATAGGCCGAGAGTACCGTGAAACCGGATAAAAACAGTATCGCCGTGAAGAGTTCCAGAATCCGCATCGGTATCACCCCGTTTGATTTCAAACCCCGATATCCATATTATAATGCATCGGCCCCGGCCGTCATACAGGAACGCGAACGGAAAACAATGCGCGCAATAATCCAACGTGTAAAAGAAGCCAGGGTCGATATCGCCGGCGATACAGTCGGCCGGATAGGGGAGGGGATGCTCGTCCTCCTCGGCGCGGGCGAGGACGATTCCGAGGTAGACGCAGAGTATCTCGCGGAGAAAATATTGACGCTCCGCATATTCGAGGACCCGGACGGCAAGATGAACCTCTCCGTTGCAGACACGGGCGGCTCGCTCCTCGTCGTCTCGCAGTTCACCCTCTACGGCGACTGCCGTAAGGGCAGGCGTCCCTCGTTCTACAAGGCCGCCCCGCCCGAAATCGCCGAGGCCCTCTACGAAGAATTCGTCTCGAAGCTCCGCGCCAGGAGAGCACACGTCGAGACGGGCCGCTTCCGCGCCATGATGGACGTACATCTCGTAAACTCCGGGCCCGTGACCCTCTTGCTCGACAGCAAGAAGGAGTTTTAGCGGAGCGGCGGCTACTTCTTTAATTGCTTTTCTCATAACAATTCAAATTAAACAGGGCTTGACAGAAGGGGGGCGGTGCATGATATGATTGCGTCGTATGCAATTCCAAAAAAGGGGGCACGATATGGGCGGAATTAAAATAGGTTGGATTGCGAAAGTAAGCGTTATTGCTTATGCATTATTGCTTCTGAATGTCCAGTTTTCTTATTCGGCGGAACACGAGAAAGAAGTAAGAATGGCGGCCGAACAGTTCTATGCATCGCTCAATTCCTTGTTTAAAGGCGACATGGGTCCCATGATAGAGCTTTGGTCGCATGCAGACGACGTCACATATATGGGCCCTTCCGGCGGAATATTGGTCGGATGGGAGGCGGTCCTGAAATCCTGGGAGGACCAGGCTGGACTCAAATTGGGGGGCAAGGTAGAACCGCAAGACATGCATGTCACGGCGGGCGAGGAAATCGGGATAACCGTCAACTATGAACGCGGGACGAGCTACATAAACGGAAAACCCGAAGAGGTTAATATCAGGGCAACCAACGTTTTCCGACGGGAGAACGGAAAATGGAAGATGATAGGACACCACACGGACATTCTCCCCTGGCTCCCAAAGTGACCCGCCGTCCAATGACTTCGGGCAGTCTCGGGTATCTCGCTTGATTCGGTCTTAATCCTGGGTTGCTGAGAGGCCCTACAACCTGTTCGCCGATGAGCCGGGGGGCCTGGGGCCAATGTATGGGCGGGCCGCTTCCGCGCAATGATGGATGTTCACCTCGTCACAACTCCGGCCCCGTCACCCTCCTTCTCGACAGCAGGAAGGAATTTTAGGACCAGGATAAACCGATCCCATAGTTCATTTGCTGTCATAGTGCATTTTCCAGGTACAGATCATGCGTGCTTCCCAGGCTGCGTTAGATTATTGCCGCCCGGCAAAAAAATCTTTTGGAAATATTACTCGCACAGGCTATCTTGGTTAATTATTCGGGCCTTCTCTATGTCAGCCCTGAATCTATATCAAGTATTGGATTGGATAGACGGCTATCAAGGAGAGTAACGATGAAGAAAAACACTATCTGCCTGTGGTATAACCATGACGCGGAAGAAGCGGCGGACTTTTACGCCCGAACCTTTCCCGACAGCAAGGTCGGCGCAATACACCGGGCGCCGTCCGACTTTCCGGGCGGTAAAGAGGGCGATGCCCTGGTTGTCCATTTCACGGTGTGCGGCGTGCCGTGCATCGGCCTCAACGGCGGGGACGCGTTCAAGCACAGCGAGGCGTTCTCTTTTCAGATCGCTACCGAGGACCAGGCGGAAACCGACCGTTACTGGAACGCCATTGTCGACAATGGAGGCACGGAAAGCGCATGCGGCTGGTGCAAGGATAAATGGGGCCTGTCGTGGCAGATCACGCCGCGCGTACTGACAGAGGCACTGGCCAGGGGCGGCGATGTGGCGAAGCGCGCGTTCGAAGCGATGATGGATATGCGGAAGATAGACGTCGCCAGGATCGAGGCGGCGGTGCGCGGGTAAGAATCGCATCCTCAAGCCGGCGCCTTTTTGTCATTCATCAAACCCGGGATTTTCTCTTCATCCGGGCCGGCCCTGAAAAGAAAACCAAAGACAGATTACTCGGAATTGCCTCGAAATGGCGGATTATTCACCCCCACCCCTCACTTTACTTCCCGAACGCCTTGTCGTATGATTTCATACATCCTTTTACATAACTGTCGACTACGCCTTCGTCGGTGGAAAATCCCATTTCCTTGAAATGCTCTTCCCATAGTCTGTGGAATAATTCTCTGCATTCTACCTTTGCCTCGTCCGGCTTGTATTCGGTGTAATCAAGCGCTATTGATTTACCGCCTTGCTCCCCGATGATCTCCGCCCTGAGCTCGCTGTCGCTATCCGCGTAGGAAGCGTAGGCCAGGAAAGATAATGCTCCTAGAGTCATGAAAATTACCTTCATATTTCCTCTCCGTTCTTGGTATCCACATTATAATGCGCCACCAGCCCACCAAACACCGTTCACGCATCAAGTCAGATTCCTCATATTTAAAGATTTCTGTATGTACAAAGATTATTGAGAAGAATTTACATTTATGATAGCATAGAACAGTATAGGTAAAAAGGAGGAGCAAGATGGAAATTAAAAAATGGAAATCGATATTGTTTGTCGGGCTTATCGTTTTTGGTTTCCCGGGTTCGATTTTGCCGAATAAAGTTCATGCGGATGATGGGGAATACGTGTCGGGTTGCTGCCAGTTCTTTATGGAAAAAAAGCCGGGGTGTTTATATCCATCCTCGCCCGATCCATGCGCCAATAACATGAACGGGAAGTTCCTCGAGGGTGAGAAATGTGACATCGATACGGGCTACTGCTCGGGATATACGGCAGGCGAGCCAACCTCATCCGAGTGAACATAGTTTATGCGTCTTATTTATGACCCTTTGCCCAAACCTTTTTCAAGAGGGAAAGGTATCTGCGGGAGTCGGTTGATTTCAGCCTCCGGGGCATTATATTACCCCCATGGAAAAAGTGGTCTGCACTCATCCGAGGGCGAAACGCGATTACGACATCGAGGAAAACTACGAAGCCGGCATCGAGCTCAAGGGCTCCGAGGTGAAATCGTTGCGCGCGAACCAGGCGAGCATAAAGGAGAGCTTCGCCATTATCAGGGACGGGGAGGTGTTTCTCATTAACAGCTACATCGCCCCCTACGAGCAGGCGAACCTCTTTAACCACGAGCCCCGCCGCGATCGGAAGCTCCTCCTCAACAAGCGCGAGATCAACCGCCTCATGGGCAAGACCCTCATCCGCGGCTACACCTTGATCCCGCTCAAGGTCTACTTCAAAAAGGGCAAGGCCAAGGTCGATCTCGCCCTCGGCAAGGGCAAGAAGGCCCACGACCACCGCGACGACATCAAGAAGCGCGAGGCCGACAGGGAAATGGAAAAGGCCATGAAGCGCCGCTACTGATCTGTGGCGTTCACTCTGCTTATAGTGTATCCTTATATTCCCTCCGGGCGTCGCCCGGGGTTGAAATCGGCGTGACCGTAATTATTTTAATTAAAGCGACTTACGCCGCACTGCTAAGTGCTGTTCTTTGACATGGGGGCGACATGGCTTCGACGGGGAATGGGATAGTTTGTGCTGCATGCCGAGCTTCTACTAACTCGTAAAACTGGTGGAGCACACACAAGTGCCGAAAATGACTTTGCACTCGCTGCCTAACTGAGCGGCGACGGCTCCTTAATGCGCGCTCGCGGGATTAAGAGGGCCGACGACTAGCGAGCTGGTCCGATGGCGACGCACTGGACACCTGAGGACGAGACAACATTCGGTGCTGGCGGTGAAAACCCTGTCTATCGGTAACTTCACTGCGAGACTAAACGATAGACTAAGCATGTAGAGGCCTTGCGAGTCTCTTTCTCGGACCCGGGTTCGATTCCCGGCGCCTCCAGACCTCGCTTTGCGAGGTCTGCCGCGGCGTAGCCGTAAGGCGAAGCCGGGCTATTTCATGTAAAGTAGCGGCGTAGCCGTAAGGCGAAGCCGGGCTATTTCATGTAAAGTAGCAGCGTAGCCGTAAGGCGAAGCCGGGCTATTTCATGTAAAGTAGCGGCGTAGCCGTAAGGCGAAGCCGGGCTGCCCTGTGTAAAGGAAATGGTCGATATGAGCTCTAAGTATTATTTGTATTTTAAACTTTATGCTTCATGGAAGGGATGCTCAGCTTATATCTACCCACTCTGAACTACTATCAGTAAGCCAGTGACACCGAATTCATCCGATTTTTACTATGTATATATACTGGTCAGCGAGGCTGACCCGGATCGTTATTACATCGGCACGACCGAGAACCCCGAGACAAGAATCAAGTATCATAACCAGGGGAAGGTACCGCATACATCTCAGTACAGACCGTGGCGGATTAAAAATGTTATATCTTTCAGATCGAAGGAAAAAGCGCTCGAATTCGAGCAATATCTGAAATCTCATTCAGGGCGGGCATTCGCTAAAAAGCATCTTTAAAACAATTCGGAATCTCCCTTTTTCCCATTTCCCTCACTCTCCCTCACCCTCCTCCCAAAAAACTCCCTCTCCGCCGGGCTCCTCGCAAGCCTGAGCGCCTTCCCGAAATGCTTCGCCGCTTCTTCCCTCCTCCCCGCCATAAGATGAAACTCCCCCTGCGACGCCTCGTAAAACGGATAGTTTTTAAGCCTCTCCGAATCCGGGATCTTCCCGATCTCGGCCAGCCCTTCCTCCGGTCCGAGCGCGTTACCCAAAGCGACCGCCCTGTTGAGCGCGACGATGGGCGAAGGAGCCATGCCGTAGAGCGTATCGTAAAGCCCGAGTATCTTTCCCCAGTCGGTCTCTTCGTACGAAGGCGCGGCGCAGTGAAGCGCCGCGATCCCCGCCTCGATGTGAAACTCGCTGAGCTCTTCCCCGAAAGACGCCCTGTCCAGAAAATAAAAACCTCTTGCGATCAGGTTCCGGTCCCACTTCAAGCGGTCCTGCATCCTCAGCTGCAAAAGACCGCCGTCCTCGCCCGTCCTCCCCGAAAGACGAGCCGCCTGAAAACAAAAGAGTGCGAGCAGGGCATACGTCCGGGGCCCGCCGCTCTCGGGGTGCTCGCTCAAAAGAAGCGCAAGGCGAATCGCCTCGAAGCAGAGCTCCTCTCTCACGGCCTCTTCCGCCCGCGTGCCGTGATATCCCTCGCTGAACAGTAGATATATCGCCCGGTATACGGCCTCCAGGCGCTCGGGTATGTCCGTTGCGGTCGCTATCTCCACGAATTCGCCCGACGAGCGGAGGACGTTCCTCGCCCGTGTGAGCCGCTTTTCTATCGAGTCCTCGCTCGCCAAAAGTGCGTGTGCTATCTCCGATACCCCGAACCCGCAGAGGGTCTTCAGTATCAGCGTCATCTGCGCCTCGGGCGAAAGGGCAGGGCGGCAGCACGAGAACATCATCCGGAGCTGGTCGTCCCGTATCTCGCCGGCGAATGCCGCATCTTCGACGGATAGCGATTCTCCGGACGCAAGCTCGCGTTCCAGCCCGGGCGCGATGTGCCGGAACCGTCCGTCGCGCCTCACGATGTCTATCGCCCTGTTCCGCGCGACACGCATCAGCCACGCGGGCGGGTTCTCGGGCACACCGTACACCGGCCACGTTTCCAGAGCCCGCAGGAGCATATCCTGCACGACGTCCTCGGCCATGCGCAGGTTGCCCACGCCGAACACCCTCGTCAGGTACGAAACCATCTTCCCCGCCTCTCGGCGGAAAAGATGGTCCACGAGCCCCGATACATCCTTATTTGTTGCCGAGCTCACCGGAGCGGCATCCTACATCTGCATGAACGGGCGCACTTCGACGGAACCGTCGCTTTCGAGGATCGGGCAGCCCCTCGCCAGCTCCACGGCCTGCTCCAGGTCCTCGGTACTCACTACCATGTACCCCTGTATGAAGTCCTTCACCTCGACGTACGGCCCGTCCGTAACTGTCTTCGCTTTCCCCTTGACGACCTTCCCGCTCTCGCTGAGCCTTTCGCCCGTGAGCTTCAGGTTGCCGCTCTTTTCGAGCCCGTCCACCCACTCCATCCACTTCTTGATGGTCTGCTGCATCTGCTCGGGCGACATGGACTTCCACGCCTCGTGATTACTCCTGAAGAGATATATAAAATCTGCCATTTTACTCTCCTTTAGCGGTCTCTCCCTGATTTTAACATCTATTTATGCGGCCAGTCCCTTTCCGGACTTCGCCTTCACGACCGGTATCTGTGCCCCGGCGGGCTGCCTCGTCGCGACGTTCACCCTGTTCCAGAAATTGATGAGCCCGATGTTGACGATAAGCGCCCCGAGCCCGGTTTCGTCGTAATACCGTGCGGCCTCATTCCAGACGTCGTCCGGGACGGCGTCTTCCCTGTCGTTTATTCTGGTGACCGCCTCGGCAAGCGCAAGCGCCGCTCGCTCCTCGTCCGTGAAATACGGCGATTCCCGCCAGGCCGCTACGCCGAATATCCGCTCGTCAGGCTCGCCCGCTCTCTTCATCTCGCGTGAATGCATATCCACGCAAAAGCCGCATCCGTTTATCTGGCTCGCGCGCAGGTATACCATGTAAAGCGTCTTCATCGGGACGCCGGCCTTTTTCGCGGCCGTCCCCAGCGCGAAAAGCGCCTGCATCGCGCCCGGCACTACCACAGCCGGGTTCTGCATACGTGGTGCTATATGTGACATAATGGCTTCTCCTCTCGATTCTAATGGATTTCAGAGGCTTTTTCCCGCCTCTATATATAATGACGAGCGAAAAGGCCCGACCGGGACATGCTAATTTTCCGGGAAGGTAAAAAGGCCGGCCCCGTCATACGAGGCCGGGTGTCGGAAGTTATTTATAATTTCAGGCTGTTTATGATGCCGCGTTAAGCCTCAAGAGTTTTGACGAACGCCACGAGCTGGTCGAGGGCCGTTCCCCATCCCTCGTGGAACCCCATCTCCTCATGCTGCTTGCGTCCCGCTTCCGTAGGATGAATTGCGATAGCCGTGTACTTTGTTCCACTGCCGTGGGGCTCCAGCAGAAGGAAGGCCGTCATGAAGCCAACCTTGTCCGCCGGGCGATAACCTTCCTGGAGCGCGTCAGTCCATACGAGCTTCTCGTTCTCGACGACCTCCAGAAAGCAGCCGATATTCGGATAGTCCTCCCCCTCGGGCGAGCGCATCACGGTATAAAAAAGCCCTCCGGGGCGAAGGTCTATCTTGCAATCTACCGTCTGCCACGGGGCGGGTGTAAACCACTTCGTCACGTATTCGGGCGTCGTCCACGCCTTCCAGACGAGCTCCCTCGGCACGTCGATTACGCGCTCCAGTATAAGGTCGAGCCCGGGGTCGAGATTATATTTTGTGCTTGCCATCATTCTTTCTCCTTAAGCGTATTTAAGAAATTGTCCAGCTGGTCCGGGCGCTTCTCCCGGAGCGCCCTCTGTTTTTCGATCCAAGTCCCCGCTTCTTCGAGAGGCCCCGGACGATCCTCTACGTTCCAATCGCGTTTTCCTGTCCACTGTCTTTATTGGATACCGCTCTTGTGGAAAAGTTGCGGAACGGCCCGGGGCGGCCCACCCGACGAACGCCTCGCATATAATCCGGTAATATAACTTTAACAACCGAAGCAGGGGGTGCGCGACCATGGAAAAGAGAAAACTCGGAAATACTGACTTGTACACGGCTCCCGTCGTCATGGGCGGCAACGTGTTCGGCTGGACGATGGACGAAAAGCGGTCCTTCGCCGTCCTCGACGAATTCATCGGGCTCGGGTTTAACGCCGTCGACACGGCCGACGTCTATTCCCGGTGGGTACGCGGCAACGAAGGCGGCGAGTCCGAAACGATAATCGGCAAATGGATGAAGGAGCGCGGCAACCGCGACAAGGTCCTTCTTATCTCCAAGGTAGGCTACGATATGGGCGAGGGAAAGAATATCAGCAGGGACTATATACTGAAGCAGGTGGAGAGCTCGCTCGAGCGGCTCCGGACGGATCGCATCGACCTCTACTTCACACACCAGGACGACGACGTAACGCCTGCCGAGGAAACGCTCTCGGCCCACGAAGAGCTCATCAGGGCCGGGAAGGTAAGGTGGATAGGGGCGTCCAACCTCTCCCCCGAAAGGCTTAAAGATTCGCTCGCGGCGAGCGCGGCCAAGGGCCTCCCGAGATACGAGGTATTCCAGCCCGAGTATAACCTCTACGACAGGCAGGGATTCGAAGAGGGGGTCGGGCCCGTATGCAAGGAGCACGGTCTCGGGGTCATAGTCTATTTCGCACTGGCCAGGGGGTTTCTCACGGGCAAGTACAGGAGCGAAGCCGACCTCGGAAAGAGCGTACGCGGCAAGGGGATAAAGGATTACCTCGGCGAGCGCGGTCTACGGATACTCGGGACCCTCGACGAAACCGCCGAGAAACACGGCGTCTCCCAGGCCGCCGTTTCCCTCGCGTGGCTCATGGCCAAGCCGCCCGTAACCGCGCCGATAGCGAGCGCGACCAGGACCGATCATCTGAAATCCTTCACCGAGGCGGCCGGGCTCAGGCTCGATTCCGAAGACATGTCGCGGCTGGACGAGGCGTCGGCCTACTGACGGGGCGTCCCACCGTCCGCCGGGCAAGACGCGGCGAGCCGCTTGAAACTCGCCGCCCGTCCTGCATCCTTTATAACCCGCCGTGAGGTGAAAAGATTATCGGAAGGTGCAACTTCCTGCGGCCGGTATACTCAAATAACTTATGGATAACGCGATCGTAGTCGAAGGACTCCGGAAGTCCTACGGAAAGCTGAGCGTCCTCGAAGGGATAAACTTCTCCGTCAGGCGGGGCTCCGTCTTCGGCCTCCTCGGCCCGAACGGCGCGGGGAAGACGACTACTATCCGCATACTCAGCACGCTGCTCAAGCCCGACGGCGGACGAGCCACTGTAAACGGCCACGACGTCGTAACGGACGCGCACGAGGTCAGGTCGAGCATCGGCCTCACCGGGCAGTACGCGGCCGTGGACGAATACCTCACCGGTGAGGAGAACCTCCTCATGATGGGCCGCCTCTACAGGCTCAGCATGGCCGACACGAAGCGCCGGACGGCCAAGCTCCTGAAGCAGTTCGGCCTCGTCGATACTGCGAAAAGGCCGCTCAAGACATACTCCGGCGGCATGCGGAGGCGTCTCGACCTCGCGGCGAGCCTCATAGCGTCCCCGTCCGTGATATTTCTCGACGAGCCCACGACGGGACTCGACCCGCGCAGCCGCCTCGTAATGTGGGACATCATAAAGGAGCTCGCCGCCGGCGACACGACCATACTCCTCACGACGCAGTACATGGAAGAGGCCGACAGGCTGGCCGAGTACATAGTCGTCATAGACAAGGGCACGGTCATATCCCAGGGCACGCCCGGCGAGCTCAAGGCCCGCGTAGGCTCCGAGCGCATAGAGCTCGTCATAGCCGAGGGCTCCGACTTCGCCGCCGCCCAAAGAGCTATATGCGCCGAGGGCGACCACGCCGACCCGAAGAAGCGAACTATAAGCGTCGCCACGAAGGGCGGCGTCACCGAGCTGAAAGACGTCCTCGACAGGCTCACCCGTGACGGGGTGGAGGTCGAAACGCTCTCCCTTCACCGCCCGACCCTCGACGACGTGTTCCTCACCCTCACGGGACACGCCGCCTCGCCCGCCGACGCGAACGGCACCTCCGACGGCGATTCGAAGAGGTGCGAAGCGCCGAACGCCGAAGACGCAAAAGAAAAGGAGAGGATAAAGTCATGACACCCATGCCGCACAGGGTCGAGCCCGCCCGCCATTCCGAGCTCTACTGGATGCTGAGCGATTCGTGGGTGCTCACGAGGCGGAGCATAAAGCACATCACGCGTAACCTCGACCAGCTCCTCTCGCTGATAATAATGCCGGTCATGTTCCTGCTCCTGTTCCGCTACGTATTCGGCGGGGCGATAGACACGGGCGGGACGACGTACGTAAACTTCCTCGTCGCCGGCATACTCGTCCAGACGCTCGCATTCGGCTCCAGCAACACGACGGTCAACCTCGTCCTCGACCTCCGGCGCGGCATCATCGACAGGTTCCGCTCGCTCCCCATGTACAGCTCGTCGCTTTTGACGGGCCACGTCCTCGCCGACCTCTTCCGTAACACTATCTCGGGCCTCATCATGGTAGCCGCGGGGCTCGCCGTCGGTTTCCGCCCGACCGCCGACGCAGGGGAATGGCTCAAGGTGCTCGGGCTCCTGCTGCTCTTCACATTCGCCGTGTCGTGGTTCTGCGCCATACTGGGCCTCGTAGTAAGGAGCCTCGAGGCCGCGCAGTGGATAAGCTTCATCTTCATAATGCCGCTCACGTTCGCGTCGAGCGCATTCGTCCCGACGGGCGGCATGCCCGCGGCGCTCAGGGTATTCGCCGAAAACCAGCCGTTCACGATAGTCATACAGGCCATGCGCGCCTGGCTCGTCGGCACTCCCATAGGAAACGACGGCTGGCTGTCCGTCGTCTGGTGCGCCGGTATAACGGTCGTCTGCATGCCGATAGCGGCGTGGCTCTTCAGGCGCCAGGCCCGTTTCCCCGCGCTCTAGTCAATCCACTTTCATAATCCCCGCGCGCTGTAGCACAGCAGGGGAGAGCTCTATCCTTTTACTCTTTTACAGATTCTTCTCTGGAATACTTGACTGGTCCTTTTTTCCCTGAACAATTATCCTATTCGTTTTATTAACTCTAATGAAGGTACACACCACGTTTAAACATACATATCCGCAATTCATTCCCACCCTGAACACCCATGTAAACACGGTGCGCCCGTCCCTCAGCGGCTAGGGACTCCGGGCCGGGAACAAAGGCCCGGCGGGTAATCCGGACAGTTTCACCATTCGTTCAAAAAGGCAACGGAGCACGATGCTTAGACCCAAGCTGGTTACGACACTCGAAACGTATAACAAAAAATCATTCATGGACGACCTCTTCGCCGGGCTCACGGTCGGCGTCGTCGCCCTTCCCCTCGCCATGGCGTTCGCCATAGCCAGCGGCGTCCCGCCCGAGCGCGGCCTCTTCACCGCCATCATAGCGGGGTTCCTCATATCTTTACTCGGCGGCAGCCGCGTCCAGATAGGCGGGCCGACCGGGGCCTTCGTCGTCATCGTCGCGGGCATCGTGGCCGAGCACGGCTACGACGGCCTCGTCTACTGCACGATCATGGCCGGTTTTTTCCTGATAGCCCTCGGCCTCAGCAGGATGGGCGGCCTCATAAAATTCATCCCGTTCCCCGTCATAACCGGCTTTACGTCCGGCATCGCCGTCGTCATATTCTCGACGCAGATTAAAGACCTCCTCGGCCTCCGGATGCCGACCCCGCCTGCGGAATTCGTTCCGAAGTGGATCGAGTACGTAAAGCACCTGGGCACGTTCACGCCCGCCGCGGCAGGGCTGGGCATAGGAACAATAATAATCATCTCGGTTACGCGAAAGTTCGTCCCGCGCCTCCCCGCGATGCTCATAGGCATGGCGGCCGCCACGCTTGCGGCGGTGCTCCTGGGGCTCGAGGTCGAAACGATAGGCAGTCGTTTCGGCGACCTTCCCCGCGTCCTGCCCGCGCCCGCGCTCCCGGCCTTCGACATCGAGAAAATGAAGAGCCTCATAGCCCCGGCATTCACGGTAGGCCTCCTGGCGGCGATAGAATCGCTCCTTTCGGCGACGGTCGCCGACGGCATGATAGGCGGGCGGCACCGCTCGAACATCGAGCTCATAGCCCAGGGGGCGGCCAACGTCGGCTCGGCCATATTCGGCGGCATACCGGCCACGGGGGCGATAGCGCGAACGGTAACCAACATCAAGAGCGGCGCGAAAACGCCCGTCGCCGGCATGATTCACGCCGTATCGCTCGCATTGATACTCCTCCTCTTCGCCCCTTACGCCAAGATGATCCCGCTCGCGGCGCTGGCCGGGATACTCGTCGTCGTCAGCTACAACATGAGCGAGATCGAAAATTTCATAGGGCTCCTCAAGGCCCCGAAGAGCGACGTTATGGTGCTGCTGACGACGTTCGCGCTCACGGTGTTCGTCGATCTCACGGTCGCCGTCCAGGTCGGCATAGTCCTCGCGGCGCTCCTCTTCATACGCCGCATGTCCGAGGTCACGAACGTCGGCATAGTAACGCGCGAGCTCCAGGGCAACGGCGAGGACGACACAGGCGACCCGAACGCCATATCCAGGCGCGACGTCCCGCCCGGGGTGGAGGTGTTCGAGATACAGGGGCCGTTCTTCTTCGGTGCGGCCGACAGGTTCAAGGAATCCGTCGGGCTCATCGAAAAGCCGGTGCCCGTCATCATCCTCCGCCTTCGTAACGTCCCCGCGATAGACGCGACCGGCCTCTACACGCTCAAGGACTTCCTGCACAGATGCAAGCGCGACCGCACCACGCTGATCCTCTCCGGCGTTCACACGCAGCCCCTCTTCGCCATCGAGCGCTCGGGCCTCTGGAACATGATAGGAAAGGAGAACATATTCGGGAACATCGACGACGCCCTCGACCGCGCGAGGGAAATACTCGGCCTCCCTAAGGTAGACCGCCCGGTGCCCTTCGTCCCCGTCGTCGCGAGAGAGACGGAGAAAACTCCGGAATAATCGCCTGCCCCGAGCCCCGCGCCTATTAACCGCCGCCCCATACTCGTATATATTATTGTCCTTAAAACGGAAACGACGGGGTAACGCACATGAGATCAGGTGGAAGGGACTGGGACGAGCTCAGGCCCGTAACGATAACACGAGGCGTCATGAAGTACGCCGAAGGCTCGGCGCTGATAGAGACCGGCGAGACGAAGGTCCTCTGCACGGCGACTGTCGAAACCAGGGTTCCGCCGTTTCTGAGAGACACAGGCAGGGGGTGGGTGACGGCCGAGTACTCCATGCTCCCGCGCTCGACGAAGGACAGGATAACCCGCGACAGCGTAAAGGGCAGGATAGGCGGCCGCTCGCACGAGATACAGCGCATCATAGGCCGCGCTCTCCGTTCAGTGATCGACCTCGACAGGCTCGGCGAAATGTCCATAACCATCGACTGCGACGTCCTCCAGGCGGACGGCGGCACGCGAACCGCGGCCATCACGGGCGCGTTCGTGGCTCTCTCCGACGCGGCGCTTCACCTCGTAAGCACCGGGGTCCTCGCCGACAGCCCCATGCAGGATTACATAGCCGCCGTCAGCGTCGGAATCGTCGAAGGCAAGACCGCGCTCGACCTCGACTACGAGGAAGACTCCACCGCCGAGGTGGACATGAACGTCGCCATGACTGGCTCCGGCCTCCTGGTCGAGGTGCAGGGGACGGCCGAGGGCAAGCCCTTCAGCAAACGAAGGCTCTCCCAGCTCGTCACGCTCGCCGAAAAGGGAATAAACGAGCTGATACAGAAACAAAGAGAAGCGCTCACGGAATAAACCCGAATGGGAAACTACTTATGATCGACGAAATAGTCTTGGCCACCGGCAACAAGGGAAAGGTAAAGGAATTCGAAGGGCTCCTCCGCGGCGTGGCGGGGAAAATAATCGGGCTCGGCGACCTCGAATCGCCGCCCGAAATCGTCGAGGACGGCGACACCTTCATGGAGAACGCGCTCAAGAAGGCCCGTGCGCTCGCGAAGTACTCCGGGAAGCCCGCTCTCGCAGACGATTCCGGGCTCGCCGTGGACGCGCTCGGCGGAAAGCCCGGCGTATATTCCGCCCGGTACGCGGGCGAGGGCGCGACAGACGAGAAGAACATCGACAAGCTCCTCCGCGAGCTCGGCGATACCGAGAACAGGAGAGCGCGTTTCGTGTGCTTCCTCGCCCTCGTCACCCCCGACGGCAAAGAGACGGTGGTCAGCGGAAAGTGCGAAGGAATTATACTCCCCGAGCGAAGGGGCGGCGGCGGGTTCGGGTACGACCCCGTCTTTTATATCCCACGGTACGGGAAGACGATGGCCGAGATTCCGGCCGGGCTCAAGAACGAAATCAGCCACAGGGCGCGCGCCGTGGAGGCCCTCTCGAAAGCGCTCAAAAATTGTAAATTATAACAATTTATCTTGTCTTTACTTTTTATAGTATGTTGTAGTATAATGCCATCCAGACTTTAATGAAGGGGGATACACGCCCGGGGAAAAGGGGGTAGTTTCTCCTATCTCCGTATGCCTCTCCAAACTGGTTTTTTTCAAACGAATTGAGGGGGATACATATGTTTAAACGAATCCGGTTTAACCTCGTCGGGCTTATTGCATCACTCGTAGTCTTATCCTTCGGCATAGCCGGAGGTTGCGGCAATAACCGTCTCGAGAGAAGGGATGAATTTCTCTGCAGCGACGTCTCCGAAAAGCTGCTCGACCCCGCCAACAGGATCGATTACGCGGGTCTGCGAAGCGAAGTGGCCGACCTCGTAAACACGATGACACTCGACGAAAAGCTCGGGCAGATGATACTCGCGGACGTCACGTTCATCAGCGACGCCGACGGCCGGATCGACGTCTCGCTAATCGACAGGTTTCACTTGGGCGGCATTCTCATAGACGCCAACGTGGTTCCCGACGGCCAGGGGAACTACTCGACGAATTTCCTCGACGAAGACATGTATCTCAACGGCACCATGCAGAACTGGCAGGAGCTTTCGAGGGGCATGATCGACGCCGCCAGGGACGGCGACGAGATACCGATATTCATAGGCACGGACAACATTCACGGTAACCAGCACGTCGTGGGCGAAGTACTCGCTCCCCACAACATCGGCCTCGCCGCCTCTCACGACCCGGAGATCATCTGCGCGGCCGCCTTCTTCAATTCCCAGAGCGTGATCGAAAGCGGCATCAACTGGGGCTTCTCGCCGACGATAGCCGTCTCCCACAACTTCCAGTGGGGCAGGGCCTACGAGTCCCTCGGCAGCGTGCCGGAGCACATAGTCGTCTACGCGCAGCACTACGTTCACGGGCACCAGGCCATAGATTACGAAAGCGGCCTCATCAGGGGCACCCTCGCTACGACCAAGCACCTCCTCGGCGACGGGGCGACGTTCGACGGCATAGACGAAGGCAACGTCCACGTAGACGACCTCGACAACTTCATCGACGTGAACCTCATCGGCTATACGGGCGGCCTCGAGGCGTCCGTCGGCTCGACGATGGTCTCCTATAGCGGCGTCAACACGACCCCGCCCTTCAACATCGACGACAGCGTCCCGATGAGCATAAACACTCCTCTCCTCGAGGGTTATCTCGACGGCGAGCTTCTCGGCACACCGTTCGACGGTTTTCTCGTCTCCGACTTCAACGGCATAGAAAAAGCGGCGACGCAGGGGCCGCCGACGACGGGCACGAAGATACCGTTCGAGGACGCCCTTACGATAGCCATAAACAGCGGCATGCACATGATCATGACGGACGGCAAGCAGGTCGGAATACCGAACCTCGAAACCTACATCGGCGTTCTTAAAAAACTCGTCGACGAGGGCCGCATACAGGTCGAGACTATCGACGAAGCCGTAAGACGAATCCTGGCCGTGAAGTTCGCCATGGGTCTTATAGGCCGGGAGAACGGCGGCTACGTTTTCCGGTACGAAAAGGGGGTGGAGGACCTTCCGAGCTACAACAGGATACTGCCGGTACTGAGCGACGCCGACAGCGCCGCCGACGCCGCACACAGGGCGGCGGCCATCGCGGCGAGGAAATCGCTGGTGCTGCTTAAAAACGAGGTTTCGGACGATACGGGCGGGCGGACGCTGCCCGTCGATCTCACGGGAATAAGAAACATTGTTCTCGTCGGAGAGAAGATGATCGACGTCCAGACGACGGGCGACCCGGTTACGACACTCTTTCAGGACTACGACAACATCGGTGTCCAGAACGGCGGATGGACGATAAGGTGGCAGGGCTTCGAGGGCAACAAGTTCTGGCGGGGCGAGAACAAGGCGACTTCACACGCAACGAGCATACTAGACAGCCTGAACGCCGCCGTCGCGGAAAGCGGCCTCGACATACAGCTCATCTATCCCGATTACGCGTCCTCGACCGACCTCGACGAAATAGCCGCCGCGAGGGAGGTGTTCCTGAACACCCTTGCCGGGCTCGACCTGACGGGCGGGGACACGATCATAATCGGCGTTCTGTCGGAAGTCCCCTACGCCGAGTTCATGGGCGACATAAACAACCCGGCGTGTGAAAACAACATCGACGATTTTCAAAACGGATGCCTCTTTAACCTCGAGCAGTTCAAGCTGAACACATACCTCGAAAGACAGCAGAGCGATACGCTCGCGGTCAATTTCGACGGGTTCGACAGGGACGTCATCGATATCGTCAAAAGCGGCGACCCCGGCATACCGCTCGTAACCGTTCTATTTTCGGGGCGTCCCAGGATAATCACCGAGGGCGGCGAGCTCGCGCCTTCCCCTCTCGACGAGAGCAGCGCCTTTATAGCCGCGTGGCTCCCGGGCACTTCGGGCGGCGAGGCCGTGGTCGACGCCATACTCGGCCGCTACCATTTTTGCGAGGGACGCTTCACGGAAGTGAACGGCGAGAAGATATGCGACGAAGGCAGCCCCAACAGGCTCCCCGTCGACTGGATAAGGAACATGGCCCAGTTGACGGGCTTCCCGGTTTACGAGGAGGGCTCACAGGGAATCCCCAGGATATCCGACCCCCTTTTCGAGATCGGATACGGGCTCGCGACGGGGGAGTAATCCCGGCACGGGGCCGGTAAAACGGGGCTACTATCCGGGGAAAACGCCGCGGGAGCGCGTCGTTGCGCCCCCGGGCTGTCTCAGCTTTTCTTCCGCCCCGTAAATACTGCTATCGGGAATGTGAACACGAGCTTCCCGTTTTCACGGCGCGCGTTTATTCCGAGCGCATCGACGCCTATGTCGCCCTCTATTATCGCTATCACCTCGGCCCTTTGTTCGGGCGTATGAGAAGACGCGTCGAGCAGGTGTTCCACGTCGGCGTCGAGCCCGTATGCGCCGTACTGCACGTCTTCGAGGCCCGATTCCCCGAACAGCCGGCTGAATTCCGGCCCCGTGAGGGCGTGGGCGTGAGAATCGTCCCTCAATTTCTCCATACGGTCGTATTTCGCCGAAGACTCCTCGGCGACGCAAACGTCGGCGACGAGCACCCTTCCCCCGGGCTTGCACACGCGTATCATCTCGCCGAACACGGCCCCGGGGTCGAGGAAGTGATGGAAGCTGTATCGCGTAATCACGCACGAATACTCCGAGTCCGGAAACGGCAGCGGGCTCGCGTTCCCGATAACCCAGTCCACGTTCGTAAGCCCCTTTCCCCTTGCAAGCTCCCGGGCCTTTTCGATCATCGCCTCCGTTATGTCGATGCCCGTCACGCGCGCGGCGCTGCGCGCGAACTCGCACGCCACTAGCCCCGGGCCGCACGCGACGTCGAGCACACTGTCGTCCGCCCCGACCCCCGACATTTCGACCAGCATGTCCATGGCGTTCATGTGTATGTCGAGCTCGGCGAACGGCGCCGCCTGCTTCGAGAACTGGTCTACTATCCTTTCGAGGTGCCCCCTTTCTGCATCACTCATCTCGGTCTCCTCCGGACTAAAAGTATGAGCGAAATAGACTACACGCAGAAAGCCCCGTGTAAACAAAATCGGCCCCGTCGCCATGCCCGGGCGCGCCGAAAATCCCCGGAATCCGGGCCCCGTTACGCCCGTTTCCGGGCGCATAAGTTTTTTAACCGCGCGGGGCTTGCAACCGCCCCGGCTTTCGAATATATTAGTAAAGACCAAGACGGTCCCGCCATTAATTTTCAAAAATCGTTCTCTGAGGTCATAGATATTTGAAGACTAAATTCATATTCGTAACGGGTGGTGTTATGTCCTCTCTGGGAAAGGGGCTCGCCGCCGCATCTATCGGTGCGCTCCTCGAAAGCAGGGGGCTCGAGGTCACGCTCCAGAAGTTAGACCCCTACATAAACGTCGACCCCGGCACCATGAATCCCTTCCAGCACGGCGAGGTGTTCGTGACGGACGACGGCGCCGAAACCGATCTCGACCTCGGTCACTACCAGCGTTTCACCAACGCCAGGCTCTCGCAGAAGAACAACTTCACGACCGGCAAGGTATACCACTCCGTCATCATGAAGGAGAGGGAAGGGAAGTACCTCGGAAAGACAGTGCAGGTGATCCCGCACATCACGGACGAAATCAAGTCACGCGTCCTCGATGTCGCCGGCGATAACGACGTCGTAATCGTCGAGGTCGGCGGCACTGTCGGCGACATAGAAAGCCTCCCGTTCCTCGAGGCCGTAAGGCAGCTCAGGGCGGAGCTCGGCCGCGAAAATACGCTCTTCATACACCTTACATACGTCCCCTATCTCGCCGCTGCCGGCGAGCTCAAATCGAAGCCCACCCAGCACAGCGTAAAAGACATGCTGCAGATCGGCATCCAGCCCGACATCCTCCTCTGCCGGACGGACAGGTTCCTTCCGAAAGAGATAAAAGAGAAGATAGCGCTCTACGGCAACATCCGCATGGACGCCGTAATCACGGCGAAGGACGTCGAAACCATTTACGAAGTCCCGCTGATTTTCCACCAGGAAAAGCTCGACCAGATAATCACCGACTACCTCAAAATGTGGACGCGAAAGCCCGACGTCTCCGTCTGGGAAGACATCGCATACAGGTTCTCGCACCCGAAAACGGACGTCACGATAGGCGTCGTCGGTAAGTACGTAAGCCTCAAGGACTCGTACAAGAGCCTCCACGAGGCCCTTTCCCACGGCGGCATGGCGAACGACTCGCGGGTGGAGATCAGGTACGTCGACTCCGAGGACATCGAATCCCAGGGTATAGACTCGCTGCTTTCGGGCGTTCACGGCGTCCTCGTCCCCGGCGGCTTCGGCAAAAGGGGATTCGAGGGGAAGATAGAGGCCGTAAGGTTCGCCCGCGAAAACAAGGTCCCTTTCTTCGGCATCTGCCTCGGCATGCAGATGGCAGTCGTCGAATACGCCCGCAACGTCTGCGGCATTTCGGGGGCGGGCACGCGCGAGTTCGGCGGCGACGTCCGGGACCCGGTAATCGACCTCATGGAGGCGCAAAGGGACGTGAACGACATGGGCGGGACGATGAGGCTCGGGGCCTATCCCTGCATACTGAAAAAAGACACCCTCGCATATTCGGCCTACGAAACGGACGAGATATCCGAAAGACACCGCCACAGGTACGAGGTCAATAACGCCTACAGGGCGGCGCTCGAAGAGAGCGGCCTCATTCTCAGCGGCCTTTCGCCCGACGGAAAGCTCGTCGAGATGGTGGAGCTCAAGAACCACCCCTGGTTCCTCGGCTGCCAGTTCCACCCCGAATTCAAATCCACGCCGCGCAATCCGCACCCCCTCTTCAGGGATTTCGTCAAGGTTGCCACGGAGTACAAGTCGTCGCGTAACGCGGCCTAGTATGGGACAAACCGGGCTTCATTCATATCCGGATAAAATAGTTCGGCCTTTTCGCCATGTCTCCCGTGAAGAATGCGATGTCTGGCTGCAACCCTTCCACATCCCCCGTAGCCCGTCTGAAAATTTCAGTGTAACCCCGCCTCCGCATGCTATATTTATATAATGGGACGGTCCGGCCGCGGCCCGTATCGGGGGGTACGAAATGAAAAAAATACTGTTGAAAAATAAAACCGCTTATATCGCCGGTCTTTTCCTGGCGGCCGCGTTTTACGCTCAGCCGGCTCTGCCCGACGTTCCGCCCGGGCAGAAGCCCGAGGTCGAATTCCTTATAGAGACTGTACGCACGACCGACTGCAAATTCGACAGGAACGGAAAGACGTACGGCGGCAAGAAGGCCGCGAGCCACCTCCAGAGAAAATACAACCACTACAAGGACGAGATAACCTCGACCGAAACGTTTATAGAATACTCCGCGACAAAGAGCATGCTGTCCGGCGCGGATTATTACATCATATGTCCGGGCGAGCCGCCGGTAAGGTCTCAGGACTGGCTCCTCGGGAAGCTCTCGGAATACAGGCAGAATAACAAAACCGAATAACATCCCGTATTTCCGCCCGTTTGACGAAATTTTTTGTAAATCTCCCCCGCTCAATTAGAATAGTTACCCCATGATTTTAGAGAAGCTGCCAAGGGCAGGCGAAGTACTGCTGTTCAGAAAACGCCAGGAGCCGTCGCTCGGAATATTCTCTCACCTCGAAGGAAACAAGGCCGCCGTCTTTTCCGAAGAGGGGCGCGAAGTTACGGTTGACCCGGACAAAATCGCGTTCGTGAGCTCCGTCACGATCACGGGCGACCTCACGCAGTCGGAAAAGAAGCTTGCGCTGAGAGACCTCCGCCGGAGGCTCGACGAGGCCCGCGAGGAGATTGACCTCGTAACCGTGTGGGAGTGCTTCGAGGGCGAGACCCGCGAGGTCCCCTACAAGGAGCTTGCGGAATTCTACTACGCGGGCGAAGGGGCCGGGGAGTTCGATGCGCTCGCGTTCTTCTGGTCGGTGGACAAGAACGACGTCTACTTCAGGCGCGGCGAGGCGGGCTACGAGCCCAGGGCCCGCGACGAAGCGGACGAGATAATACACAGGAAGGAAGTCGAGCAGAAAAAGAAGGAAGAGAGGGAAAAGGCCGTCATATGGGCGAAGGGAATCATCTCCGGCCATGCCCTCGATCTCGGCGATTTCACGCCCGACGCCTTCATCGAGCTCCTCCGCGGCTACGTCATACACCTCGATAAGTTCAGCCGCGCCCCCGAGGCCAAATCCTTCCTCTCCGAAATAGGCATACGGGACCCCGAAGGCACGATAGAATTCCTCGTGAAGGCAGGGGGCTGGGGCGAGGACGAGGACCCGATGATAAAGAGGTTCTACGTCAGGGAAAATTTCCCCGACAAGGTCCTGGCCGAAACCGAAAGGATCATGTCCGGGCCCGCTCCGAAAGAAGGCTTCCGCGACCTCACACACCTCGACATATTCTCGATAGACGACGAGAACACGGAGGACATCGACGACGCCCTCTCCATGGAGGAAGCGCCCGGCGGCGGCATGGTCATCGGCATACACATTGCAAACGTGGCGGCCCTCGTTCAAAAATGGGGAGACGCCGACGAGGAAGCGTCCAAGCGCGGCGAAACGATTTACCTCCCCGAAAAACGCATACACATGTTCCCCCCGGATTTCATCAGGGAAAGGCTCTCGCTCGTGAAGGACACGGAGCGCCTCTCGCTCTCGCTCATGGTCAACGTAGACGAGGCCTTGAGCGTAAAGGGGACGGAATTCGTGGCGTCCGTAATCAGGGTCGGGCGCAACATGACGTATAAGGAAGGGACGGAATACTTCCTTAACGACCCTGTGGGGATGAGGATGAGGGAGTTCGCCCTCCGGCTCAGGAGCTCACGCCTCGAAGCGGGCGCCCTCATCGTCCAGCTTCCGCAATTAAAAGTGAGGACGGGGGAGGGCGGGGCCATCTCTATCGAGAAGAACCCCATGAATTCCGAGGCCCACGTCGCCGTCGCCGAGATGATGATCCTGATGAACAGAACGGCGGGGAAATTCCTCAAGGACAGGCGTATACCGGGGATATACAGGTCCCAGCCCGAGTCCGTCTCCGAAGACGCGCGCGTGCTCGACGACACGAACCCGCTCTATCCGCTCCAGATCGTGAAATTTTTGAGGGCCCCCCGCATCGGGCTCGACCCTGACGTCCACAGGTCGCTCGGCATAGACGTCTACACGCAGGTCACTTCTCCCATCCGCCGCTACGCCGACCTCGTCATGCAGCGCCAGATATTATCCGAGCTCCAGGAAGGCGAGCCGATGTATACCGAGGACGAGCTCGAAAATCTCTACCCAATGATCGAAGTCGGAATCCGCGACAAGAAGACGATCGAGAGGAACCGCGAAAGGTACTGGATATACAAGCACCTGAAGTCCCTCGAAGGGACGGCCATAAACGGCATAATCAGCTCGACGTCCGGAAGGAGGATAGGGGTCTATCTGCCGGACTACCTCTTCGAAACGACTGTCAGCCACGGGCAGGAAACTGCTGTCACAGAAGGCGACCGCGTGCGTCTATTCGTGACGAAGGTCGACCCCTTGAGACGCATTTTGACCCTGTCGCTGGCATAACCCGGCGCCCTGCTCAGCCGCCTGTCAATCTCCAGCGGCCGGGCGCAGGTTCGTGGGGTCGTAAATATTAAAGCATAATCTCAAGTTTATATTATTTTTGTCATAACAGTATTATAGATAGTAGTATTTAAAGTTTATTCTGTGCCGAGGACCTTTAATTCGAGGCCTCATCGGGGGCTGTTTTTCAGGGCTTCGAGTATTTCCTCAAGGCTCGTATACTTGAGCCTCGGCCTCCCGGCGGCCTTCCCGCGCTCGATTTCGAGCACGTCCAGCCTGAGCCAGTCCTCGTATGTAATGAAATCAGGCTGCGCTTTCCTGATAAACGCTTCGAGGCTCTCCCTGTCGGGGCTCCCGGGCTTAAGGAGCTTCCCCGAAGCGATATCCTCGACTATGCACCCTACCGTCTCGCCCGAATCCTGCTTGTTCGTCCCGATAACGCCGGAGGGCCCACGCTTTATCCACCCCGTGGCGTAGAGCCCGTTTACGTGCTCGCCGGTCCCCGGGTCGGTGACGCGCCCCTTTTCGTTGTGTATCACTCCCCACTTCTCGTGGAACGGCACCTCCGGGAGCGGCACTCCTAGATATCCTATCGAGCGGAAGACGATACCGGCCTCGAGCTCTTCGTACTCCCCCGTCGCGCGGGAGCGGACCTCTCCCTTCTCGTCCCTGTACAGCTCGTTCCTGACGAGCCTGACCCCCCTCACCCTTCCGCTCTCGTCGCCCAGTATCTCCACCGGGGAAACGAGGAACCTGATGTGAAGCTGCCTCCCTTTCACGTGCCCGGCCGGGTCGCAGAACGATTTCAGTATATCTATTTTGTTTATGGTCAACTGGTCCTTCGACGTTTCGAGCTCGGCCTTCGTCTCGTCGTCGAGCTCGACCTCGTGCGGGAGCGTCACGGCATGGGCGGCCATCATCTTCCCGAGCTCCCTGACCTCGGGGTTCGTAAAGGCCGCCTGCAAAGGACCCCTCCTGCCCAGGAGATAAACCTCCCTGATTTCGCTTTCTTCCAAAGCCTCGAGGGCGTAATCTGCTATGTCCGTCTCCTTTAGCTCCTCGTCCGTCCGGCACAGTATGCGCGCGACGTCTATAGCGACGTTCCCGACGCCCACGACTACGGCCCTTTTGACCGAGAGGTCGAAATCGAGATTCCTGTAATCCGGGTGCCCGTTGTACCAGGCGACGAATTCCGTCGCCGTGTGGCTGCCCTTGAGGTCCTCGCCGGGTATGCCCAGCTTCCTGTCGGTCTGCGCGCCGGTCGCGAAAATGATTGCGTGGTAAAAGCTCTTCAGATCCGAAAGGTGTACGTGTTTTCCGAATTCGACGTTCCCGTAGAACCTCACCTTCGGGTTCGACGCAATCTTGTCGTAAATCTTCGTCACGGATTTTATCTTCTGGTGGTCCGGCGCGACGCCCGATCTCACGAGCCCGTGAGGCGTCGGCAGCCTGTCGAATATGTCTATCTCGAAGTCGTGCTCCGTTCGTTTCAGCAAATGCTCCGCCGCGTAGAAACCGGCCGGTCCCGAGCCGATAATGGCGACTCTTATAGTATCGTTCATCTTCACTGCTCCATTGGGTTAAATAGTTTTCTTCCTGTCAGTCCGCATAAAAAGAGCTTCAGTCCGGAAATGGAAATTCCCGAGGGGCTACGGGATTCTGAAAATTTCTTTGACTAGCTGTGCATAGTTCTTTTTACCGAGTATTATAATTTAATGGAATAAATATACCAAAAATCCTGGCGGAGGGGCTAATGCCGGCCAGGCCGCAGCCGCCGCGGTTATTTATACCATAACCAGCCAGGTTTTCCGGAAGTGATGCGTGCCCGGAGACGGCCTTTCGCGGCTGCCCCCTTCGGAAGCGCACTCGACAAAGCAGGCAAAGAAAAACATCCGGGGATCCGGAGCCAGTCAGTACCGGTAAAGAAATAATGCATGCCAAAAACCGGCCAGGCACATCCGCTAAGAAAACCATAGACAGGGCGGATTTCCATCTAAAAATCGTTCAGGAAATAAGTGACCTCGTCAACACCTCGACGGGGCTCAACATCATCCTCAAAAAAGTCGTCAACAAAATAGCCGTCTCGCTCAGGCTCGACGTCGTCTCGGTCTATCTCTGGGACCCCGAAAGAAAGGTACTCACGCTAAGATCCACCAAGGGCCTCAACATCGACCCTCTCCGTAACCCCATAACCCTTAGCCCCGAAGAAGGGCTCACGGGCCTCGTATACGAGACGTCGAGGCCGATAACCGTGATGCCGGCCTCCGAGCACCCGCGCTACAGGTACTTCCCCGAGATCGGCGAAGAAGAGTACGAAAGCTACATCGGCGTACCGATACTGCTCCAGAACCGCTGCATAGGCGTCCTCGTCGGCCAGACGAAAGAAAAGCGCCTCATAAACCCGGCCGAAGAAACGCTGTTCCAGATAATAGCATCCAGGCTCGCCGGGCTTCTCGAAGTCGCCGACAGGCTGGAGCGGCTGAAAACCCCCTCCATCGTAAAGCACGAGACGAGAACGTACCAGGGCAAGGGCGTCTCGAACGGCGTCGCCATAGGCAACGTGTTCATCTTCCACGGCCTCTTCAAGCAGGTAAACACCGAGAAGCTGACGCCGTCCTCGCCGAAGATCGAAAAGAAGAGGCTCGAGAAGGCGTTCCAGGACGTCGAGCTCGACCTCAAGAGCCTCATAGAAACGCTCGACTCGAAGTCCGTACTCTCGAGCGAAGAGATAGATATCTTCCGTGCGCACCTGCTTATCCTCCGCGGCTCCACCCTTCGTAAAGCCGTCATGGGCAAGCTCGAAGCGGGCGCAATGGCGGCGGAGCTCGCCGTGATCGAGGGGATAGAGGCTATAGCGCAGCAGTTCGAATCGATGAGCGACAGATACCTCCGCGAAAAAGCGCAGGATTTCCGCGATATCGGCGAAAGGCTCCTCCACGAGTTCATAAAGCACGACACCGGGAGCAGGGCCGCCGCAGAGCCGAAAGAGGGCTCGATACTCGTCGCCTACGAAATCGGCCCGTCGTTCATTTCGATGCTCCTCAAGAACAAAGTCTCGGCCGTCATAATCGAAAAGGGCGGCGAAACCTCGCACGCCATAATAATCGCGAAATCCCTCGGCATCCCCGCCGTCGTCGGGGTGGACAACATAAGCAGGCTTCTCCGCTCCGGCGAAAAGGCGATCGTAGACGGCAAGACGGGATTCATCTTCTCGAACCCCGACGAAAGCCTCATCGCCGAATATCAGAATACGTACTCACGGCTCATCAAGGTAAAAGAAGAAATCGAGCAGGCGGCGATGGAAGCATCCGACGGCTCCGGCCTCGGCATCAGGATATCGGTAAACATCGGCTTCCCTATAGACGTTCAGCTCGCAAAGCAGTACGGCATAAGGGACGTAGGCCTTTTCAGGACGGAGTTCGCCTTCAGCCAATACGCGAAGTGGCCGGGCGTCCGCCAGCAGGCGCGCATATACAAGAACATCGCCGACAGCTTCGAGGGTTACGTCACTATCCGCACACTCGACATAGGGGCCGACAAGCTGCTCCCCTATTTCGAATTCCCGAAGGAAGACAACCCGCTCCTCGGCCTGCGCGCCATACGGTTCTCGATGGAATATCTCGAGCTCTTCAAGGACCAGCTCCGGGCGATCCTCCTCGCCGCGAAAAAGGGCTCGAGGTTCAGAATACTCCTCCCGATGATAACGAACCTCTGGGAGGTCGAAACGGCGAGGGACATAATCGACGACCTCGTAAAGGAAATCGGCGTCCCGGAGGCCGAAGTCCCGCCCCTCGGGATAATGGTGGAAGTCCCGGCGATTCTGTACCAGCTCGACGACTACAAGAACATCATAGACTTCGTCTCCATAGGCACGAACGACCTCATACAGTACATACTCGCTGTCGACAGGAATTCGAACGTCGTCGGGCACCTCTACTCGGGCTTTCATCCGGCCGTTCTACGCGTGCTCGACGACATCTACTACAAAACGAGGCTCTCCGGGATGAACGTCTCCGTCTGCGGCGAGCTCGCGGGCACGCCGTCCGGCGCTCTCGGCCTCATGGCCCTCGGGTACAAGCAGCTGAGCGTATCGCCGTCGAATCTCCCCTACGTAAGATTCCTCAGCGGCAAGGTGGACAGGCTGCTCCTCGGCTCGGTGAGAAGGGACATCCTCAACCTCAAGAAAAACAGCGAAATAGAGCGCTATCTCATCGAGACGCTCGAGTCGATCCACCCCGCTTTGATAGAGATCGAATAGCGGATTCGCCGTCCTCACTTCCAATTTCCCGGCACTGGTGTAACTTTTACTCCCTGTCAATGAAGCCCCGCAAGATACATGTGATCCTTTTCCTGCTGACGGTCCTGACGACGTTCCTCACCGGCTACGGCACGTGGGGCAGCTACCTCAGCGCCGCGCTCTTCTCCGGGGGGCTATTGTTCATACTCGGCTCCCACGAAATGGGGCACTATTTTTACGGCAGAAAGTACGGTATAGACATCACGCCCCCTTATTTTATCCCGGCGCCGCCTTATATCTCGCCCATCGGCACGTTCGGCGCATTCATAAAGATAAGGTCGCCGATATACTCGAAGAAGGCCCTCTTCGATATAGGCATCGCGGGGCCTCTCGCGGGGATAGTCGCGACGATACCCATAACGATCATCGGCATATCGCTCTCGACCTTCGTCGACTCGGGGACATTCGACGGAAACGGCGGCTACATGCTCGGCACACCGCTCATATTCGAATTCATCTCGGAAATCTTTCTCGGCCCCCCGCCCGAAGGGCAGACGATACTCCTTCATCCCCTGGCATTCGCCGGGTGGGTGGGGCTGTTCGTGACGGCGCTCAATTTGATCCCGAGCGGGCAGCTCGACGGCGGGCATATCGTGTACGCCCTTTTTTCGAAGGGGTTCCACCGGGTCGTCTCCGTTCTCATGATTGCAGTGCTGTTCGTCTTCGGCGTAGGGACGGGGCCTCTCATACTGCTCGCCGAGAAATACGGCGGCCCCGGGCTCGCGCCCTACCTCGCCAACGTGCCCGTCTTCGAAGGCTGGCCGGGGTGGATTCTCTGGGCGGCTTTGCTCACGCTCATGGGGACGAAGCATCCGCCTACGTACTACGAGGACGGCGGGCTCGGGGCCGGCAGAATCGCCCTCGGGGTGCTTTCGCTTCTCATATTCGTCGGGAGCATTTCCCCCGTTCCGATCGCGCTGGCATACTGAAAAACCGTCCCGTCTGTCGGCGCCGGGCCTTCGGTAAGCGCCTCGTTTACCGGCTGCGGAATCCCGGATTTCGGCGCTCTATATAGCCCCTGATCTAAATTTCAGCCAATATTGAAAATCTCGTGAGTTAAGGTAAGTTTACTTGTCCGCGACCGCCGTCCGTTCCGGATTGTGCTCCATTTTTAGCTTTACACAACTTTGGATAATAAAAAGGAAAATAGCTAACAGGAGGATTTACAGTGGCACAAAAAGATACCTTAACCATAACCGATAACCGGACTGGTAAAACGTACGAGATACCAATCGAGCACGATACCATCCGGGCGACTGACCTCAAACAGATAAAGGTCAACCCGGACGATTTCGGGATGATGAGCTACGATCCCGCATTCGGGAACACGGCCGCCTGTATAAGCCGCGTCACCTACATCGACGGCGACAAGGGCGAGCTGATATACAGGGGCTATCCCATAGAAGTCCTGGCGGAAAATAGCAATTATCTCGAAGTCGCTTACCTACTCCTGAACGGCGAGCTTCCGACGAAGGCCCAGTACGACCAGTGGGTCCACGACATAACGCACCACACCATAGTTCACGAAAACATAAAGAGGTTCATGGACGGCTTCCGCTACGACGCGCACCCGATGGGAATGCTCCTCGGAACGGTCGGCGCGCTTTCCACCTTCTACCCCGAAGCCAAAGACCTATTCAATAAAGAAATAAGGGACATACAGGTCCACAGGCTCATCGCCAAGATGCCGACGATGGCGGCTTTCGCTTACCGCCACGCGATGGGCATGCCGTACGTTTACCCCGACAACGACCTTTCCTACGCTGGAAACTTCCTCAACATGATGTTCAAGATGACAGAGCTTAAATACGTGCCGGACCCTGTAATCGAAAGGGCGGTCGATATCCTCTTCATCCT
>JADLGH010000022.1 GCA_020849425.1 Candidatus Dadabacteria bacterium
CCTGTAGAGGTCGTTCATTATGTAGGACGCCCCCCAGTTGAGGTGCGTAGACAGCGTGGACATGAAGGCCGCGAGAAACGTCACGAAGAGGATTCCCTTAAGACCCGGGCCGAGGAATTCGTTTATCATGACGACGTACATGGCCTCGTTGTCGCCGTTCGCGACCTCGGCAGTGGGATAGATGATGAGCGAGGCGAGCGCAATTAGGACCCAGGGCCAGAAGCGTATTATGTAGTGATTTATCGCGAACCATGCCGTGCCGAGGACGGAGTCGCGCTCACTCTTCGCCGAGAGCATGCGCTGTATGAACTAACCGCCGCCGTCGGTGTTGTGCGAAGACCACCAGATGACTGTGAGGTAAACGAAGAACGTAAAGAAGCTCGACGACCAGAACCCGTCGCTCACCGGATCGCCTCCGGAGGGGGTCATAAAAAGTGCGACGTGTTTTTGATCTATCGTGCTCAGCTTGTCGATAAAACCCGAAAAGCCCCCGATCTCGGGCGAGCCTATTACGACCCAGGCAAGAATTATCGTCCCGGAAAGGGCGAGGAAATACTGGAAGAAATCCGTCAGAGTCACACCCCACAGGCCCGACATCATCGTGTAGAAGAAGGCGATGAATAGGCAGATTCCTATCGCTATGGTGGTCTCGACTCCGAAAAATACCTTAAGCACCTTGGCCATCGCGCTTATCACCCAGCCCATCACTATGAAGTTAAAGAGGGTCGAGTAATAAAAGGCCTTGAACCCCCTGAGGAATGCCGCCGGTTTTCCGCTGTAGCGGATTTCGTTGAGCTCGTTGTCCGTGATGACGTCGGCCCTTCTCCATAGGCGCGCGAAGACGAGTGCGATAAAGACGTGGCTGAATATATAGTTCCACCAGAACCAGTTCTTCCATATGCCGTCCGTTCTTATCCACCCGGTAACGGCGAGCGGCGTATCGGCCGCGAACGTCGTCGCTACCATGGAGGTGCCGAGGAGCCACCACGTAAGGTTACGCCCCGAGACGAAATAAGAGGACATGCTGCTGCTCGCCCGGCGCGTGAAGTAGATACCGACGAAGAGAGAAATCAGCAGATAGGCCGCCACTATGGCCCAGTCGAGCGGAGATAGGGACGAGAAAACCGAGTTCAGGCCGGCGTTCATTGGAGGTGTAATTTACCCGATAGGAAAGAACGGGAACAGCCGCTATAACGCGGCGACAGGGATTCTGCCGACGGCCGGGGTGGTTCCCAGAAGTACGCCGGCGGCCGCAGACTGGCATTCCGGGAGCGAATCGAACGCGCAGATTACTGTGCCGAAGCCGTCCAACCCCCTGACGACGTAGGGCGAGCCGAACGAAACGAGGGAGCTCTCCCCGTATGCCGAGGACAGGCGTTCTAGCGCTGCCCTCATGAATCCCGGCAGGGAGAACTGCTTTTTCCACGCCCCGACAGTCGTGAAGACGGCGCATATGAGCGCGGTATCGTCCCCGGCTTCGCCGGAGAGTTTATCAACATCCGTAGATGCGGTTACGTTGACCTCTTCGAGAGCGACGCCGGCATCCCGAAGCCCGCCGGCGAATATGGCCGCTGCGTCCTGCCCGGACTCCGTCACGTCGAACGTGCAGAGGAGGGCGCGCCCTGATTTTAAGCTTCCGCCCCTGAGTTTTGAAACCGACTTCTCCGCTATGAGCCGTGAGAGCTTTCGTCCTTTCTCTTTCGGTTCCGCTTCGCTTTCGGGCGGATACTGCGGAAGGGATTTTTTAAGGGAGATCACCCTGCCCGCCGCCTCGAGTATGACTTCCTCGTCGAGCGCTCCTTCGGAGGCGGCTTCGTTCAATCCTTTAAGGAGCGTGTACGGATCCCGGGGATCGAGGATTATGTCGCAGCCCGCTTTAAGGGCCCGCAGCGACAGGCCAGTCTCGTCTCCAAGCCCGTTTATGCCCGACATGTGAAAGGAGTCCGTTATCACGACTCCGTCGTATCCGAGCCCGTCCCTCAGCATGCCGTTTACGACCGCCGCGGATATCGTTGCAGGGTCCCGGGCGCCGGTTATCCCGGGGAGTGCTACGTGCGCCGTCATGATCATATCGACCCCCGTGGCCATAGAGCCCCGGAACGGTGCGAGGTCCCGCTCGAAGAGCTCCTCGCGCGTAAGCGATAATACGGGGAGCTCGGAATGAGAGTCCGCCGCCGCGCTCCCGTGGCCGGGGAAGTGCTTCCCGCACGAGAATATACCGCCGTCGCGGCAGCCCCTTATGAATGCGCAGCCCATACGTGACACGAGCTCCGGATCGTCGCCGTACGAGCGGACGTTGATTATCGGGTTATCGGAATTCGAGTTCACGTCGAGCACGGGGGCGAAGATTAGATTGAAGCCGCATTCTCTCATCTCCTGCGCCGTTAACAGCGCTTCGGAATAAACGAGCCCCTCGTCGCCGGCCGCACCGAGAGCCATCGTAAAAGGGAAGATCGAGCCGCCGGAAACGATCTGTCCCAGGCCCCTTTCGGCGTCGCATCCGAAGAGGAGAAGGACTTCGGACATGACCTGGAGCTCCTCCACGGCGGTTCGGACGGATTCCGTATTGCCGCCGAAGATTATGAATCCCCCGACATGAAATTCCCTGACCAGCTTCTTCGCAAGCTCTAGCGAGCCGTCAACCTTGAAATCCAGCCTGGGCATCACGGCCTGGCCGACCTTTCGGGAAAGGTCTAAATCGGATGCGTCTATATTCCCCCGTTTATCGAGCCATGATTTAATGCTCATCACGTATACGTCTTAGCCGAGGCCTCCGGGCGATATTTTCCCCAGCGGCACGCTCCGCCTCGCCCCCGTGACGCCGGGCAGGTTGCCGGCGTTCCCCGAGATGCACTCGTTCGCCAGTATCGCGAAGGCGACCGCCTCTTTGGCGTCGGCCGGGATGCCGTAGGCGTCGGTCGTCGTCAGTTCGATGCCGCCTAGTCTCTCCCGGAGCTTATCGACCAGAAAGGCGTTACGGCACCCGCCACCGCTTAGAATCACCTCGCCTACCTCGTGCCCGGGGAATATGAATTCTTCATAGGAGAGCGATATGGATTCGACTGTGAGCGCGAGGACAGTGGCCATTAAATCGCCGAGCGTGAGCTTGCCGCCTTCGACCATTCCGTAGAGCCTCTCGGCCACGGCGCTCCCGAAGAGCTCTTCCCCGGTCGATTTCGGGGGCTGCTTCGTATAGTATGGGTCCGACAGTAGCTCCTTTAAAAGAGCCTCGTTAACCTTGCCCCTGGAAGCCTCCTCGCCGTTCCTGTCGAATCTCTCACTGCCTCCGGACGAAAGCGCCATTATCCTGTCCATCAGCATATTCCCCGGGCCGGTGTCGAACGCCGCTACGCCGTCTATGTGCCCGGTTATCACTGTCGCGTTCGCTATGCCGCCCAGGTTCTGGGCGATCTTCGTTTCGCCCGGCTTCGAGAAAAGTATATAGTCCGCATACGGGACGAGCGGGGCGCCCTCCCCTCCCGCGGCGACGTCCCGCGTCCTGAAATCGCCGACCGTCGTAATGCCCGTCCGCTCGGCTATGACGTCGGGCTCGCCTATCTGTAAGGTCGAGGGAATTCCCGTGCCGGCCGACGGCGGTATGTGGCTTACCGTCTGGCCGTGCGAGCCGATGAGGTCCACGTCGTTCGGTGCGAGCCCTGCCTTCTCCATCACCGACTGCGCGGCCCCGGCAAACGCCTCTCCTACGAGGAAATTGAGCTCGGATATATCGCCGGGCGTGCATCCCTGCTGGAGCCGGCCGAGCCTCGCGGCGATTTCGGGCGTATACGGCGCGCAAGTGAATTCGAGGAGCTCTATATCCGAATCGGCGCCCTTTCCCCCGATCTTTACGAGTACGGCGTCTATGCCGTCCATGGACGTCCCGGAGATGAGGCCGATCACGACCCTCTCCTTCTTTCTGAACAGCAGCATCAGGTCCTTTATCATTTTCGTTCCCGGTCTATTACGGACCGGAGGAATCCCCCGTGCTCCTTCAAGAGCTTCCTCGCTTTCTTATAGTCCGTGTTTTTTATCTCCATTACTATAGCCGCCTTTACGTCCCACCCGGAGCCGCGGAGGAGCTCTGTAGCCCTTTCTTCCCCGACGCCCGCTATCTGTATGACGAGCCGCTTCGCCCTGTCCCTGAGCTTGGCCGACCCCGGCCTCACGTCCACCATGAGATTCCCGTACGTCTTTCCGAGCTTTACCATCGAGGCCGTGGTAAGCATGTTGAGCGCCATCTTCGTCGCCGTCCCGGCCTTCATCCGCGTCGAGCCCGTGATCACCTCGGGGCCGACGAGGAGGGATATCACGACCTCGGGCACGGTCGTTTCGACGGGGTTACAGGTGACGAGTACGCGGCCGCCGCCCTTTTTCTTCGCGTAGGCGAGCGCGCCTTCGACGAAGGGCGTCGTGCCGCTCGCGGCTATGCCGACGACGACGTCTTTCTCTTTAAGATTTATGCGCTCTAGTTTTTTCCGCGCTTCTTCGGAGGAATCCTCCGCCCCCTCGGCCGACCTCCACACGGCCTTCCGGCCGCCGGCGATTATCCCGAGTATCATGTCCGGGTCCGTGCCGAACGTGGGCGGGCACTCGGCGGCCTCGATTACTCCGAGCCTGCCGCTGGTGCCGGCTCCGATAAAAACGAGCCGGCCTCCGCGTCCGAGCCTCCCGGTGATGAGCTCGACAGCGCGCGCGATATTTTCCTTTTCCCTTTCGATCGCCGAAACGATAGTGCCGTCTTCGAAGATGATCGATTCGACGATTCCGAGCGCCGGAAGCTCGTCGAGCTTTTCCGTCCGGGGGTTTACGCGCTCTGTCAGGAGGTGTCCCGTCTTTCTGGATTCAGCCACGGTTCTATTATATCCCGCCGCTCCCGACTTATTAACACCGGGCCGAAATTTATCGCCTGTCCTTTTGCCCGGAGCCCCCCATAAAATCCGCCCACCTGAGAAAAAGCTCGCCCCTGAGCCACCCGCTTTTCCCAATCCTGTTTCTCCGTCCCCATATAAATTTGCAGTAATCCTGGGCTGTCCAGAAAAGCTTTTCGTGAGCGGCTATTCTGCGGGCTCGCCCCTCCGTCTCGTATCCCAGCTCGCGTAGGATATCCCCGGCTACCGATTCGAATACGGCGCGGTCGGCATCCGGCATCCGATCCCTCCATTTGCCGTGGTTGCCTTTCAATATTCTGGTCTTCGTCCCGTACCCCCCGGGCCTGTCGGGCTTGACCTCGCTTTCTATAAAACTGGGGGTGAGAACGGTCTCGTTAAAAGGCTCGCCTCTGAATTCGCACACCTCTTCCATTGCCTCACGCGGCCCTTCGATGAGGGACTCGTACCTGAGCTCCAGGTATCTCTCCGGGCCTGCCCCGCGCCCGTCGCGCCGTCCCTTCTCCATCATGTGCTTCCATGCCCGGGCAGCCGAATACACGTTTCCCGAGCCGAACCATGTGTTCATCAAAGAGAGGGCGACGTCCCTCCCGTCGCGGTATATGTGTATTATCTTGCAGTCGGGAAATATCTCGACGAGTGCCGGGATGTCGGTCACGTACTGGGGGGTTTTGTCGCCCCAGCGCGGCTTGCCCTCCATCCGGGCCCATTCCCGGAAGATTCCGGATACTATCTCCCCGTAGCTGCGGCAGCCGGAGAACGAAGACGGGGTCAGGGAAAGCCCGAACCCTTTTACCCAATGGATATCGAGTATGGCCGACGCGATCTTGACGGCGTCGTTTTCGCTGCGGGGGTTTCCGTATAGTTTGTACAGGCGCGGAATAAAATGAGACTCGGGCGGGAACGTTATGTTCGAATGAGAGCGGAGGAGGTCCCTTATAAGCTTCGTGCCGCTCCTGGGGCAGCCGACTATGAATATGGGGGAATCGGCCATTACGGAAACCTCCGCCCCGCGTTTTATTTCTGAGGCTGCGAGAATGAAATGCCCGGAAGCGAGACGTTTTTATTAATCGTAACACAGCCGTCCGCCGAAAAAAACAACGGCAGTCTCCCGGGGAGCACATTCGCCCCATAGAGGAAATTCATCTCGCCGGGACTTCGCCCCGGAATTTATTGACAACCACCCAAGGTTATAATAGATTTCTCTTGGCGCGGGTGTAGCTCAGCTGGTAGAGCATAAGCTTCCCAAGCTTAGGGTCGCGGGTTCGAATCCCGTCGCCCGCTCCAAAGTCCCAATCCCGGAACGAACCGAACCGTAAATAAAGCGAGGCCGCCTTGCGGCAGCCCCGCCGTTTATCCCTTACAGGAACATGCCGCCGGAGACTTCGACACGCTGCCCGTTTATCCAGCGCGCGTCGTCCGACAAAAGCGCCGCGACGGCGCTCCCTATGTCGTCCGGAAGCCCCACCCTTCCGAGGGCCGTCTGCGAGGCGATGAACGCGTTTATGTGCTCGTTATCCCTCACAGCGCCGCCCTCGAAATCAGTCTCTATCGCGCCGGGCGCGATCGTGTTCACCCTTATTCCCCTGGGCCCGAGCTCCTTTGCCATGTAGCGGGTCAGAACCTCCACCGCCCCTTTCATCGACGCGTAGGCGGCGTACCCGGGGAGCGTGAAACGGGCAAGACCCGTCGAGACGTTCACGATGCTCCCGCCGTCCGCTACCAGGGGAAGAAGCTTCTGGGTCAGGAAGAAGACGCCCTTCACGTGAATGTTGTAGAGGGTATCGAACTGCTCTTCAGTAGTCTCCGTTATCGGCGCGCTTATACCTATCCCCGCGTTATTGACGAGGAAATCGAAGTTGTCCCTGCCCCAGACTTCCCCTAGCACGCCCCTTACCGACTCCGCGAAAGCGGCGAACGACGCGGAATCTCCGGCGTCGAGCTTAAGAGCCGCTGCCTTCCGGCCCTTCTTTTCAATCTCTGCAATTACGGCGTCGGCCTCGTCCTTACGACTGCGGTATGTCAGCAGGACGTCGTGCCCCTTGTCGGCTATATGAAGGCACATGCTCGTCCCGAGCCCCCTGCTCCCACCTGTTACGATTGCGATTTTCATTGCTGCCTCCTTTCTGTCTAATTTCTTTGGATTAATCATTCCTCAAAAAGCGCTCGCGGTCGGACGAACGATGATCTCGTTCACGTCCACGTTGTCCGGCTGCGACGCCGCGTAAAGCACAGCCCCGGCAATCGCATCCGGCGTGAGCGAAATCTTTCTGAACTCTTCGAGGGCGCCCTTCGCGGCGGCGTCCGTGATGTCCGAGCCGAGCTCGGTCTCGATTACGCCCGGCGATATGACCGTGACGCGTACGTTCTTCGACTCCTGGCGGAGCCCCTCGGAAATCGCCCACACTGCGTACTTCGTCCCGCAGTACACTGCCCCCGTCGGCACGACCACGTGCGCGCCTATGGATGCGTTGTTGATTATATGCCCGCCGCCCTGAGCCTCCATGACCGGAAGAGCCGCTGCAATGCCGTTCAAAACCCCGCGTATGTTGACGTCTATCATGTTATCCCATTCGTCCGTCTTGAGCGAGCTCATCGGCGAAAGCGGCATGATGCCGGCATTATTGAATATAACATCGAGACGCCCGAATTTTTCCCGGGCGAAATCGACGAATGCCGCGGTATCTTCGCGGCTCCTGACGTCGAGCGCCCTGAACTCCGCCGTGCCGCCCTTATTGCGGATGTCCTTCGCTATGCTTTCGAGCACCTCCGTGCGGCGTGCGCCGAGGACTACACTTGCGCCGCTCGCGGCGAGAAGCCGCGCCGAGGCTTCGCCTATGCCGCTGCTCGCCCCTGTTATCGCGATAACCTTACCCTCAACGCTGCTGCCCATGACTGCCTCCTCTTTTTCACGAGTTTCGGTTTCGATAGGATTCAGTTTACCGGCGGCGCGTATTTTCTGAATACCCGGAACTCCCTTATTATTGCCTAATCCTCCAATCGCCTTATACTCTTTCTATAAACCGGTACAATAAACCCAGCCGACACGTGAGAGAAACCAGGCTCATGGACGAATTTCAGCGTAAAGAGCTTATAGAATTAATTGACAGATACTCCAGGGAAGACGGTATCCACGATACCGGCATACCCGGCGTCCGGTGCATAAGATCGTCGAGCCCGAGCATGAAGATGCCGGTAGTCTACAACCCGTCATTCTGCGTCATCGTACAGGGTAAAAAGGAAGTCATGCTCGAAGGCGAAATTTACCGCTACGAGCCCTCGGAGTATCTCGTGGTATCGGTCAGCCTCCCGGCTACGGGGCAGGTTACCGAGGCCTCGCCCGAGAGGCCGTATCTTTCCCTCCAGATCGACATCGACCCCGGTCAGATCAGCGAGCTCATAACGCAGATGGGCCGGGGGCCGGCGCACGCGGGGGGAGGCGTCGCGCGCGGCCTTTTCGTCGACAAGCTCGACGGGGCGCTGACCGACGCCGTCCTAAGGCTCGTGAGGCTTCTCGACGCGCCGGGAGACGTTCCGCTCGTCGCGCCGATGATAATGCGCGAGGTATGCTACCGGCTCCTCAGCGGGGCGCAGGGAAAAAGAATCGCGCAGATCGCCGTGAACGGGAGCCATGCAGAGCGCATAGCGAAGGTGATTCAGACTCTAAAGGAGAACATCCCGGAGGCTATGCGAATCGAGGATATGGCGGAGCTTGCATACATGAGCCCCTCCTCGTTTCATTACCATTTCAAGGAAATGACCGCCATGAGCCCGCTCCAATACCGGAAGCACCTGCGCCTCCTCGAAGCGAGACGTATCATGCTTTCGGAGGGCCTAAGCGCCGAGAACGCCGCGCATCGCGTCGGCTATAAAAGCCCCTCACATTTCAGCCGGGAATATACGAGGATGTTCGGGGCCCCGCCCGCCCGCGACGTCGAGGCTTTGAGGGGTACCGTATTGGCCGGCCTTGCCCGGGCCGGGCTGTCGGCCAAATGAATCGACCTGCGGGGATATTCCCGCAGGCTGTTAATTCGGCGAGGAGGAATCTTTACCGCCATCCGAATCGTTGTTTTCCTTACCCTGCTCGATGTAATACCTGACCGCCGCCCGGACGAACCTGCTCCTCTCCGCTTCGCCTAATATGCCCTTCAGGCTGTCGTAGACGCTCGGGTCTATGAGAAGCGCGCCCAGAGTCCCCTCGCCGCCCTTCAGCATCTCGGAGATCTCCCTGAAGTTCATCATAGTCTCCTTGAGCTCGGTTACGACCCCGTCTTCCCCGTTAAGGCCGGCAGTCGCGGTTTTTATATTGGCGAAGGTGCTGTTTATGTCACCCGAGAGCTCTTTATTGTAAATGAGATCGTGGAGCGCCCCGTTGCCGGTATTTATCTCGTTTATGAGCTTGTCGAGCTTGGATACGGCCCTGTTGAGCTTTACTATGGCGTTCTCGTCGATCTTCTTGCCCGAGGCGTCTTTCTCCCCGTATATCATCGTATTCAATATACCGTTATTGGTCTCTATCGCTTCGAGGTTTTTCTGAATGGCCTCCGAGCTCCGCCTCACGGAAAGTATGGTCTGGTTTATGTTCTCTATGTTTTCCTGCTGTCCGAAGGCTTTTACAATTCTGTCGAGGCTCTCCGAAATGCTTATGATATTGGTAAGCAGGTCGCCCGACTGTCCGATTATGCTCGAAAATTCCACGGGGGTCTGGCTTTCGATCGCGAGCGTGTCGGGCAGCCTGGCCAGCGGAGGCTGATTGCCGGGGATTATCTCGATATATTTATCACCGAGAAGCCCCTCGGTTCTTATCGTCGCCGTCGAGTCGGGGTTCAGCCTTTCCATGCCGTCCTTGTTTATTTTCATGACGACGTCGATCGCCTTGTCGCCTACGGGATGCTCGGTGAAGTCGATGTCCGTTACCGCCCCTATCCTTACGCCCGAGAGCCTGACCGCTGCGCCCTTTATGAGACCCGCCGTATTCGCGAACGTCGTAGTCAGCGTATAGCTCTTCTCGAAGAAGCGCTGCTCACCCGAAAGAAAGAATACGATCAGCACGAAGAGGCTTAAGGTTATTAAGACGAACAGACCGACTCTGAAGCTCAAGGTTTTCTGATTCCGCATGATAACGGTCTCCCGACAATCCTTTTACCGAATTAAACCGATTGATAATACTGGATTAATTCTAACCCCCATCGGGCAGATTGAAAAGATTATACGTAACAACCGGGCGAATCACAAAATAGCCGCGGCCGCGCAGGGATTCACGGCTGCCCCTCTCTCTATTGGAATTTACCGGCATTCCGCTACAATATAGGTTTTCAGCCGCCATCCCAGGAATGACGATATTCCACGGTTCGAGACGGACTGCCGGGCAGCATCCCGGACAAATTATTCTAGCAAGGAGTCATAACCTATGAACAAGATACGGAGGGTCATAATAAGCGTTTCCGACAAGGATGGCATTAGCAATTTTGCAAAGGGCCTCCAGGACTACGACGTGGAGATACTCTCCACCGGAGGAACCGCGAAATGGCTGCGTGACGGCGGCGTCGAGGTGAAGGACATATCGGAATTCACCGGCTTCCCCGAAATACTCGGAGGGAGGGTCAAAACCCTTCACCCGGTAATCCACGGCGGTATACTCGCCCTAAGAAACGACGAGGCCCACATAGGACAGATGAAGGAGAACGGCATCGAGCCCATCGACATGGTAGTCGTTAATCTTTACCCGTTCGAAGAGGTGATCAAGAAGAGCGGCGTCTCGCTCGCCGAGGCCATAGAGAATATCGACATCGGGGGGCCGACGATGCTGAGGGCGGCCGCGAAGAACTATCACTTCACGTCGATCGTAACGCACCCCGAAGACTATAAGGACATACTCAAAGAGCTCAAGAAGAATAAGGGAGGCATAACGCCGGAGACGAATTTCAGGCTCGCCGTAAAGGCGTTCTCGTACGTGGCCAGGTACGACGCCGCCATCTCGAATTACCTGGGCGCAATAGAGTCCGACGGGAGCTTCGGCAAGTTCCCTTCCAGCATGACGCTTCACCTCGAAAAGAGGATGAAGCTCAGGTACGGCGAGAACCCGCACCAGGAGGGCTCATTCTACGTTATGCCGGGGGTCGGGGAGCCCTGCGTTTCCAATTCGGAGCAGATCCAGGGAAAGGAGCTCTCACTCAACAATATTTACGACACGGACGCCGCGTTCGAGGCGGTCAAGGACTTCACCGAAACCGCGTGCGTCATAGTAAAGCACAATAACCCCTGTGGCGTAGCGACGGACGAGAGCCTCGTGGGGGCGTTCCTCAAGGCCAAGGAATGCGACCCCGTGAGCGCCTTCGGGGGCATCGTGGCGTTTAACAGGGAGGTAGACGAGGTAACGGCTTCGGAGCTCGCCAACATGTTCCTCGAAGTCGTAATCGCTCCGGGCTACTCCGAAAAGGCGCTCCAGGTGCTCGCGAGCAAGGGCAACCTCCGCGTGATGAAGTCCCCGGCCCTCGACGGCAACGTGAAGCCCGGGCTCGATTTCAAGAAAGTAGCGGGAGGCGCTCTCATACAGGACAGGGACACCGGCGTCGAAAACGATTTCCGGTATATGAAGGTAGAGACGCAGCGCCAGCCCACGGACGAAGAGCTGGAGGCCCTCAAGTTCGCCTGGAAGGTCTGCAAGCACGTAAAATCGAACGCCATAGTCTTCGCCCGCAAGGGACAGACGGTAGGTATAGGGGCCGGCCAGATGAGCAGGGTCGATTCCGTGAAGATCGCGACCATGAAGGCCGCAATCCCGACGGAGGGCGCCGTCCTCGCTTCGGACGCCTTTTTCCCCTTCCGGGACGGTATAGACGAAGCCGCAAAGGCCGGGATTACGGCCATAGCACAGCCCGGGGGCTCGATAAGGGACGGCGAGATAGTCGCGGCGGCGGACGAGCACGGCATCGCGATGGTATTCACCGGCGTAAGGCACTTCAAGCATTGATAGGCTCATAATAAATCTTCGTAACTATCCCCTCACGATATGTAAGGGGGATTCTAACGCGTAAACAAGCTGTAATCGCTTATGTTTTTTAGCATTACGTGTTGTAAAGGGATACTTACCTAAATCTTTACCGGCGGGTTCGGAGGTGGTCCGAGCCTGCCGGTATCCCCCAATACCCCTCCCGTTCCTTCTTCCCAGGCCCACATTTTTTTATCACCCGTATAAAACCACGTGCCCCCCTGCCGATTCGGGTTTCTCCAAGTCCGCCGCCGTTTCACTCGAAAACACATCTTTCCCGGTCTTTCTCCACCCTGCGAGATTTCATGCGAGCCGGTATTTCTGCCGCCTCCAACTCGCATGCTTCTTCTCCATACACCCGGGCACAAACCGGGCCCCCTAAAGCTTCAGTCTCCCTCCTGATCGCCGGATTTCGGGCCCACACGCTTCTGTCGTCACACTCTCCTTTCATAGTCCCCGGCCGCTTATAATAGCCGCGCCGGTTCACTACAACCGCTTTGACGCCCCCGGCCCCGCGATCTATAATTCCGGAAGAATGAACGTTACCGTATTCTACGACTACAACTGCCCTTTCTGTTACATCGCCTCCCGGAGGCTCGCCCTGCTCTCCGGGGAGTTCGACCTTTCCATCGAATGGAAGGGGATAGAGATTCACCCGGAGTTTCCACCCGAAGGCGCGAAGAGGGGGAGGTCCGTCAAAAGCCTGATCGTAAGGGAGACGATGGGGGAAGCCGCAGAGGAGGGCATCGAGATCAGGCCCCCGGGCTTTGCGGCCAATTCGAGACTCGCGCTCGAAGCCTCGGAGCTCGCAAAGACCGTCGGACGCTTCGAGGCCTTCCACTACGCGGTCTACGAGGCGTACTTCGGAGAAGGGCTCAATATCGGGAAGACGGACGTACTCCTCTCGATAGGCGAGCGGGCCGGTATAGAGCGCAAGGCGCTTGCGGACTCGCTCGAAAGAAGAGCCATGCGGGGCGCCGTCGCGGCAAACGAAAGGGAGGCCGCGGTATACACGGTCCTAGGCGTTCCTACGTTCATACTCGGGAATTTCCCGGTCCACGGCTGTCAGCCGCTCGAGACCATGCGTACGATGATCGAGAGGGCCCTTTCAAGGCTCTAGGTCCTTTTAAACAACCGGATTTTACCTCTTCGAGCTTTACTTTCTTGCCACTTTACAAATGCCTCTGCATAAAGAAAAAGCCCCCTCTCCCGCTGCTGCGGGAGAAGGGGCTTAATTTTATAACACCGAAGAGAGACGCTACTTCATCTCAACTGCGATGCGTTGTTTCTATTTGAAGAACTGGTCGATGAAGATCATCAGCCTGCCCTGAACCGTCCACGGGGTCTCGCTGTAATTGACCCTGTCGGGTGTAACGTCGTTGGCCACGAGCGTATTCATCGCCTGGGCTTCGAGGAGTGTTTCCAAGCTGCTTCCCGCGAAGACTACACCGCCGATGAGGTCGAGGCTGACGCCCGGATGTACGTGCCAGGTAAGCGTACCTTCAACTTCCGTACCCA
>JADLGH010000023.1 GCA_020849425.1 Candidatus Dadabacteria bacterium
CGTTTTCCATCACGGCCACCCTGGTTTCGTTGAACGTAATATTAATTAAAATCCGGTTGTCCATATCGTATTATACGGGCTGTTTATCTCTAAACCTTACAAGTTTTCTTAAGTATAGTCTATAAGTCGTCGATATGAAAGCTTAAAAGAATTTAAAATTACTTTTAATTCGCTGGAAACGGGTGTAGAATTGAAAACAGTCTGAAAAAGAGGCCTTAAAGACCGGGCCGGCCCTATACGGAGGATGGACGGGATGTATGTCAGAACTATAATCGCGGTACTCCTGTTTACGGGGGCCGCCCTCGCACAGGGGAGCCTTCCGCCGCCGAGGGACGGGACGACCATATACGTCGTAAAGCCGGGCGATTCCCTCTGGAAGATTTCCGGCAGGTTTTTCGGGAATCCGCTTTTCTGGCCCAGGCTCTGGGAGCTAAATCCCAACATAGACAATCCGAACAGGATATACCCGGGAGACGTGATTTCGCTTAAGCCGGAGCAGCCCGTTCTGCCCGTCGTCAAGGTGGAGCCCAAGGAGCACAAGGTTACGTTCGACGACGTCGAGCCCCCGCCGCCGGTCTTTTATTATTCGCGCGGAGGGTCCGAGGGATTCATATCCCCCGGCCAGTGGGAGCACATGGGAACGATACTGACGTCGGAGCCGCCGAAGATGCTGCTGGGCACGGGGGACATCGTGTACACGAACATAGGCACGAAGAACGGCGCCGGCACGGGGGACAGGTACACGATATACAGGACCTCGAAACCCATCACCCACCCGATATCCGGCAACAGGGTGGGATACAAGGTTGCCGTGCTCGGGGAGCTCGAAATAATAGAGGTCCTCGGGAAGAGGAAATCGACGGCGGTAATAATCGAGTCCTACCAGGAGATAATGCGCGGGGCGAGGGTGAGGCCCGAGGAGGCCTTCGTCAAGGAAGTCGTGATGAAGAAAGGGGTCCAGAGGGTGGACGGCTTCATCGTGGACAACAAGAATAACGTCGAGCTCTCGGGAAGCGGGGACGTCGTTTACATGGACGTAGGGAAGAGGAATTCCGTCGTACCAGGGAACGTGTTTTCCATATACACGTCTCCGAGAAAGTTTTGGGACCCCGACGCGGGGAAGAACGTCGTCATACCCGGGGCTCTCATCGGGAAGATCGTCGTGCTCGAAGTCGGGGATACGACATCGACCGGCGTGATAATCGAAAGCTCGAGACAGGTACAAAAGGGAAACTTCGTAAGCCTCGATATATAGGCTCGTCGCCCGGCATACGGGCCTAGGCCTTTTCCGGGCCGGGCTCGCCCGTCATGGGGACGAAGCGGACGGAAGTGACCTTCCTGTAAGAAACGCCCTTTTCGGATTTTTCTATAAGCAGAAGCTCCTGATTCTCCCCGCCCACGGGGATGACCATCCTGCCGCCCTCCCCGAGCTGCGAGACGAGGGCGTCGGGCACGTCGCCCGGGGCCGCCGTTACTATGATGCCGTCGTAGGGCGCGTTTTCCCTCCATCCGGCGTAGCCGTCGCCCGTCCTGAAGTGAATGCCCGTATAACCCAGCCTTTCGAGGAGGCGGCGCGTCCTTTCGGCGAGCTCGGGGATGATCTCTACCGTGTATACATCGGCTCCCGTTTCGGCGAGTATGGCCGTCTGGTACCCGGAGCCCGTGCCGACTTCGAGGACCTTCCGCCCGGGGGCCGGCCTCAGCACCTCGGACATTAGGGCGACGATGTAGGGCTGGGATATCGTCTGTCCCTTGCCGATGGGAATGGGGCTGTCGCCGTAGGCGGATTCCCTCGACCCGGGCGGGACGAACTCGTGCCTCGGTATCTTGAGCATGGCGTTTATGACCGCGGAGTCCCTTATGCCGCGTGCGATAATCTGGTCCTCTACCATCCTCCAGCGCAGCCCGGCGTAATCGTCCGCGCCGTCAGAGACCGCGGCGGAGAGCAGGACCAGGAGGGCCGGCACGTAGAAAAGGAGCTCTTCCATAGAGCTAAGGTTACCACGAAAGGGGACTGCGGTTGCCGGCGGGGAAAGAATCGGACCGGAAAGACAAAAAAGAGGGGACAGGGGCAGGCAAGCGGGAAAAACGGGCTAGGTGATTTTCGACAGAACGAGCCTTGCGCCTTCGTAGGGGTCTAGCTCGCCCCTTTTCACCCTGTCGTAAATCTTTTTGACTTCCTTCCCGGCGAGCTTTTCGGAGACGGCCTCCTCGACCGCTTCCATTACTATCTCGGAGAACTCCTCTTCCCTCCGCGTCTCGCGCTTGAGCCTGAGACGTCCCGTCTTTTCCTGGAATTCCCTGTGTTTTTCGATTTCGTCTGCGAGCCTGTCTATCCCCTCCCCTTTTGCCGCGCTCGTCATGAGGACGGGCTGCTTCCATTCCTTGCCGGGGGATTTCAGGGAGACTATCTGCCTTATCTCCGCCGTGATGAGATTCGCCCCTTCCCTGTCGCACTTGTTGACGACGAATATATCGGCTATTTCCATGAGCCCTGCCTTCATCGTCTGGACGCCGTCGCCGGCCTCGGGGACGAGGACGACGAGGACCGTATCGGCGATGCGTATGACGTCGAGCTCGCTCTGGCCGACGCCGACCGTCTCGACTATGACGTAGTCGAGCCCGAACGCGGAGAAGAGCTTTATTATCTCCCTGGTGGCGCGGGAGATCCCGCCATGTGTGCCCCGGGTGCTGATGCTCCTTATGAAGACCCCGTCGTCCATGGAGTGGTCGTGCATGCGTATCCTGTCGCCGAGTATGGCCCCGCCCGAAAACGGGCTCGACGGATCGACGGCGAGGACGCCGACCGTTTTACCGAGGGACCTGTAATGCGCGATGAGCTTGTTCGTGAGCGTGCTCTTGCCCGCGCCGGGAGGGCCCGTGACGCCGATTATGTAGGACCTCTCGGAGAGGCTGTCGAGCCGTTTGAGTATCGCCGGGAGAGAGCCGTGCCGGCTTTCGGCAAGCGTGATAAGCCGCGCGAGCGAGACCCTGTCGCCCGAGAGCATCTTGTCTATCAGGTTCGATTCGGATTCGGAAAGAGGCATCGGGAGATACCTTAAATCGCGGGGTGAGGATTGTCAAAGGAAAGAAAACTATCCGGCGCTCATTTTGAGTATGGCGTCGTATTCGTCCTTCGTGACGGGCACGACCGAGAGGCGGCCCTGCCTTACGAGGGCGATATCCTGAAGCTTTTTTTCCTTCTTAATGTCCGCGAGCGTGACAGGGTTTTTGAGGGGTTTTACAGGCTCGATGTCCACGGCGACCCACCTGTCGTCGTCCGTGGTCGGGTCCTGGTAGGATTCTTTTACCACCCTGGCAGTGCCGACTACCGCGAGGCCGACGTTACTGTGGTAGTAGAGAAGGAGGTCGCCCTTCTTCATCGATTTGAGGTTGTTCCTCGCCTGGTAGTTCCTTACGCCGGTCCAGTCCGTCCGGCCGTCGCGGACGAGGTCGTCCCAGGAATACGCGGAGGGTTCGGACTTAACGAGCCAGTAGCCCATGGATTTAATTATGAGGAAATTTAAGAGGATTACAAATGGCGGCGCGGAGGTGCGGGATTCTTTAACTAATCCTATTATCCAGTATATTTATGGGCGTATGGGGAAGATACGCGCAGTCTTTGAAATTTTTATTTTAATTGCGTTCCTGGCCGCCTGCGCCAACCCGGCGCACGCGCAGACCGGGGAGCGTTCCGAAGCGAAAGCGCCGCTCAGGGAAAAGGTCAAGACGGCGGCCGTCATGCCGTTCAGCTCGAAATCCGCCCTGTCGGCGGAGATGCCGGCGGAAGCGCTCGCAGACAAGGAGAGGTTCCTCATGATCTCCTTTTACGACGCGCTCATAGCACAGGAGAGCGTCGTGAAGATCGCGCCGCTAAAGGAGTCCGAGGCCGCTTACGCCGGTATAACCGCCGAGAATCCCGTCTCTTACTTCAGGGACGCAGCCGTCGAGGCCGGAAGGAAGCTCGGCGTGGATGCCGTGTTTACGGGCGTCATATCCGAGTACACGGAAAGAAAGGGCTCGGGCGCGGGCGTCGAGTCGCCGGCGACAGTGGCTTTCAGCGTCGAGCTCTTGGACACGAAGGACGGCAGCATACTGTGGGAGACTTATTTTACCGAGACCCAGAGGCCGCTCCTGGATAACCTCTACGAGATAGACAAGTTCTTTAAAAGAGGGGCGAAGTGGATTACGGCGGACGAGCTCGCGAAGGAAGGCGCGAGGAAGGCTGCGTCCGACTTCAATACATTCCTTACGACCGAATAAATGCTGATAATACCTGCTATAGATCTTAAAGACGGAAAATGCGTGAGGCTGTACAAGGGCGAGGAGGGGACGGAGACCGTCTTTTCCGAGAGGCCCGGGGAAGTGGCCGCCAGGTGGGAGGCGGCCGGGGCGAAGTGGATTCACGTGGTGGACCTCGACGGGGCATTCAAGGGCGAGCCGGGGAATCTTGCGGCAGTGAAGGATATAAGGGCCTCAGTCAAGTGCAGCATACAGGTTGGCGGCGGGATAAGGAACATCGAGACCGTGAGGGAGTACGCCGGCCTCGGCATCGACAGGGTGATAATCGGCACCGCCGCCTTTAACGACGCAGACTTTCTCAAACAGGCGTGCGAAGAGTTCCCCGGCAGGATAGCCGTCGGCCTCGATACGAAGAACGGGAAGATCGCCGTAAAGGGCTGGAAGGAAGTGATAGACACGGATACGAAAGAGGCGCTCCGGGACCTCTACGAGGCCGGGGTGTCGATAATACTCAACACGAACATAGACAGGGACGGCACGATGGAAGGGATAAACGTGAACGCCGCCCGCGAGTTTATAGAGATGTCGCCGCTGCCAGTAATAGCGTCGGGCGGAATCGCGACCATGGCCGACCTCGAAAAGCTCGACTCGCTCGGGCTCGGTGGGCTTTACGGCGCGATACTCGGGAAGTCGCTCTACACAGGATCGATAGACTTAAAAGAAGCCGTATCAAGGTACTCGTAAATGCTATCCAAGAGAATAATTCCCTGCCTCGACGTCAAGGATGGAAGGGTCGTGAAGGGCGTTAATTTCCTTAACCTGAGGGACGCCGGGGACCCGGTCGAGATCGCGAAGAAATACAGCGACGAGGGGGCGGACGAGATATGCTTCCTCGACATCACGGCCTCGCACGAAGAGAGGAAGACGATGATAGACGTCGTCCGGCGGACTGCCGGGGAGGTGTTCGTGCCTCTCACAGTCGGCGGGGGCGTAAGGACCCTCGAGGACGTGAGGGAGCTCCTCCTGGCGGGGGCGGACAAGGTTTCCATAAACACCGCCGCCGTGAAGGACCCGGATTTCGTCAGGGCGGCCGCGGAGAAGTTCGGCAGTCAGTGCATCGTCGTCGCCATAGACGCGAGGGAGTCCTCGCCCGGGGGGTGGGAGGTGTACACGCACGGCGGGCGTAACCCCACGGGTATGGACGCCGTCGAGTGGGCGAGGAAGATGGAGGAGAACGGCGCCGGGGAGATACTCCTCACCAGCATGGACAGGGACGGGACGAAGTCGGGATACGATTTGCCCCTTACGAGGGCGGTCTCACGAGCCGTTTCGATACCGGTAATTGCATCGGGGGGCGCGGGGACCCTGGAGCATCTTACGGAGGGCGTCAGGGAAGGAGAGGCGGACGCCGTGCTCGTGGCGTCGATATTCCATTACGGCGAGCATACGATAAAGGAAGCGAAAGAGCACATGGACGGAAGGGGCGTCAGCGTAAGGCTCTGACGGAAGGCGGAGACCCGGGGAAACAGATTTGAACATAAGAGAGCACACGGAAGAGATAGAGAGAAAGATACTTTCGCCGTACGCCGCCCTGAGCGCGGAATCGAAGGGGAGGCGGAGTCCCGAGGAGCCCTGCTCCATACGGACGGATTTCCAGAGGGACAGGGACAGGATAATACACTCGAAGTCCTTCAGGCGGATGAAGCACAAGACCCAGGTATTCCTCGCGCCGACGGACGACCACTACAGGACGAGGCTCACGCATGTTATAGAGGTGTCGCAGATAGCGAGGACCATTTCGAGGGCGCTGAGACTCAACGAAGACCTGACGGAGGCGATAGCCCTCGGACACGACCTCGGGCACACGCCCTTCGGGCACGCGGGCGAGGCCGCCCTCAATGAACTCTTTCCCGGCGGTTTCAAGCACGTCATACACAGCCTCCGGGTCGTGGACGTTCTCGAAAGGGGCGGGAAGGGGCTTAACCTGACGCACGAGGTGAGGGACGGGATAGCCAAGCACTCGAAGGGCATGGGGGCCGTGGACAACCCCGCTTACAGACCCGAGACGCTAGAAGGGCAGGTCGTCAGGATATCGGACCTCGTGGCGTACGCCAACCACGACCTCGACGACGCCATACGCGCGCGCATTATAACGATAGACGACGTGCCGGAGAGGTGCGTAAACGCGCTCGGCCGGACGAATTCCGAAAGGATCAACAGGATGGTCACGGACATAATAACGGAGACCATCAGGAACGACGGTGAGAAGGTGGCCGCGAGCGACGAGGTCGCCGGGGCGATGGTGGAGCTAAGGGGCTATCTCTTCAACACCGTGTACATGAACGAGAAGATCAAGAACAATTTCCTCAAGGCGACCAAGGTCATAAGGGAATTATACGAATACTTCTGCGAGAACGAGGAGGAATTCAGGAAGTACGGCGGGAACCCCCCGAGAGAGGGCGAGACGCACGAGCGGGCCGTTTGCGATTTTATCGCGGGGATGACGGATTCGTACGCGATTTCGGTTTACGAGACGATATTCCTCCCGCGCAGGTGGCAGGGAGACCTGAGCACGCTGTAGCCCCCCCTGCCCCGCCGGCGAGCCCGCGGAGGGGATTTTCTCCCGGCGGGCGGCTTCCTGAGACAATCTGACATGAGCACGAAAAAGACCGTAATAAAATTGGGCTCCGTATCCTTCCTTAACGCAAAGCCTATCACCTATGCGATAGAAAACGGCCTCGTCGAGCACGACTTCAGCATGGTACAGACGCCGCCCTCGGAGCTCGCGGGCATGCTGTCACGAAAGGAGATCGACCTCGGCCTGATACCGGTCGCGGAGTTTTTAAAGAGGGGCACGTACAGCGCGGTGCCCGGTATATCGATATCGTCGTACGGGAAGGTGGACAGCGTCGTACTCCTCGCGAAGGAGAAGCTGAAAGACGCGAGGACAGTCGCCGTAGACATGAGATCACAGAGCTCGACCGCGCTCCTCCGCGTTATACTCGAAGTGTTTCACGGACTAAAGCCGTCCTACACGCCGAGGGACGCGACGAAGGAAGGGTTCCTCGACGGTGTAGACGCGGGGATGATAATCGGGGACCTCGGGCTCGAAATGATGTACGCGCCGCCCGCGGGGTATAGCGTTTACGACCTCGGGGAGATATGGACGGCCGAGACGGGGCTCCCGTTCGTGTTCGCCGTTTTCGCGGTGAACGGGGGCGTTTCGCTCGGAAGGAACGCGGACGCGCTCGCGGAATCGATGGCGTACGGCCGGGCGCACGCCGCCGAGATAGCGCGCATCGAAGCCGCCCGGCTCGGCATGGACGAGGCGACGTGCGTGACATACCTTACGGAAAGGATACAATATGACCTCGGCCCGAGGGAGCGGGAAGGCATCGTGAAGTATAGCGAGCTCCTGTCGGAGCTCGGGATTTCGAAGAAGATTTCGGGCGTCGAGATTTACGCCGAAGAGAAAAACTAGGGAGGTACCATCACCCGTGAGTAAGCAGATAATGAGGCTCGGGCACAGCCCCGACGCGGACGACGCGTTCATGTTCTATGGAGTAGCGAAGGGCAAGGTGACGTCCGACGAGATAGAATTCGTACACGTGATAGAAGACATACAGTCGCTTAACAAGAGGGCGCTTAACAGGGAGCTCGAAATGACGGCCATATCGGCGCACGGGTATCTGAAGGTGCAGGACGACTACCGGATACTCGCGAGCGGCGCCAGCATGGGCGAGGGGTACGGGCCGATAGTCGTGGCGAGGGAGAAGCTGGACAGCCTCGCCGGAAGGAAGATAGGCGTTCCAGGAATGCTGACCTCGGCGTATCTCCTCCTGTGCATATACGCCGACGGGTTCGTCCCCGTCGAGATGCCGTTCGACGAGATCATGCCGGCCGTCGCGAACGGAGAGA
>JADLGH010000024.1 GCA_020849425.1 Candidatus Dadabacteria bacterium
CCCACATCGGATTTTTAACGCTCATCCACTCGATGTCTTCGGCGGGGCAAGTAAGGTGGTTAAAAGGGATAGACGACCGAGCGGTGCTATGAATTTCCAAAGCTGCTACGTCGATATCCAGCACGCGTGGACACGTAGTGTCATTTTCGGCATAGCGCAGTAGTTGCCAGAGTCATTTGAAGTGCGTCAGGCGATAATAGCAAGGATGGTGCTACTTCGAAAGTCGGCGGACACGGTCCGCACGGCCTGGAGGGGTATTGCTGCGCCGTTTGCACGGCTTGCAATGTTAAGGAATTCATGGCGGATAACTGGCGGAAAACTGAATGGGTTCCTGCCTGTCCGGCTTCGCAAATCTAATGGCATTAAACAGGACAATTCCTCCTGGTTTTTGAAGGAGTGCGAACGGCGCTTCGATGGAGGCTGCCACCAACAGCTTCCAAGCCGGCTAAAATACTGGTATAAACACTCTAAACACTAGCCCTTAAATGGAATAGCCCCTGGAATTATTATGAGATACCTTCTGAAAGCGCTTAAAATAGCGGGGTTCGCGCTGCTCGTGGTGACGTTCCTCGCGATATCGTTCGCCGTCGATCTCGCGGTCAGGAACGAAAAATCGAAGCGCCTTTATTTCTCACGCATATCGTCCTTTTACATGAAAATGGCGCTCGCCGTTCTGGGCGTCCGGGTGAGGGTGATAAACCCGGAAAGGCTCGCACCCGGCCGCGGCTCGTTCATGGTGTGTAACCACCTCTCTTACATAGACGTATTCGCCATATCTTCGACAGTCCCTGCCGTATTCGTCGCGAACTCGGAGCTCGAAGAGGCCTTCCTCCTCGGGACCATTATAAAATACTCGGGCGGGGTATTCGTCGAGAGGAGGGGACGCGCCCGGCTCCTCCGGGACGTGGAAGGCATAACGGGCATGCTCGACCTCGGGCTGAACGTGGTCCTCTTCCCCGAGGGCACGACGTCCGACGGGAGCGGCGTTTCGCCGTTTAAGAGCTCCTTTCTCGCTGCCGCCGAGGGAAGGGAGGTTCTTCCACTCTGCATAAAGTACGGGACCGTCAACGGCGGGCCCGTAACGCCCGAGAACTCGCCGCTCGTCTATTACCATGGAGATATTACATTTTTCGAGCACTTTTTCAGGTTCCTCGGGCTCGAATCGGTCGCCGCCGAGCTCACGGCGCTGGGGCCGATAGACACGCGCGGGCTTTCGAGGAAGGATATCTCCGATGCCGCATACAGGGAGATAAGCTCGTGCTATCTCGATGATACTTGTACCGGTTAAATCCCGCTATGTATTTACGCAGGTTTATGTTATTCAGTTGTTATATCCGGGGAGGATGCAGACCCGTCGAAAGCTTGCCCTAATACTTTAGTTTGGTTATGATAGAAGCTCTTAAAGGGCAGTAATAAAGGAGAATTTCAAATGGATTTGAAGTGGGCGAAGCGAATCGCGGACCTTCCGCCGTACCTTTTCGCGGAGATCGACGCCAAGAAAAACGAGATGAGGGCAAAGGGGATGGAGATAATCGACCTCGGCGTGGGCGACCCCGACATCCCGACCCCGGATTTCATAATAGAAGCGCTCAAAAAGGCCGCGGACGACCCCAGAAATCATCGCTATCCCTCGTACGAGGGCATGCCCGCTTACAGGGAGGCGGTGGCGGAGTGGTACAAGGAGCGTTTCGGCGTTTCGCTCAACCCCGCGACGGAGGCCGTCGCGCTCATAGGCTCGAAGGAGGGCATAGCCCATACGCCGCTCGCGTTTTTAGACCCGGGCGACGTCGGCCTCTACACCGACCCCGGCTATCCCGTCTATCCGACGTCCATAAGCTTCGCGGGGGGTATGCCGCACGCGGTGCCGCTCCTTAAAGAAAACGGGTTCCTTCCCGACCTCGACGCCATACCCGAGGACGTAAAGCGGAAGGCGAAGATGTTTTTCGTGAATTACCCCAACAACCCGACGACGGCCGTGGCCGACGCGGACTTCTACAAGAGGCTCGTAGAGCTCGGGCAGAAGTACGACATACTCATCTGCCACGACGCCGCCTACACCGAAATCGCGTACGACGGATACGAGCCCTACAGCTTCCTTCAGTTCGACGGCGCGAAAGAAGTGGGGATCGAGTTTCATTCCCTGTCGAAAACGTTTAATATGACAGGATGGAGGATTGGTTTCGCCGTGGGCAGCCCGAAGGCCGTGGGAGGGCTCGGCAAGATCAAGACGAACATCGATTCCGGTGCTTTTCAGGCCGTGCAGGCGGCGGGCATAGAGGCGCTCAAGCACTACAAGCTCGGACTCGAAGACAGGAAGAAGATATTCCAGGAGCGGCGCGACATATTCTGCAAGGGACTCGACGAGGCGGGGCTCAGGTACGAGAAGCCCAGGGCGACCTTTTACGTATGGTTCGAGGTGCCCGAGGGCCTGACCTCGAAGGAATTTTCGGCGAAGCTCCTGACCGACACCGGTATAGTCGTAACGCCGGGCACGGGGTTCGGAAAGTACGGGGAAGGCTATGCGAGAGTTTCGACGACCTTCAGCACCGAGAAGATAATTCATGCGGTGGAAAGGCTGAAAGAGGTCAGATACTGACCCCTTTCCCAAACGAAAAGGCGGCGGGAAATTAGAAGTGGAATATTTTATTTTAACTTCTAAAATCGTAATAACCCTGCTTTACACGCTAACCCTTATACTCCTCTGCATTTTCGGCCTTCACAGGTATTACCTCTCGTACCTTTACGGCAGGTGCAAGAATAAAAAGCCCGTTCCGAAAGAGAGGTTCAAAGTCCTTCCGAAGGTTACCGTGCAGCTTCCCATATATAACGAGATGTACGTCGTCGAGCGTCTCGTCGATTCGGTAAGCAGAATCGACTATCCGAAGGACCTCATGGAGATACAGATACTCGACGATTCCACCGACAGGCCGGCCGAAATCGCCGCCGCGTGCGCCGAAAGGTACAGGGCCGAGGGTTTTAACATAAAGCATATACACAGGGAGAACAGGCAGGGGTACAAGGCGGGGGCCCTCCGCGAAGGGCTCGAAAAGGCCGAGGGGGAGCTCGTAGCGGTGTTCGACGCCGATTTCATGCCGCCTCCGGAATTCCTGAAAAACACGGTGGACTTCTTCACCGACCCCGGGGTCGGCATGGTGCAGGTGAGGTGGGGCCACGTTAACCTCGATTACTCGAATCTCACGAAGGCGCAGTCCATACTCCTCGACGGCCACTTCGTCATCGAGCAGACGTCCCGATTCAACCAGGGCATGTTCTTTAACTTCAACGGCACGGCGGGCGTGATACGAAAGGAATGCATAGAGTCCTCGGGCGGCTGGCAGCACGATACCCTCACCGAAGACCTCGACCTCAGCTACAGGGCGCAGCTCGCCGGGTGGAGGCTCGTATACGTGAAGGACATGACGGCGGACGCCGAGCTCCCCGTGGACATGAACGCGTTTAAGAGCCAGCAGCACAGGTGGGCCAAGGGCGGCGTCCAGACGGCGATAAAGCTCTTACCAAGGATATTCAGGGATAAGAATCTTCCTTTCAGGGTGAAGCTCGAAGCCTTCTTCCATCTCTTCGGCAATATTTCTTATCTGCTCCTCCTCCTGCTCTTCCTACTCATGTTCCCGGTGGCGCTCTTCTGGAGGCATCTCGAATGGGAAAGCAGTATCGTCCTCAACATCTTCGCTATCACCGCAGGAACGCTGAGCTTCGTCCTATTCTATATAATCACGGTGAAGGAAGTTCACGGCAAGAGGTGGCTCGGCTACCTCAAATACGTCCCGCTCGCGATTTCCATAGGGGCGGGCATGGCGGTCAATAATTCGAAGGCCGTGCTGGAGGCCCTCCTCGGCAAGACCTCCGAGTTCCGGAGGACGCCGAAGTTCGCCGTCACTTCCCGCGGAGACAACTGGCGCTCGCGGAGCTACGTCGCCTCGAAGGAGCTAACCGCGATAGTCGAAATAGTGTTCGGGCTCTTCTTCACGGTCCAAACGGTTTTCGCCCTGTACATGGGTTACCTTCCGTGGATACCCTTTCTTCTTCTCATACAATTCGGCTTTTTCTACACGGGGCTTCTCTCCATACTCCACGGCTCCGGCAAAAAGGGCATTCCGGCCGGCGTGAACGCCATCATACCGGAGCCCGCGCTCCCGAGGGATAAGGAATTCTGACGGCGCCCGGCGGCGGGCGGCCCGTTTATTCGCCCCGGTGTATACACGGCGGGCGTCATCGTGTATGTTGCATCTAACCGGGATTTCGAGAGAGGCATGAATATATAAATGAGGGTGTGCACGCTTGCGAGCGGTAGCTCGGGAAACTCCCTCTACATAGAATGCGGCGCGACAAGGATACTCGTCGACGCCGGTATCAGCCGGAGACAGATGACCCAGAGGCTGGCGGCCATAGGGGTCTCGCTCTCGGATATAGACGCCGTCGTCGTGACGCACGAGCATTCGGACCACACGACGTCCCTCCCGCGGCTCGGCCTCCCGGCCTACGTCGCCTCGGCGACGGCTCATCTATGGAGGGAGAAGATCCCGGAGCTAGTCGAGTTCGAGAGCGACAGGCCGTTTACGATAAAGGACCTTTACATCACGCCCTTTTCGGTCCCCCACGATGCGCTCGACCCCGTGGGATTTACGATAGAGGCGGGAAACGGCTCCAAAATAGGCATAGCGACCGACATAGGGACGGCGACGTCTCTCGTAAGGGAGAGGCTAAGGGGCTGCACCGCGCTCGTACTAGAGTTCAATCACGACCCGGAGATACTCCTTTACAGCCACTACCCGTGGGACCTCAAGCAGAGGATAAAGGGCCGCCTCGGCCATCTATCGAACGGCCAGGCGTCTGAGCTCCTGGGTACGCTCATCCACCACGGGCTGAGGCGCGTCGTGCTCGCCCACCTGAGCCAGGTCAACAACAGGCCCGAGGTCGCATACGAGTCGGCGTTCGGGGTTTTAAGGAAAGCCGGCGGCGAGTCGGACATAGCGATATCCGTCGCGCCCAGAAAACAAGCAGGGGAGGTATTCGGAATTTGATAGAGAGATATTCGAGGCCCGAGATGTCGGCCATATGGACGGACGAGGCCAAGTACAACAACTGGCTCAAGGTGGAGATCGCCGTTTGCGAGGCTTGGGCCAAGTACGGGCGCATACCGAAGAGCGCCGTCAAGGTGATAAAAAAGAAGGCGGGGTTCGAGGTCGTCAGGATTAACGAGCTCGAAAAGGAGCTGAAGCACGACGTCATATCGTTCCTGACGTCCGTTTCGGAGCACGTCGGCGAGGAGGCGAGATTCATACACCTGGGCCTTACGTCGTCGGACGTTCTCGACACGGCCTTCGCGCTTCAGTTGAGGGACGCTTCCGACATACTGGTAAAGGACCTGAAACAGGTAGCGAAAATACTGAAAAAACTGGCGTACAAGTACAAGGACACGCCGATGGTGGGAAGGACCCACGGCATCCACGCCGAGCCCAAGACCATGGGGCTCGTCTTCGCGCTGTGGTACGACGAGATGAAGCGGAACACGGAGCGCATGAAGAGGGCGCGCGAGGTCGTAAGCGTCGGCAAGATATCGGGCGCCGTGGGCACGTTCGCTAACGTCCCGCCCGAGATCGAGGAGGACGCGTGCAAGAGGCTCGGGCTCAGGGCCGCTCCGATATCGACGCAGATCGTACAGCGGGACATACACGCGGAATTTTTCGTGACGCTTGCCATAATCGCGTCCGGCGTGGAGAAGATCGCGACAGAGATAAGGCACTTTCAGAGGACCGAGGTTTTAGAGCTCGAAGAGCCGTTCACGCACGGACAGAAAGGGTCGTCGGCGATGCCGCACAAGAGAAACCCCGTACTTTCCGAGAACCTCTCCGGGCTCGCGCGGCTCGTAAGGTCTTACGCGCTTCCGGCGCTGGAAAACATTCCGCTCTGGCACGAGAGGGACATAAGCCATTCGTCGGTCGAAAGGGTGATCGGCCCGGACGGGACGATTCTCCTCGACTTCATGCTGACGAGGCTTGCGGGCCTGCTCGACGGACTTCAGGTCTACCCCGAGAACATGAAACGAAACCTCTGGCTGACCCGAGGGCTCATATTCTCGCAGAAGGTGCTCTTAAAGCTCGTCGAGAAGGGGCTTTCGAGGGAGGACGCCTACAGGCTCGTCCAGGAAAACGCCATGAGGACGTGGAGGGGGGAGGGGGACTTCAGGGAGCTCCTCTCGGGGGACAGGGCCGTGTCCGCCGCCCTCACGCCCGGCGAGCTCGACGAATGCTTTGACGAAACGGCCGATTTAAAGAATGTCGATCGCATATTCGAAAGGGTGTTTGCATAGACCAAAATCTAATGATTATAGATAGAAGCGGCTGATTTAAGCCCTCGTTTTTTTATTGCATTATAAACATTCAGTGGTATAGTTTTAGCTAATCTATACCCAAGGAGGCAAGTATGAGATTTAGATTTTTATCTCTTGCAATACTATCTATTACTTTCCTGATAGTAAGTGCGGCTGCTTATGCGCAGCAGATTTCCAAGGAAGAGAACGAAAGACTCCAGGAGTTCTTCAAGAACAGGTTCGGGGTGAATATACCGTCCGACAGCAAGATAGAGATCGAGGGCTTCGAGAAGAGCTCGGTCGGCGATCTCAAGTCCGGTAAGTTCGTCATCAACTCGGCGGCAGGCGCCCAGGAAGTTCCCTTCGTCATCGGCGGCGACGGCAAGTACATCCTTATGGGCAACGTGGTCGATACGAAGGAATTCGAGGCCACTCCGATAAAGGGTATAAAGAAGGGTGCGGTGCCGATCCCGAGGGGCGATTTCCCCCTTCTCATGACCGACGACGGAAAGTATCTCATAATCAACAGCGAGATCGTCGATACGGGAACGTTCAAGGAGTCGGAGCTGAAGGGCTTTAGGGGCGGCTCTTTCGTAATGGGCGGATCGCAGCAGGTGCCGGTATTTATAAGCGATAACGGTCAGTATCTCGTCCTCGGCACCGAGATAATGGACACCACCATAGACCCCCATCAGGAGATCATGGAAAAGATTTCTCTCGAGGGTGTGCCGGTCAAGGGCAACAAGGACGCCAAGGTCGTGGTCGTCGAGTATTCCGACTTCCAGTGCCCGTTCTGCAAGAGGGGCAAGGACATGCTTCCCGACATACTGAAAACGTATGAAGGCAAGATAAGCATCTCCTACAAGCAGCTTCCACTCCGAAACCACAACTGGGCAATGCCCGCGGCCATAGCGTCCGAATGCGCATACCAGCAGGGTAACGACAAGTTCTGGGAAATGCACGACAAGCTCTTCGACAACCAGAAGCAGATAACCCTCGAAAATTCCGAGCAGAAGTTCAACCAGTTCGCAAAGGAGATCGGGCTCGACACCAAGAAGTTCGATACGTGCATCGATTCGCCCGAGACAAAGGCCAAGGTCGAGAAGGATGTCGCAGAGGCGACGGCTATAGGCGTTCAGTCCACGCCGACCTTCGTCGTGAACGGCATGATAGTCCCGGGTGCGAACCCGGAGGGCCTTAAATCTGCGATCGATATCAAGCTTTCGCAGGATTCGTAAACGTTAAATCAAGACCACAAACGGTGCGTCCTATCCCGAAACAGCCGACGCCAGGCAGGGCCGGTGTTACGGGGTAGGGCGCATTTTTTTATTTTTAGCGTATCTTCTATATAATATTTCTTCCGGCAGGCAAAAATGAAGTGCCCAACTTGCGGATACAACAGCTTCGATCACCTGGACACCTGCAGGAAATGCGGTTCCCCGCTAAAGGGCGACCCACGGATCAGGCCCGTGATCGGCAACGTCGCTGAAGACGAATACGAGCCCCGGCCCCGGGCCCGGCCCGAATATACGCCCGGAAAAGACCCTCAGCCGGACGAATTCCTCGACATCCCGATAAATGAAGGCCGTTCCCCTTCCGGGCGCGGAACCGAAGAAGGCGCCCCGGAAACACGGCAGCGCAGGCAAGGTGAGCAGCCCGATCTGTTTCGTGAATCGGAAGCCGCATCGGGCGTCTCTAATGAATCGGTGGAGGAAGAGCCGGACCCCCTGGAAGAGGGCAGGCCCGAAGACTGGCTGCCCCCGGGCCAGGGCGGCGCGGATAGAGGGGATAGATACGAGGACCCCTTTGCCGAAGACGAGCCATATACGGAGCCCGGAGCCGCGTATCGCGGACGCGAGGCCGACGAGGTCTACAACCTGGCCGGATTCCTCCCGCGGGCGGCGGCGTTTCTTATAGACATCGCAGTGATAGCGGTGATAGCATACATTACGCTGAAAATAAGCTTCGTGGTTGCAGGCGTCGGCGGAGGGGCCCCGGGCATGAATTATCTGTACCCGGTTCTTTTTCTTCTCGCCTCCACGTACTTTATTTTTCTTCACGCCCTCGGCGGGAAGACCATAGGAAAGATGCTGATGGGCATAAGACTCATAAACGACGAGGGGGGAGACGTCGGGATATGGGACGCGTTTTTGAGGTGGTTCGGCTATTTTATCTCGGCGGCCGTTATGCTGGCCGGATTCTTCTGGGCGATATTCGATTCGGAAGGGCAGGCGTGGCACGATAAGATGGCCGGGACTTACGTCGTAAAGGATTAAAACGTAAATGAAAAAACTAAGGGAAATAAACGAAAAGATATCTCAAAACCGCGAGAGTCTTGAATCATGGGCGCTCGGCAAGGCCGAGAAGGAATTCATTCCGCTCTATTCCTCGGTCGATCTTCGCATATCCGATTACAAGATAGCCCCCGTGGATACGAATATCTTCCCGGCGGGGTTCAACAACCTGTCCCCGGAATCGAGGGACAGGGCGTCCGGGCTGTTCAAGGCCTACTTCGGTCAAAAGCACCCGAACGTGAGGAACATCACGATTATCCCCGAGCTGCACACGAGGAACCCCTATTACTGGGAAAACGTCTCCGTTCTGAGGTCAATACTCGTAAAGGTCGGCTATTCGGTGGACATAGGGATAGTCAGCGACGACTTTACTCAGGACAGCGCGACGTTCAAGGCCCTGAACGGCGAAGACGTCACGGCGTACAAGGTCCAAAAGAAAGACCACAGGGTCTTTACATCGAACTCCGTCCCCGACCTTCTCCTTATAAACAACGATTTTTCGGAGAGGTGCCCGAAGTCGCTCAACGACATAATCCAGCCCGTGGAGCCGCCGGTGGAAATCGGCTGGCACACGCGCCGTAAGAACGTTCATTTCGATTTCTACAACAGGCTCGCACGCGAGGCGGCGGAGATAATCGGCATCGACCCGTGGGTAGTCAGCGTCGAGACCGTGCCGGTGGAAGGGGTCGATTTCGACGATCCCGCCGACCGCGAAAGGGTAGCCGAGGCGGGCGCCAGAATACTCGACAGGCTGAAAAGGGAATACGAGGCGAGGGGGGTGAGCGACAAGCCCTACCTCTTCATCAAGAGTAACTCGGGCACTTACGGAATGGCGGTTATAAGCGCCGCGGGGCCGGACGAGATAAGAAACCTCAACGCCGAGGGCAGGAAGCGGATGCGCGTGAGCAAGGGCGGAAAGCCCGTCCGCGATATAGTCATACAGGAGGGCATACCGACGACGCTCACCCACGGCTCCGACTCCGCCGCGGAGCCCGTCTTTTACCTCGTAAACGCCAAGGTCGCGGGGGGCTTCCTGAGGGTCAACAGCGGCAAGAGCGGCCTCGAGAACCTGAACACGCGCGGGATGGAATTCGTTCCCCTGTATTATCACGGCTCCCCGGTCGAAAGCGGGGCCGAGTGCGTAGTCTGCTCGCCCGCGCACGAGCTCGTCTCCTCCATAGCCAGCATCGCCGCGGGCTACGAGATAGAGGAGATATTGAGAGAGGGCGGATGCAAGGACGACGAAACCGGAGCGCGCGCCTGATTCGTTCCTGACGCGGCGCGTGACGGTTTCAGCATTCCCGTTACGGGTTTCTACTTTTTCGCCAGGTTGAGGGTCCTTCTCAGAAGCACCGTGTATATCGGCTTTCCGCCGAGACCTTCCGCGACGACCGTCGCCGTAAGGCACGTGATTATGAGCGGAAGTATGAGGAAATAGTTCCCCGTCATTTCTATCGTAAGCGCGATGCCGGTAAGCGGCGCTCTCACGGTTGCGCAGAAGAGGGCCGCCATTCCGGCCACGGCGAAGGATTCGGGACTTATGTCGACGCCCGGGAAATAGAAGCCCGCGTAGTGCCCGAACCACATTCCGAAGAGTGTGCCCAGGGCAAGCATCGGGGCGAATATCCCTCCGGGCGCGCCTGAGCCGTAGCTTACCATCGTCGTCCCGAACCTGGCCGCGAACAGTATCAACAGGACCATCACGGGAAAGGTTCCGGTAAGCGCCCTGGGTATGACAGCGTATCCGCCGCCTATAGTATCGGGGAAAAACCACGCGAGAAGGCCGATCAGCCCCCCGACCAGAAGGCCCGTCAGGGAAAAGAGATAACCCTTCAGGTTCGCGAAGAAGTCGAGCGTCCTTACGAGAAGGAAGTTAAAGAGCACACCGAATACCCCGAACACTATTCCGAATACGAGAAAGAGCCAGAGGGAGGAGAGGGCGGGGGCGGAGAGCATCTGCATGGATATATCCGGCTGCTGGCCCATTATCGCGCGGAGCGCGATATCGGACGCGGCCGACGCCACGAGCACGGCCTGCACCGAGAGGAAGCTGTATTTAAACTCGGGGCGCATCTCCTCGAAGACGAACAATATGCCCGCGAGCGGGGCGTTGAACGCCGCCGTCAGGCCGCCCGCCGCGCCCGCGGCTATGAGGGCGTGGGAGTCGTCCCTGGATACCCTGAAAATGTCGGAGACCATCTTCCCGATGTTCCCGCCCATCTGTATTGTCGGCCCCTCGCGGCCGAGCACCATTCCCCCGCCGAGAGACAAGAGCCCCCCGATGAATTTTACGGGCAGGACGAGCTTCCACCTTATGGGCCTTACGTCGTCGAGGGCGCCCTCTATCTCGTGGACGCCGCTGCCGCTCGTCTCGGGCGCGACCCTCCTTACCAGTAGAAACGCCAGGAATACGAGAACCGCGGAAAATAAAACGGACGCCATGACGAGTACGTAGGGCGATTGCGGCAGGCTGTCCAGGAGCATCTGCCTCAGCCCGCCGATCTTGTCTATCGAGATTTGAAACAGCGCGCCGATAATCCCCGTCAGGGCCCCGGCTATGGCCGCCCAAAAGATGAGCGGGGTAAATTTTTTTTCAGACGCGAGAAATCTTTTAAGAACCTTCGACAGCCCAGCGCTGCCTGTCTTCCGCTCAGAGTGAATCTCCATCCATTCCTCCGGGGGTCAAACAATAAATTATAATCCGGTATACCCGCTCGCGGCGAGTCCGGGATCGGGGCTTGTCTATCAGGCCGTAACGTCGCGGTACGAGATTATTTTCGAAGGGGTTATCCTGACGAGCACCTCGCCCTCCCCGGAATTCCTCTTCCCGAAAGCCTCGGCCTTCGCCTGTCCCATGTACCTTGCCGCTATCCGCTTTGCCCAGTGGTAGAGCTCTTCGGGGTCTTCGGACAGCTCGGCCGTGCCTTCTATCATCACGAAGGAGTAGGGCGGGGCCTGGTCGTCTACGGCCATGCAGACCCTGGGCTCCCTTTTAATGTTCCTTCCCTTGACCGTTTCGGCCCCGGTCGTGAAAACGAGGCTGTCGCCGTCGAGGTCGTACCACACGGGCACGACGTGCGGCGAGCCGTCCTTCCTTACCGTCGCGAGCTTGCCGGTCTTGGTGCCGTCCAGCAGGAATTTCCTTCGTTCGGCGTCATTCATTTCAGGCATGGGTGCCTCCCGCCCGGGCCTACCGGGACCTGTTTGAACGTTCTAACCTTCTTTTTTCCAGGAAGAGATATCTTTTTTCGCCGTCTCTATCATTCCGAGGACATTCTCACCGGCCGTCCCGCCGAAGGACTTCCTGTTCCCGACCGAACCTTCGAGCGTGATGTAATCGAAGAGGTCCTCGTCGAAGGTCCTGGAGAACATCTTGTACTCGGAGATGTGAAGGTTAACGAGCTCCCTTCCTTTCTCTTCGGCGTATCCTACGATCTTCCCCGTAACTTCGTGCGCCTTTCTGAACGGCATTCCCTTGCGCGTGAGATAGTCCGCGATGTCGGTCGCCGTGATGAAGCCCTCGCCGAGCGCCTTCTCCATGCTCTCCCTTTTGAACTCTATCGTGTGCAGCATTTCGTGAAGGACGGCGAGGCAGGACTTCACGGTGTCGGCCGCGTCGAACATGGGCTCCTTGTCCTCCTGCATGTCCCTGTTGTAGGAGAAGGGGAGCCCCTTCATTATCGTGAGTATCGCCACGAGGTCGCCGTAGACGCGGCCCGTTTTCCCGCGTATGAGCTCGGCCATGTCGGGGTTTCTCTTCTGCGGCATTATGCTCGAGCCCGTAGTGAATTCGTCGCCGAGGTCGACGAAGTCGAATTCCTTCGTAGACCACAGGACGAGCTCCTCGGATATCCTGCTGAGATGCGTCATGAGGTTCGCCGACACCGATATGAACTCGATTATAAAGTCCCTGTCGCTCACGGTGTCTATGCTGTTCCGGGTCACTTCGGGGAATCCGAGCGCCGAGGCCGTGTGCTCCCTGTCAATGGGAAACGTCGTCCCCGCCCCCGCGCCGGCGCCGAGCGGCATTACGTTCACCCTCCCGAAGCAGTCTATGTATCTCTCCCTGTCGCGCCTTAGCATCTCGAAAAGAGCGAGGAGGTGGTGCGAGAGGAGGACGGGCTGCCCTCTCTGGAGGTGAGTATAGAGCGGCAGAACTGTGCCGAAGTTCTTTTCCGCGAGGTCTACCAACCTTTCCGATATGAGACCCAGGAGCTCTACTATCTCTTCTATTTCTTTTCTGAGGTAGAGCCTCATGTCGAGGGCTATCTGGTCGTTGCGGCTCCTGCCGGTGTGGATCTTGCCCCCGACCTCGCCTATCTTCTCGATGAGTCTTTTTTCGATGTTGAGGTGGATGTCCTCGTATTCTTCCCTGAACGGGAATTTCCCGGAATCGATTTCCTTCTCTATCTGCCGGAGCCCCTTTATTATCTTCTCGGCTTCCTTTTCGGGGATGATGCCGTTCGCCGCCATCATCCCGGCGTGCGCGACGCTGCCCTCGATGTCTTCCTTGTAGAGCCTTCTGTCGAAGTCTATCGACGCCGAGAATTTTTCGGCCACCTTATGCGTACCCTTCTTGAACCTTCCCGCCCATGGTTTCTTGATCACACTCGGCCTCCGCTTTAAGCCTTTATATTACCGTGATTTCTACGGCCTTAGAATAAGGGGATTGTGAAACTATATCACGTAAGGGCCGTTAACTTAAGCCGGGGAGCGCCGATTTTCCGGCCTTCAGCGGCGTCCGAAAGCATACGAAACGGAAATCGCAGCGCTCGCGCTACTCCCGTGCATGCTGATATACTTAATCGTGTTAGCTGCCGCCGCTTCCCGGGCATGTCCGGGGCATGGCGGCTTTAAAACCGGAGGTGACAAAATGGAAGTATTCGAATGTGTCAAAACGCTTAGCTCTATAAGGAGCTTCGTTACGGGCGACGTTCCCGAGGAGGTAATCGGCGAGGTAATGGAGTCGGGAAGGCTCGCCCCGAGCGCCCGGAACCAGCAGCCCTGGGAGTTTATTCTCGTTACCGACAGGGGCGTGCTCAAGGGGCTCGAAAAATACTGCACCAGCGGGAAATTCGTATCGGAGGCCGCCTTCGCCGTCGTCGTCCTGACGGACCCGTCGAGCAAGTGGCACGAGGTAGACAGCACGCGCGCGGTGCAGAACATGGTGCTTACGGCCTGGGGGCGGGGGCTCGGCTCGTGCTGGATAGGGATGATAGACAAAAAGGGACTCGCGCAGTATCTCGGCATCCCGGGCTCGCTCAATATCCTGACCGTCCTTCCCTTCGGATACTTCGACGATGGGCTCTCGGGTCACGGGAAAAGCCGGAAACCCCCGCACGAGGTATTCCATCTGAACCGGTTCGGTGTGAAGCCGGGGGATTGATCGCGCCGGGCGCTCAGGGCAGGACGGAGCCCGCGTCGAAGTCGAGGGCCGCCGCGAAGTCCCTCGTGATTATGGCCCGCACCAGCTTCTTCACGCGTCCCGTGGCGCCCAGGGACCCGACGTGGAAATGGACCGGGAAGCAGAGGTTAAGGAGAAGGCCGAGCCTGTAGTCCCTGACCGCGTCGTCCCTCGTATAGAGGCCGACGCCGTTTTCGACGATCGTGTCGAGCCATTTGTCCACGACTTCGTAGTGATATTTTCTTCGCTCGGAAACGGGCTCGCTCCCGGCCGTAAGCCTGGCCACGTCGAAAGCGCCCATGCTCCTTATCGCGAGCTGCCAGTCGATTATAACCACCCAGTCGTCCGAGCCCGGCTTCCCGAATAGGAGGTTATCGGCCCTGAGGTCGCTGTGAACTATGGTTTTCGGGCGGGAGTTTATCTCGCCGGCCAGCCATGGGGCGTGCCTCCCGAGTTTTTCTCCGAGCTCGACCGCGCGCCTGTCGAGGAGCCCCCCGAAGTGCTCGACCAGGGACGGCCATTTTTCTTCGTAGTCCTGCCAGACCGGATTCTCGCAGGGCATCCACTCAAGCCCGTCGAGCCCGGGGCTGTCCCAGTACCTGGCGTGGAGCTTTCCTATCTCGGCCGTAATTCCGAGCGCCTCTTTCTCGCTTATTCCCCTGACCTGGTCCCCGGGTCTTAAAGCGCTCATGTCCTCCATGGCCAGCGCATAGGCCGGCGGCTCTATAACGGAGCCGTATATGCGGGGGAGCTTCATCGAAACGCCGGGGGCGACGTCCCTGTAAAACATTATCTCCCTCGTAAAGGCGTGGAGCTCTTCGCCCGCCTGCCTGTAGGATTCGGATTCGGGCTCGATTTTTATCACGAGCGACTCCGGCGCTCCCTCTTCCTTCACGTCGTAAGCCGGGACCGCCTTCACCACGCTGCTCATAAACCCCTCGACCCCGCCCAGGGGCAGTATCCTGAAGTCCGTTACGCGCGATTTTCGTATGGCGCCGCCTTCTCTCAGTATGCGCGTCAGCCACTCGGGTGTGATCTCGCTTACGTGGAGGGGGTTCTTTATGCTCATGGACCGCTACTCCTTGCCGCCGGCCTTTATTATGCCGACGCCTCCGTTTATAAAGCCCGAAACCCAGTCTCTTTTGCTGTCGCCGCAGTTCTTGAGAACCCTTGCGACGCGTTTGGATTTTATGACGTTTACCCTGTACGTCTCGCCCGCGCCGGGGGATATGAAGTCGACGGCGATACCGTCCCTGGTTTTCTTCTCGCGCTCGAGCGTGAATTCCGAAAGCCCGGTCTTGCCCGTTTCCGTCCTGAGGAAGTATTCCGCCGCCTGGGCCCCGGCGCTGTAGGAGGAGCGTCCGCGAAGGCTCCTGAGGTCGATCTCGCCGCGAAGGTATTTATCCACCACTTCGTCCGCTCTCTTCCCTTCCCTCACCCTTCCGTAGCATATGCCGTGCGGGAGGCAGACGAACGTGGCGGCGAACCTGTGCCCTCCGATGTGATTCGTCTGCCACACGTTCCGCCCGTGAGGACCGGCCGCGGCTTCGAGGTATACGGGCTTTCCGAACTTCCCGCAGCACGTGTCGCGCTCGCCGTTCGTGCATACGATTACGAGGGGCTCCTTCCTCTCGTATTTATCGTCCTCGAATACGGAGTCCACGTCCAGCGAAAGGAGGTCGTCGTAGGAGCCGAGATTTATCTCGTAGAGCTTTGCGTCCGTATCGGACGCGCGCGCAATGAAGAGGCTTATGCCATCGTCCTCCCTGCCTTTTTGGCTCACGACCTGAAGGCGGGAGCCCTTGACCGCCTTCCCGATCTTCTTCAGCTTCTCCCTGGCCGCCTTTGGAATGGAGCTGTCCTTGTACGCGTCGCCCGACCACCTGCCCCTGTACTCGATTAGTATCCAGCCGCCCGCCTCGGCCGCCGTGCCGTAAAGCGGCTCGCAGGCGCCGAGTGAGTCCACGGCGCATAGGCCGCCCTTTTTTTTGTCCTTGCTCAATGCGTCGCGCCTCTCGAATCCTTGTGAATTTTGGTTCTTCCTTCGGCTTGTTTACAAGACGAGAACAATCGACGATATTTTACAGCAAAGCAGTGAATATTTAACCCCGGGACCGGTAATCGCATGGAAAGGACCGTAATAGGAATGGACATCGGAGGGACTAACCTCCGGGGCGCGCTCGTCACCCCGGAGGGCCGCATACTGAAGCGGCTCAGGATCGCGTCCGACGCGGACGACGGTATCGACGCCGTCGTCGATAACATCGTAAAGCTCGCGGCCGAGCTGGGCGGAGGGGAAGTCCCGGGAATCGGAATAGGGATAGCGGGGGTCATAGACTCCAGGGCGGGCGTCATCACGCAGGCCCCCAATATCGCGAACGTAACGAATTATCCCATACGGGATAACCTCGTCAAAAAGCTCGGCCCGGGGGCGAACGTTATCGTCGAGAACGACGCCAACTGCGCCGCGCTCGGCGAATGGTGGACAGGCGCGGGGAAGGACGTCTCTTCGCTGGTCATGATAACGCTCGGCACCGGGGTAGGCGGCGGAATCATACTGGGCGGCAGGCTGTGGAGCGGGGCCGACGGCATGGGAGGGGAGGCCGGCCACATGACTATCTACCCGGACGGCGCGCTCTGTAACTGCGGGAATTACGGCTGCCTCGAAAGCTACGCCTCGGCGACGGCGGTGAGAAGGATGGTGAGGGAGGCGCTCGCGGAGCCGGGCGTCGAGACCGTCCTCGGGGATATGATCCCCGGGTCGGACCCCGACGACATCCCGGAGGTCGTCATGAGCGCCGCTCTCAAGGGCGACGCGGCGTCTATCGATATTTGGGAGCGGTTCGGCGTCGCCCTAGGCATAGGGATGGCGAGCCTCGTAAACATACTAAACGTCGAGATGATAGTACTCGGCGGAGGGGTCGCCCGTGCGTGGGACATGTTCATAGAACCGGCGCGCGCCGAGCTGAAGAAGCGGGGCCTGAGAGCCCCGGCGGAGAGGGTCGTGATCGAAAGAGCCCGGCTCAACGGCGACGAAGGCATGCTGGGGGCGGCCTACCTCGCCCTCGGCGGGCGGTGAAGGCGGCGTCCTAGAATCGCGGCCTTAGGAGGGTCAGCTTCAAGACCTTTTCCGGTTTTCCTTTTACCTTCGCCCGCTCGCCGATCCTCATCCCGCCTATCCAGATTATCTCTCCCGCGGAGAGGAATATCGGAACGCGAAGGCGCATGAATGCCGGAACTTTCCTGTCGATGAAGAAATCCTTCACCTTCTTCCGGCTCTTCATGCCGAGGGGGACGAACCTGTCCCCCGGTTTAAAGCTCCTCACCTCTATAGGAAACTTCACGCTATCTGAATCGAGGTAGACTACGTCTTCCCTCTCCTCTTCGAGTCCCTTAACGGGAGCCTCTTCTATCTCGACTTCGAGCTCTGGAAAGCTCCATATTCCCGTCGAGGGTATCACGTATGAAAAGCCTTTTGCCAGATCGTCCTTCGTCGTCACTAGGAAGGAGCCATGCCCCTTAACGACGACGCTCCCCCCCGGAAAGACGGACTCTCCGGACGCCGTCATCGACGTCAGGAAGGCGTCCGCCGCGGAGAGGTGGATCGACGACACATTCTTGAGATTCTCCCTCGTTTCGGTGAGCGCGCGCATGAGGACGGCGATTCTCACGGTGGAGTGAAGCCGGATATATTTATCGAGGTTTCCCGTGAGCTCACTGCCCTCACGTTTAAAAACCCTCCAGAATCCTTTCCCAGCCTCGCGCGAAATAAAGTCTTCTTCGAGCCGGAGTATGTCGGCGGTCCGCGCGAGGGTTTCCATTATCTTCGGGTTGTATTCCTTCAGGGCGGGCAGGAGGTCGAGCCTGATCCTGTTCCTGAGGTAGTCCCTCTCCAGGTTCGTCGAATCGTCTATCCATTCGATCCGGCGTGATTTAAGAAAGCTCTCTATGGCCGCACGGCCCGTCTCGATAAGCGGCCTTACGATATATTCCCCGGACACGGGCGGGATGCCCGAGAGCCCCCGAGTCCCGCTCCCGCGAAGGAGCCGCATGAGGACCGTTTCGGCCTGGTCGTCGAGGGTGTGGGCCGTCGCGATCCTGGACGCCCCGTGCTTTTTCCGCACGTTCTCGAAAAATTCGTACCTCAGCACCCTGGCCGCGTCTTCGAGAGAGAGCCGGGACTTCTTCCTCAGCGCCGGCGCGTCCGCCTCGCCGAGCTCGAATTCCACGCCGAGGGATTCCGCCACGCCCCGGCTGAATTCAGCGTCGCGCGCGGCCTCCTTACCGCGTATGCCGTGGTTAAGGTGCGCGGCTAACAGGGTGAGCCTGTAGGCCTTGAGCCCGTGAAGCGCGTACAGGAGACACACGGAGTCCGCACCGCCCGAGAGGCCGACGACTACCCTGTCCCCCGGCCGGAGCATGTCATATTTCTCGATTGTCTTTCGTACCCGGGAGAGCATTTTCCGATGTATTGGCGGCGAGTCCGCCCGACATTATTATCTTAAAGGCGTCTTCTATGCTTATATGGAGCTCTTTAACGTCCTCTTCCGGCAGCATGACGTAATATCCCGTGGTCGGGTTGGGCGTCGTAGGCACGAATACGCCTACGAGATTCCTTTCGGACCGGTTAAGGGCCGTACCGCTTTCGAGGTTACCCGTGATAAAGCCTATCGAATACATGCCCTTCCTCGGAAATTCAAGGAGGGCGACCCTCTTTATATCCTTGATCCCCTTCCCCATGAATACGGTTTCGATTACCTGCTTCGTCGCGGTGTAGATGGTCCGCGCGAGGGGTATGCGGGCTATGACGGCCTCCCCGAGGCCGACGAGCTTGCCGCCCAGTATGTTCCTGGCCAGGGCCCCGACTATAAGGACGATGAGGAGCGTCCCCAGGAGCCCCGTGCAGAAGAGAAGGGCTTCGTAAACGCCTTTTGGAAGGTCTGCGGACGGGCCGCCCAGGACCCTTTCGGGTATTGCGCTTACGAGGCCGACGATCCACGTGCCGAGCTTGAATAGTATGAACAGCGTGAGGCCGAACGGTGCGGTGACCAGTATTCCGGCCAGGATATTATTCCTGAAAAAACTATAGATGTGCTTCATGCAGCATCATACAGTCTGCTTGTCTATGGCGTCGCGGAGGAACCTGCTGGGCTTGAACACGACCGCCTTCCTCTCGGCGATTTCTATGGTTTCGCCCGTTGCCGGGTTACGGCCCTTCCTCGCCTTGCGGTTCTGAACACGGAAGCTGCCGAAGCGGGGGAGCTTTATGCCTTCGCCCTTGCTCAGCCTCTCCTTGGCGATTTCAAAAAAGAATTCTACTATTTCCGCGGACTCCCTCTTCGAGAGACCGATCCTGGTATGTATTACGTCTGCCAGCTCCTTTTTAGTCATCTCTTTACCCCTCCTTTCGCTATATTGTACGTAATTCGGCACCCAGAGCCAATCGAAGTTTTTTAAGCGCCTTGTCCTGAATTCTATTGATTTCCTCTTCCGTAAGCGTCTTGTCGGACGCCCTCAGGTGAAGCGAAACGGCGACGCTCTTCTTCCCTTCCTGCACGGCGCCGCCGGTGAACACGTCGAATATCCGGGCGTCCTCTATGAGCCCGGAGCCCATCGACCTTATCTCGTCGATTATGCTCCCTGCGGAAACGCCCTCGTCCACGACGAGCGCGATGTCCCGCCTTACGGACGGGAATTTCGGAAGCGGCCTGAATTCGCCCTTCTTCCCCGCCGTGAGGCGTGCGGCGTCGTCGAGGTCTATCTCGGCGACGTACACCCTCTTCGTAAGCCCGAACCTCTCTCTTAACCCGGGGTGAATCTCGCCGGCATAGCCGACGACCTCGCCGTCCATGACTATCTCCGCCGACTTCCCGGGATGGAGGAATTCGATTCCGGGCGCCGCCCTGAACGTGACGCAATCCCGCGCGTGGAGCGCGCCGAGCGCCTTTTCGAGCACCGCCTTTAAATCGAAGAAATCGAATTCCTCCCTGTCCCAGAGCTCCGGCTGTTTCCTTCCGGTTGCGGCCGCAGCCAGCTTGTTGGTCTCTTTCGGGAGCTTATCTCCCGACGAGGGTATGTAGATCTTCCCCGTCTCGAATATCTTTACGTCATTTTCCTGTCTGCTGAGGTTAAGTAGAACATTTTTCACGAGCCCGGCGGTGAGGCTCGTCCTCATGACGGCCCCGTCCTTGCTTATCGGGTTCAGTATCGGGAGCGCCCTCTCCGGGCTGAAGAGCCCGAGAAGCTCCTCGTCCTCGAAGCTGTAATTTATCGCTTCGTAGAAACCGTTCGCCGTGAATACTTCCTTGAATTTCGACTGTACCGTCCTTACGCCGCCCGGGAGCTCCGTCTTCATGGCGACGGCCGGGAGGGTGACGGGCACGTTGTTATAGCCGTAAAGCCTGGCCGTTTCTTCCACGATGTCTATCTCGCGCGTAAGGTCCACCCTGTACGTCGGCACTCTAAAAGTAAGAACCCCGTTATCGGGCGACAGGAGCTCGAGCCCGAGCCTCTTCTGTATGGATATTATTTCTTCTTCGCTTATGTCGGTGCCGAGTATGGCGTTTATGCGCGAAGCCGTGACGCTCACGACCGCGGGCTCTATCTTCACCGGATACTCGTCTATCCTCCCCGCGGCTACCTCGCCCCCGGCGAGCCCGGCGATGAGGGCCGCCGCCCTGTCGAGCGCCTTTACGACGCCCTCGGGATCGACGCCCCTTTCGAACCTGTAGGACGATTCCGATTTGAGCCCGGTTTTCCTGGACGTTTTTCTCACGGTGTCGGGGCTGAAGTAGGCGCTTTCGAGGAGTATGCTCGTCGTCCCCCCGGTGACCTCGGTGTAGGCCCCGCCCATGACGCCCGCGAGCGCGACGGGCCTTTCGCCGTCGCATATGAGAAGGTCGTCGGCGGAGAGCTTCCTTTCGGCGCCGTCGAGGGTCGTGATCGTCTCGCCGTCTTCGGCCTGCCTCACGACTATCTTCTTCCCCCGGACGAGGTCGTAGTCGAACGCATGGAGCGGCTGCCCGAGCTCAAGCAGGACGTAGTTGGTGACATCGACGACGTTATTAATAGACCTTATCCCCGACGATTCGAGCCGCGTCTTCATCCACTCGGGTGACGGGCCTATCTTTACGCCGCTTATCACGCGGCAGGTGTACCTGGGGCAGCCCCCGGGCGACTTTATCTCGACGGATATATAATCTCCGACAGGCACGCCCGACTCCTTTACGGACGTGTCGGGATACCCTGCCGCGCCGGAGAGCACGGCGGCTGCCTCCCTGGCCGTCCCGACCACGCTAAGGCAGTCGGGACGGTTGGGGGTTATACCTATTTCAAGTAGGACGTCGTTAATGCCCAGCTCGTCTATGAGCCGCGTCCCCGGGACCGCGCCGGGCGGAAGAATCATAATGCCGTCCGATTCCGTTCCCAGCCCGAGCTCGTTCTCGGCGCATAGCATGCCTTCGGAGACCTGCCCCCTTATCTTCGCTTTTTTGATGGTGATGCCCTCGGGGAATTTCGGCCCCGGCGGGAGGACCGTTCCGGTCCTCGCCAGCGCGACCTTGTCGCCCGTTTTCATATTGCTCGCCCCGCAGACGATCGGATACTCGTTCTCGCCGTCCGAAACCCTGCAGAGGGAGAGCTTGTCGGCGTCCGGATGTCCGCCCATGTCGAGTATCTCGGCGACGACCACGCTTTCGAGGGCTTTGCCCGCGTATTCAATCGATTCCACCTCGAGCCCGGACATGGTGAGCCTGTCCGCGAGCTCCTCCGGAGAGACGGAGAAATCGACATATTCCTTAAGCCAGTTTAGGGATATTATCATTGTTCAGTGACCCAAAATTTAATAATTACATATTCTTAGGGCCGGGTCAATACTCTTGCCGGAAGTCACGGCGGGGGGAGAGGCCGGCCGGGTGAGCGCCTCGCCGGCCTCGATCCCGACCTCCTTTTCCGTATCGGGCGGCTCTTCCGTTATTCGCGGGGGACCCAAAAAAGAACGGCGGCGATCCTCGGTTCGAGGGATTGCCGCCGCTTCTCTTTACAAGGAGGAGGATATGGTCAAAGCTTTCGTTTTCTAGTTCTGGCCCGAAGCCTTCTTAACCTGTAAGGCGCTCCAGCCCTCTTCGGACGTCGCCTCGAAAAGCTCGTCGAGGCTCATCGTCAGAAGAACGTCGAGCGTCTTCCTGCCTACCCCGAGCGCCTTAGCCGCCGACTCTCCGTATCCGGGGTCAGCCTTCGTGAAATGATATACCTGGCGCGCCCTTATTCTCTCCGGCACGCCGTCCATGGCGGCCGCGATGTTGGATATCAGCCTCGCCTTGGCGTCGTCCGTCATGAGCCTGTAGAGGGCGCCCGGCTGCGAGTAGTCTTCGTTATACGCCCTGTGGTCGTAGCGGTCGGCCGCCCCGGTGATCGCAAGCGGCGGCTCTTTATATTTCGGATCCTGGACCGGCCCGCCGAAGCTGTTGGGCTCGTAGTTCACGGCCGCCCCGCCGTTCCCGTCGAATCTCATGGCCCCGTCCCTGTGGTAGGTATGGTACGGGCACTGCGGCTTGTTCACGGGAAGGGCCGCGTAGTTCGCGCCGATCCTGTACCTGTGAGCGTCCGCGTAGGACATGATCCTGGCCTGGAGCATTCTGTCCGGCGAAAATCCTATTCCCGGAACGACGTTCGAGGGCTCGAACGCCGCCTGCTCTATCTCTTCGAAGTAATTCTCGGGGTTTCTGTTGAGCTCGAATACCCCTACCTCGATAAGCGGGTAATCCCCGTGCGGCCAGACTTTGGTCAAGTCAAACGGGTTTATCCCGTAGCGGCCGGCCTCTTCCTCGGGCATAATCTGCACGTAGAATTTCCAGCGTGGATAATCTCCCCTCTCTATCGCATCGAAGAGGTCCCTCTGGGCGCTCTCCCTGTCCTCGCCGACTATCTTCGCGGCCTCTTCATTCGTCCAGAACTTGATGCCCTGCTCTGTCCTGAAGTGGAATTTAACGTAAAACCGCTCTTCTTCGGCGTTTATAAAGCTATACGTATGGCTGCCGAACCCGTGGATGTGCCTGTATCCGGTGGGAAGCCCCCTGTCGCTGAAAAGTATCGTAACCTGGTGGAGGCTTTCGGGCGAGAGCGACCAGAAATCCCACATGGCTGTGCTGGAGCGCATGTTGGTCTTGGGATTCCTCTTCTGCGTATGTATGAAATCGCTGAACTTGTAAGGGTCCCTGACGAAGAAGACGGGCGTATTGTTCCCGACCAGGTCCCAGTTCCCCTCTTCCGTGTAGAACTTGAGCGCAAAGCCCCTTACGTCCCTCTCGGCATCGGCCGCGCCGTGCTCGCCCGCGACCGTAGAAAAACGCGCCAGCATCGGGGTTTCCTTGCCTACCCGGGAAAAAACCTTAGCCTTCGTGTACCTGGTTATATCGTGCGTAATCGTCAGGGTCCCGTGCGCCCCCGAGCCCTTGGCGTGAACGACCCTCTCGGGGACCCTCTCCCGGTTGAACGCCGCCATTTTCTCCAGGAGCTGGTAGTCCTGCATAAGGAGCGGTCCGTAAGGCCCCGCGGTGAGTGAATTCTGGTTGTCTGCTATAGGGCTCCCATGAGCCGTGGTGAGCTGTTTGCGTCTGCTCATTTTGTTACCTCCTCGGGAATGTTTAGTTGGCAGTATGGTACCCTGGAACCCATAGTCGTCAAATATTACTTATCTATCGATCATATAGACAGAGCCTATACTTGACTCCTGGCGGCGTGTAGAATATATATAAACCGGCCGGCTGGAGAGCCGCCGGAATCCCCCGAGGGGTATGTGGCCTATGGAGCTTCACCAGCTTAGGTACTTCGTCGCCGTCGCCGAGTCGGGCGGGTTCAGCAAAGCCGCCCGGAGGTGCTACGTCGCCCAGCCTTCGCTCAGCCAGCAGATAATCAAGCTCGAACAGGAGCTCGGCCAGCAGCTCTTCGAAAGGCTCGGAAGACGCATCGCGCTCACGGAGGCCGGAAGCGCGCTCCTGCCGCGCGCGAGGCTCGTGCTACGGGAGGCCGAAGGCATCAAGTCCGGCATAGTCGAGGACGTCGAGGCGGGGGTCGGCACGCTTTCCGCGGGGCTCATTCCGACGATAGCCCCTTATCTCCTCCCGGGTGCGCTCAAGAGATTCTACGCCGGCTATCCCCCTGCCCGTATAATGCTCCAGGAGAACCTTACCGATGTGCTCGTGAGGGGGATAGTCACCCTCGAAATAGAGGTCGCCATAATGAGCCTCCCCGTAGAAAACAGCCTGATAGCGACGGAGCCGCTGTTCGACGATCCGCTCTATCTCGCCCTTTCCCCCGGCCACGAGCTCGTCAGGGCGCGCGAAATAAGGGCGAGGGACCTCAAAAACGTCCCGTTCATCGCCCTAGACGAGGACCACTGCCTCGGCGAGCAGATAAATAACTTCTGCTACGAGAGGCAGATAAACCCCGAGGTCGTATGCAGGACGTGGAACCTCTCGACGATCCAGCACTGCGTCTCGTTCGGGAACGGCGTCTCCCTCGTCCCGCTGATGATGGTTCTTACGGATACGTCGAACACATGCACGTACAGGCCGATAAAGGGCCGGTCGCCGAGGAGGACCGTCGTCGCGGCGTGGCACAGGGACCGAACACCTTCCCGGCTCGCCCGGGAATTCGTGGGAATGGTGAAGGACGAGTACGCCTCGCTTCTCGAAAGGGCGAAATGAGCGTGGCTCCCCACGGCTCTCGCGGCCTGTTCGGTGTACGGGCCGCTTGTGTAAACTAAATACATTACCAGACGGGTTTTGCCGGTATGAAAAAAGCATATCTCGACTATAACGCGACGACCCCCGTAGACCCGCGCGTACTAGAAGCCATGATGCCGTACTTTAAAGACGGCTTCGGGAACCCTTCGAGCATCCACGCCTTCGGGAGCGCCGCGAGGGCCGCGCTCGATGAGGCGCGCGAGAGGGTTGCGGCCCTACTCGGTGCCGGGGCGAGGGAAATACTCTTCACCTCGGGGGGCAGCGAGGGTAACAACCTCGCCATAAAGGGCGCTGCGTTCGCCGAAGGGGGGCGCGGGGGAAAGCACATGGTAACGACGCGTGTAGAGCACGATTCCACGCTCGAAGCGTTCGTGTTCCTCGAATCACGCGGTTTTACGGTCACGTATCTCGGCGTGGACGGGAACGGTCTCGTCGATCTCGACGAGCTCCGCGAATCCGTCACCGCCGAGACGAGGCTCGTCTCCGTCATCTACGCGAATAACGAAACCGGGGCCGTCATGCCCGTGGAACGGATAGCCGGAATCGTGAAGGAAAAGGGAGCGCTCCTTCACGTGGACGCCGTTCAGGCCGCGGGGAAGATCGAAATAGACTTGAAAAGGATCGAGGCCGACCTCGTCTCGATATCGTCGCACAAGTTCTACGGCCCGAAGGGCGCGGGGGCGCTCTACGTAAGGGACGGGCTCGCAAGGCGCCTGACTCTCGCGCCGCTCATACACGGCGGCGGGCAGGAGAGGGGGCTAAGGTCGGGGACGGAGAACGTCCCCGCAGTTGCGGGGCTCGGGAAGGCTGCGGAGCTTGCGCTCGGCGAGCTCGCACCGGACAGGGAAAGGGTGGGGCGGCTCCGGGACGAGCTCCTGGCGCGCATATCGTCCGGCGCTGGCGGGGTCACGCTGAACGGGCAGCCGGACGGCATGGTCCGGAACACGCTCAACCTGTCGTTCGAGGGCGTTAACGGCGGCTCGCTCGCGATGGCGCTCGACCTCGAAGGCATAGCGGTTTCGACGGGCTCGGCGTGCTCGGAGGGGAACGTCGATCCCTCGCACGTCCTCCTGGCCATGGGGCTTACGAGGAAGGAGGCGCATTCGTCCGTGAGGTTCAGCCTCGGCAGGTTCACGACTCGGGAAGAGATAGAGCATGCCGCAGCGGCGGTCGTCTCGGCCGTGAAGAGGATAAGGGGGCTTAAGGGTGCGGGCTCGTAGGCCGCGCTCAGGGGAAGAGGGGCGGAATCGCGAGCCCGGCCGATTCCTCGAAACCCATCATGATGTTCATGTTCTGGACCGCGACGCCCGAGGCGCCCTTCACGAGGTTGTCGATCACGGAGACGATCACGGCCGACTTCGATTCCGGGTCGGCCTTTAAGCCTATGTCGCAGAAATTGGAGCCCTTCACCTGGGACGTGGACGGATAGACCTTCTCGGGCGAAATCCTGACGAACCTTTCGTTCTCGTAATGCTTTCCGTATAGCCCCAGGAGCTCCCCCGTCGTCATCGATTTGTTCAGCCTCACGTATATCGTCGAGAGAATGCCCCTGTCCATGGGGATAAGGTGCGGGACGAACTGTATCCTGAGGTCGATGCCGGAATATTCCCTCATCACCTCTTCTATCTCCGGCATGTGCCTGTGCTCGCCGACCTTGTACGCCTTTACACCCTCGTTCACCTCGCAGAAGTGGGTGTCGAGGGAGGGGTTCCTGCCCGCGCCGGACACGCCGGATTTCGAGTCGGCGATGACGAGCCCGGGCTCGAGAAGCTGCTCACACGCGAGCGGCAGGAGGCCGAGAATGACGGACGTCGGGTAGCAGCCCGGGTTCGCGACCAGCTTTGCGGACTTGAGCCGCTCCCTGTTTATCTCGGGGATGCCGTATACCGCTTCGGGGATGAGCCCGGGGTGCGGATGCTCGCCGTACCAGGCTGTATATACCTCGTGGCTCAGCCTGAAGTCCGCCCCAAGGTCTATTATCCTGACGTCCCTTTTGTAAAGCTCGCCCACGACCCTGGCCGACGCCCCGTGAGGCAGGGCAAGGAAGACTACGTCCGTATCTTCGGGGAGAGTATTCGGATCGAGGGGTTTTAGCTCCAGGTCGCAGAACCCGGAAAGGTGCGGGAAGACGTCTGATATCCTCTTCCCGGCGTGCTTATCCGCAGTCAAATGTGTAATATCGACAGAGGGATGCGTAAGGAGAAACCTCAAAAGATCGCTCCCCGTGTAACCGCTCGCCCCCAGTATCCCGACTCTTATTTTCCGCATAAGGATTGAAAATATACGGTAAAATTGTCAAATACAAGTTTGGGGGGAGAATTTCCCTTCGCCGATGCGCAGGAAAGGGCCCCCGGGAGCCCGCGCTATACCTTGACGCGCATTATTTGTAAAGGTAATTTTTAGAGGATTTTCTTCAAATTAAATAACATTTCAATTACGTGGAGGGATTAGATGTCTATCAAGGTTGGGATTAACGGGTTCGGAAGAATCGGGAGGCACGTTCTCCGTATCGGGCTCGAAAGGGAAGGGCTCGAATTCGTAGGAATAAACGATATATCCGATTCCAAAACGCTTGCCCACCTTTTTAAATACGATTCCGTATTCGGCCCTTACAAAGGAGATGTAAAATCCGAAAACGGACATATAATTGTAGATGGAAAGGCTATAAGGGTATTCACGGAGAGGGATCCGAAGAACATACCGTGGCAGGATACGGGGGCCGAGATCATAGCGGAAGCCAGCGGGGTTTTCCGTTCGAGGGAAGCCGCGGCCGCGCACCTCGGGAGCACGGTCAGGAAGGTAGTAATCACGGCGCCCGCCAAGGGCGAGGTGGATTTCACGACGGTGCTTGGCGCGAACGAAGAGGATTACAGCCCCGATTTCGACGTCATATCAAACGCCTCGTGCACGACGAACTGCTTTGCGATGATAGTAAAGGTGCTTCACGAAAATTTCGGAATCAGGAGGGGTGAGATGACGACTATCCACTCCTACACGAACGACCAGCATATACTCGACGCCCCTCACAAGGACCTACGCCGCGCAAGGGCGGCGGCCCTTTCCATAATCCCCACGAGCACGGGCGCCGCGAGCGCGATAGAGATAATATATCCCGTGCTCAAGGGCAAGCTGAGCTCGGTGTCCATGAGGGTGCCGACGGCCGACGTTTCCGTCGTCGACTTCACCTGCGAAGTGGAAAAGGACACGACGCCCGAAGAGGTAAACGAAAAGTTCAGGCAGGCCGCGAAGGGCGAGCTGAAAGGCTACCTGAGATACGTCGAGGAAGAGCTCGTATCGTCCGACTTCATAGGCGATCCGCACTCGGCGATTCTCGATTCCCAGCTTACTGCCGTCGTGGAGGGCAACCTGGTAAAGGTAGTGGGCTGGTACGACAACGAATACGGTTACTCGTCGAGGGTAGTGGACCTCGTCGAGTACATAGGAGAAAGGCTGAAATGAGTAAGCTCGTCATATCCGACCTCCCTGATTCGACATACAAGGGAAAACGCGTTTTTGTCAGGGTTGACTTCAACGTGCCGATAAGGGACGGGAAGATAAGTGAGGATTACAGGATAAGAAGGGTAATCCCCACGATAGACTATCTTGTCGAGAGGGGCGCCAGGGTGATACTCGGCTCCCACCTCGGAAGACCCAAGGGCATAGTGATGCCCGAGCTTTCATTAAAGCCGATCGCGGACCGCCTGTCCGAGCTCCTCGGAAAGTCCGTGAAGTTCACCGGGAAGGTGACGGGGACCGAGGTGAAGGAGTCGATAGAATCGCTCGCCGACGGCGAGGTCATGCTCCTCGAAAACCTGAGATTCCATAAAGAAGAAACAGACAACGACCCTAAATTTGCGAAAACGCTTTCATCCTACGCCGATATTTATGTAAACGACGCCTTCGGCACGTCTCACAGGAAGCATGCCTCGACGTACGGCATGGCCGCCAATTTCGAGCTCAGGGTAGCGGGCTTTCTCGTAAGCAGGGAGCTCAAGTTCCTCACCCGTCTCCGCGAAAACCCCGACCGCCCATTCATCGTCATAGTCGGCGGCGGCAAGATTAAAGACAAGATCCACGCCCTTCAGCGCCTCATCGACAAGGCCGACAAGGTCCTCCTCGGAGGGGGCGTCGCATATACGTTCCTCAAGGCAAAGGGCATCAGGATAGGTAATTCGATCGTAGAGGACGATCTGGTCGACTGGGCGAAAGACGCGCTCACAAACTACGGTAAAAAGATATTCCTCCCGGTGGACCACGTCGTATCCAACAGCCTCGAAAAGAGAAAGAACTGCATGGTCGTGGACGGCTCCATACCCGACGACCTTCAGGGGTTCGACATAGGCCCCAAGACGGCGGCGAAATATAACCACCAGATAAAGGGGACGGGCTCCATATTCTGGAGCGGCCCGATGGGCGTGTTCGAGGTCGGCGATTTTTCGGCCGGAACGACCCAGGTCGCCCGCACCGTTGCGCTCGCCACGTGGCGCGGCGCGACAACAGTGGTCGGCGGCGGCGAGACGATAGCTTCCATAAGAAAGGCCGAGGTGCTCGATTCCGAGATCACGCACATATCCACCGGCGGCGGGGCGCTTCTCGAATTTCTGGGAGGCGACGAGCTCCCCGGAATATCAATACTCAACGACAGGGAAGAGCGCATATCCCTGGCTGCCAATTGAAACCCGATTGTTAAACGGGCTTTCACTCGGGGGTAATTTATTTTAAACTTCTGATAATCTCCGGCATGACTGCGCCGCCAATCTCAAATACCGTAAGAGGAGTGCAATAATGGCAAAAGTAAAGAGCACGGAAGGGATAGATTCGATAAGAAAGCTCCTCGGAAACGAGGCCGATTACCTTCTCAACCACAAGAGCAAGACCGTACCAAAGAACCAGCTCCATCTGCCCGGCCCCGATTTCGTCGACCGCATCTTCATTCCCTCCGACAGGCCCAACTCCGTTCTCCGTAACCTCCAGCTCATGTATAACACTGGCAGGCTCGCGGGAACGGGTTATATGTCGATACTCCCGGTCGACCAGGGGATAGAGCACTCGGCCGGAGCATCGTTCGCTCCTAACCCGATTTACTTCGATCCCGAGAATATTGTAAAGCTCGCGATAGAAGGCGGCTGTAACGCCGTCGCTTCGACGCTCGGCGTACTCGGCGCGGTTTCGAGGAAATATGCGCACAAGATCCCGTTTCTCGTGAAGCTGAACCACAACGAGCTTCTGACGTATCCTAACAAGTTCGACCAGATAATGTTCGCCAACGTAGATCAGGCCTACCAGATGGGCGCCGTGGCCGTTGGCGCGACGATATACTTCGGCTCCGAGGAGAGCGACCGCCAGATCCAGGAGGTGAGCGAGGCCTTCGCCTACGCCCACACACTCGGATTAGTCACCGTACTCTGGGCCTATCTCCGTAACTCGGCGTTTAAAACGGACAAGGCCGACTACGACCTTTCCGCCGACCTCACGGGGCAGGCGAACCACATAAGCGCGACCATAGAGGCCGACATCGTGAAGCAGAAGCAGGCCGAGAATAACGGCGGCTTCCTCGCCCTTAAATTCGGGAAGACAGACCCCAGGGTCTACTCCAAGCTCACGACGGAGCACCCGGTAGACCTCACGCGTTACCAGGTCGTAAACTGCTACATGGGCCGCGCCAGCCTCATCAATTCCGGCGGCGCATCTACGGGCAGCGACCAGGACGACCTCGCACAGGCTGTGCGTACAGCGGTCATAAACAAGCGCGCGGGAGGCATGGGCCTCATCACCGGGCGGAAATCCTTCCAGAAGTCGATGAAGGAAGGGGTCGAAATACTGAACGCCGTTCAGAACGTTTACCTCTGCGAAGAAGTCACGGTAGCCTGAGTCCCGCTCTTAAAGACATCGGCCTCGCATGTCAGTGCGGAGCTTTATTGTTCCACGCACAGGATTCCTACACTATTCTCACGCCAGGATTTATACTTGAGTGCGGGCGGCTAACCGCCTGCGCCTCGTTATGAACTGGAAAATAGAAGGGCTCAAAAGGATTGACGGCATCCTCGGGGGGATTGCGTGCAGGGTTTCGCGGCTCCTCGCAAGCCCGGGGAAGGACCCTCGAAACGTCCCTCCGAAGATACTCGTAATACGGCCTGGCGGGATAGGCGACGCCGTGCTTCTCTACCCGGCGCTCGCCGTGTTGAGGCAGGAATTCCCCGGCTCGGCGATTCACGTACTCGCCGAAAAACGAAACGGCGGTATCCTCGCCGGCTGCCCCTATATCGACGGCGTCCTCCTTTACGATTCCTCGCCGGTTAAAACCCTCGCAGGCGTCGTCAAGGCGGGGTACGACATAGTTATAGACACGGAGCAGTGGCACCGTATGACGGCTGCTCTCGCTTACCTTACGCGCGCCCCGGTGAGGGCCGGGTTCGCGACGAACGAAAGGGCCCGGCAGTTCACGCACCCCGTCACGCACGGACGCGGGGATTACGAGGCGGTGAGCTTCCTTAACCTCGTCTCGGCCGTCACCGGAAAGGAGTACATGTTCGACGAGGAGAAGCCGTTTTTACCGATAGATCCGGGCAAATATGGAAAGACCCTTTCCGCGCTCGGAGAATTTAAAAATGGGAAGAGGGGCGTCGTCGGCATATTCACGGGCGCGACTGTTAAGGAAAGGCGGTGGGGGACACTGAAATTCGCAGGGCTCGCGAAGGCGCTCGCAGGAGAGGGGCTCGGAATAGTGCTCCTCGGCGGGCCGGGGGACGTCCGGAGCTCGGCGGAGGTCAAAAAGGGCCTCGACTATAAAAGCGTCCTCGACCTTACGGGAAAGACGCCGCTCATGGAAACGGCGGCCGTTATCTCGATGCTGGACGTGCTGGTTTCGGGGGATACCGGCCTCATGCACATCGCGTACGGGGCCGGCACCCCCACGGTTTCTCTTTTCGGCGCGGGCATCGAGGAAAAGTGGGCCCCTCGCGGGGGGCGGCATGCGGTTATAAACAAGCGCCTTCCCTGCAGCCCCTGTACGGAGTTCGGATACACGCCGCCATGCCCCTACGGAGTCAGATGCCTCCGGGACATATCTGTAGATGATGTGAGAAAATCCACACTGGATATTTTGTCTAATATGCAAGTTAGAAAAGTTTAAATCTTATCTAACATAATTTGGCGCAATTGTTGAATTAGGATTTCAACTTTTCATGGACTTGCTTAATCAAGTCCTCACAACACCCAGATACATTAAAACTAAGCTGGTCTATGCTGCGACCTTTTACCGCAATAGATGGAGCATTCCCATGCGCTTTGCAACGTACCGAGCCTACAGACTTCTCTATAAGGCCTTGCACTCTTTGCATTGCAGCTCGTTCTAAGATACTACCTATTTGATTCGGGGGTACTTTTCTTCCGTTTAATTCAAAGGTTACCTTAACCATATGTATTTCCTCCATAAACATAGACTCAATACTTTGTTTTAATATTTTTTATCTTTTGGAGGAACCGGGTCGTTGCCATAACTATCACTATCTCGGATTGTGCCATCTTTGCGATGGATCACAACTTCGGATTTCTCACGTTGTGCCTGTACCTTGGCACGTTCGATTGCCTCTAGTTGTGTATAGTGAACAGATCCAGCTCGGTTTACCCCTTCCCTCTGTGTTGCCCATCCTTTCTCATGGGGTACTACATGTATATCTTTTTTCTTAGTCATAACGCCTCCTGTTTAATAGCAATTTGGTAGATCGTCTAAATTATTTCTTGATGTGTTATCTCGGTCCGTACGCAAATATTTTCCGTTAGGACCGTTTACAACTCTTATTTCCGTGCGTCCCGATTTCCACGGCACATAATACGTATGTAATCCAGTCTCTATGTCTCTTATTGCATCCCATTTCATTCTTGGAGACCAAGATGATCCAGAGTCACATAGGGCAGTAATATCACCATCCCTATCTTTCCCTGTTTGTCTAACTGGTCTATCCGCCATTTTTATTTCTCCCCTGCTAATTGATTTTTCCCTGCGTTGCAGGGATACTGTTTCACTAGTGATACATTATATCGATTGGCGTATCAGTTGTCAAACATTTTTCTTACGAATGATACGGAGGTTCAATGTCCAATATCGGTCTTCAAATTCTGAGCAGGAAACTACTTAGGAAGAGAGGAGATAGGGGAATAAGAGAAGTAGCAAAAGAAATTGGAATTAGTCCTTCCACTTTATCTCGTATAGAGCGTGGCCATTTGCCCGATATAGAAACCTTTGGGAAAGTATGTAAGTGGCTTAATCTAGATCCCTCTCGAATACTAGGCATAAAGACCAGCTCGGAAAAGTCTTCGAAAA
>JADLGH010000025.1 GCA_020849425.1 Candidatus Dadabacteria bacterium
AATTCAGGCGGCACGCGGCGCGGCCGTGCCTGAGCTATTACATGGGGCAGTGCCTCGGGCCGTGCGCCGGGAAGGCGTCGGAGGAGGAATACCGGGAGGTCGTCGAGCGCGTGAAGATGTTTCTTAAGGGGGAGAAGGGGAAAATCCTCGATATCCTGAAGGAAAACATGGAGAGGGCGTCGGAGGAGACGAGGTACGAGGACGCGGCGCACTACAGGGACCAGGTGAGGCTCCTCGAAAAGAACCTCGAGGCGGAGATGTTCATAACGCCGGACACGAAGGACAGGGACGTCGTCGGCTATCACAGGGAGGGGCGGCACGTGGAGTTCGCGGTGCTGTTTTCGAGGGGAGGGACGTTCATAGACGGGGTCGAATATTCCTTCAGGAATACGGCCGGGTCGGACGAAGAGCTTTTAGGGGAGTTTTTGTCACAGTTTTACGGCGGGAACAGGTTTATACCGGGCGAGATACTCGTTCCGGCGGAGGTGGAGGACAGGGAGGCGCTTTCGGAATGGCTCTCGGAGAGGCGGGGGCGTAAGGTGGCCATCGAGACCCCGGAGAGGGGGACGAAGGCACGGCAGGTGGAGCTTGCCGCCCGTAACGCGCTCGAAAGCTTCCAGAGAAAGCACGCGAAGGAGCTCGGCGAGCTCGACCTCCTGGAGAGGCTCGGGACGTCGCTTCAGTTGGAGAAAGCGCCAATATCCATTGAATGTTTCGACATATCGAATACGCAGGGGGATTTGGCCGTAGCGTCGCTCGTCCGGTTCGAGAACGGGAAGCCGGCCAAGGACGGGTACAGGACGTACAGGATAAAGACCGTCGAGGGGCCGAACGACTACGCGATGATGAGGGAGGTTTTGTCACGGAGGCTGACGAGGGCGGAGGAGGCGGGGTGGGAGCCGCCGGACCTGATACTCATAGACGGGGGGAAGGGGCAGCTGAATATAGCGCGCCAGGCGATGGCGGACCTCGGGTACGAGGACGCCGTCGGGCTCGCCTCCATAGCGAAGGGGAGGGAGGAGGGGGAGAGCGACAAGATCTACATTTACGGGAGGAAGAATCCGCTCGTCTTTTCGAGGAATTCGCCTGTGCTGTTCTTGCTGATGAGGGTGAGGGACGAGGCCCACAGGTTCGCCATTACGTTCCACAAGAAGCTCCGGGGGAAAAGGGCGCTCAAGTCGGAGCTCGACGACATTCCGGGGATCGGGGCCAAAAGAAAAAGGGCGCTTATCAGGCGCTTCGGAAGCGTCGTGAGGCTCAGGGCGGCGACGGTGGAGGAGATCGCGGCAGTTCCAGGGATGAGCATGAAGATCGCGGAGGGGCTTAAGGAGAGGCTGGGGGGCGAGCGTGCGAAGGAGGGGTAAAATCCCCCCTCGTTCCCCCCTTAGAAAAAGGGGGGATGGAAAGAGAGATTTCTCGCGTGCGCTCGAAATGACATATTTTTACATGAACCCTTTTTGATTTGAAAAACAATGGAATGGATTGGGCTGATTTATCCCCCTCCCCCTGACCCTGTTTTGGTTTCGGTTGCTTTCGAGCGGTACTGGATGGATTTCCCTGCCGTCGGCCTGGGGTGTCCGAATGCTCGCTTGCTCGCATCCGTTCCACGAGGGGAGAAGGAAGGAAAAAGAGAAAGCCAGGGACAAGGGATAGATCCTGAAACAAGTTCAGGATGACGGATTAAAAGCAAAAAATTAAAAGACTGGATTCCCGATTGAGACATTCGGGAATGACAGCACTTGATGTAACCCCCACCTTAATCCTCCCCCTTTGGGAAGGAGGAGGAAATATATTAAAAGCAAAGGTAAAGCTAAAACAATCTGAAATTAATTCGGTGGTGGTGCATCAAACAGGGTAGGGCGAGAGGGGTGTCCTTTCAGGGATATCTTTTTCGTCGTATAAGCAGCCGGAAATGCGGAAGGGGGGCGCGCCCGGTAAATTCATCGTAAGGAGCTTGAATTATGGCAAAGGTTAAACCGATACCCGACGGGATGCACACCGTGACGCCGCACCTCGTGTGCAGGGACGCGGCGAAGGCTATAGATTTTTACGAGAAGGCGTTCGGCGCGAAGACGGTCGCGAGGCTCGACATGCCGGGCGGGGGGAAGCTCATGCACGCGTGCCTACACTTAGGGGATTCGGCCGTGATGCTGGCGGACGAGTTCCCGGACTGGAACTCGCTCGGGCCGAGCAGCCGGGGCGGGACTACCGTCGTTCTGCATATATATGTCCCCGACGCCGACGCCTTTTTCGAAAAGGCGATCAAGGAGGGGGCCGAGGTGGTCATGCCGCTCGGGGACGCCTTCTGGGGAGACAGGTACGGGCAGTTAAAGGACCCGTTCGGGCACGTATGGTCTGTCGCGACGCACGTGAAGGACCTTACCCCGGAGGAGATAGCGGAAGCGGCGAAAACGGCGATGAGCGAGGGGTGCGGCGACAAAAAATAGGGTCAGCCGCTCTGTTGAGGGCCTTCTTTCGGGCTCCCGAGGTATTTTATTTCGAGCTCGCGGAGCCTTTTTATCTGGTCGCGCTTCTTTGCGGCCGTCTCGTATTCGAGGTTTTTGGCGGCCTCTTTCATTTCGCGGTCGAGGGCGGTTATCGTTGACGATATCTTCTCGGGCGGGACGTCGAGGTCTTCGCCGACGGTTTCGAGCGGGACGGTGTAGTAGTCGGCTTCGTATATAGTGGAGAGGATGTCCGTTACCGTTTTTTTGATGCTCCGGGGGGTTATCCCGTTCTCCTCGTTATATTTTTGCTGTATGGTCCTTCTTCGCTCCGTCTCGGATATGGCCCTTGCCATCGATTCCGTGACCCTGTCGGCGTAGAGTATGACGCGTCCGTTGACGTTCCGGGCGGCGCGGCCGAATATCTGTATGAGCGAGGTTTCGGAGCGGAGGTAGCCTTCCTTGTCGGCGTCGAGTATGGCGACGAGCGAGACCTCGGGTATGTCGAGGCCTTCTCTCAGGAGATTTATGCCGACGAGGACGTCGAACTTCCCGAGCCGGAGGTCCCTTATTATCGCTATCCTTTCGAGCGTATCGATGTCGGAGTGGAGGTACTTCACGCGTATGCCGAGCTCGCGGTAGTACTCGGTGAGGTCCTCGGCCATTCGTTTCGTGAGAGTCGTGACGAGCACCCTTTCTCCCGCCTCTGTCCTCTTCCTTATCTCTTCGAGCAGGTCGTCTACCTGGTTGTCGGCCGGCCTGATCTCTATCTCGGGGTCGGCGAGGCCCGTCGGGCGGATTATCTGCTCCGTTATGACGCCGCCGGTTTTTTCGAGCTCGTAGGGGCCGGGGGTTGCCGAGACGTATATGACCTGGTTCACCCTTTCCTCGTATTCACGGAAGTTGAGCGGCCTGTTGTCGAGCGCCGAGGGGAGCCTGAAGCCGTGCTCGACGAGGCTCGTTTTCCGGCTCCTGTCGCCCTCGTACATGGCGCGGAGCTGGGGGACCATCTGGTGGCTTTCGTCTATGATGAGAAGGAAATCGTCAGGGAAGTAGTCGAGGAGGGTCGAGGGAGGCTCCCCGGGGAGGCGTCCCGAGATGTGGCGGGAGTAGTTCTCGATGCCGGGGCAGAAGCCCATGTTGGTCAGGAGCTCGAGGTCGAAGCTGGTCTTCTCTTCGAGACGCTGTTTTTCGAGGAGCATCCCTCTCTCTTCGAGGTACTTGAGCCTCTCGGCGAGCTCTATCTTGATGTTTTCGATGGCCATTTCGTGCCTGTATTTCGGGGCGGCATAGTGCGAGCCGGGGTATATCGCGACTTTTCCGAGGGGGCGGATCGTCGCGCCGCGCATCGGGTCTATCTCTTTTATAGCATCGATGACGTCGCCGAAAAATTCAATCCTTACTGCTGTATTATCGTGGTGCGAGGGAAATACATCCACGACGTCGCCCTTTACGCGGAAAGAGCTCCTGTGAAGGTCGAGCCCGGTCCTCTCGTACTGGACCTCGGCGAGGCGGGCGAGGAGCTTGTCGCGGTCCATCTCCATGCCCTCTTCGAGCATTATGAGGAGGCCGTAGTAGTGCTCGGGGGCGCCGATGCCGTATATGCAGGAGACGCTGGCAACGATGACAACGTCCCGCCTTTCGAAGAGTGAGGTCGTCGAGGCGTGGCGGAGCCTGTCTATGTGCTCGTTTATCTGGGCGTCCTTTTCGATGTAGGTGTCTGTCGAGGGGATGTAGGCCTCGGGCTGGTAGTAGTCGTAGTAGCTGACGAAATATTTCACCGAGTTATCGGGGAAGAGGTCTTTAAGCTCGCCATAGAGCTGGGCGGCGAGGGTCTTGTTGTGCGCCATGATGAGCGTTGGGCGGCCGACGTTGGCGATGACGTTGGCTATGGTGAAGGTTTTGCCGCTGCCCGTGACGCCGAGGAGGACCTGGTGCTTGTCGCCGCGGAGGAGGCCCTCGGTGAGCCCGCGTATGGCCTCGGGCTGGTCGCCCTTAGGGGTGAATTCGCTCGTGATTTTGAATTCCATAGGGGAAGAGTTTAGCACATGGGGGAGGGGAAAAGGTGAAGGCAAGATTGCTTCGCTTCGCTCACAATGACAGATTAAAAGAAAATACGAGATCCCGAATTAAATTCAGGATGACGAAGGGTGGAGTCGCGGCTGAGCGCCGCGCCGCCTAATTCCCACAGGCGTGGCCTACGGTTTATAATAATATGATGGCGTTCGAAATATTCCATCCCGCCGTGGGGGCGTGGTTCGAGAGGGAGCTGGGGGCTCCGACGGAGGTACAGGAGAGGGCGTGGCCGGAGATAAAGAAGGGGAGCAATGTCCTCATCGCCGCGCCTACCGGCTCCGGTAAAACCTTGGCGGCGTTCCTTTCGGCCATAGACGACCTGGTTAAGGAGGGGCTCGAAAACGGGCTCCCCGACAGAACGCAGATCGTTTACGTCTCGCCGCTGAAGGCCCTCAGCAACGACATAGAGAACAACCTTCAGAGACCGCTCCGCGGGATAACGGAGGAGCTTTCGCACATGGGGCTTCCGGAGGTGGGCATAAGGGCGCAGGTGAGGACCGGCGACACCCCCTCGGCCGTCCGGACCAGGATGACGAAGAAGCCCCCGCACATATTGATAACGACCCCCGAATCGCTATACCTGCTCCTGACCGGAAAGAACGGGAGGGAGATGCTCTCGGGCGTGAGGACGCTGATAGTGGACGAGATACACGCCATGGTCGGGAGCAAGCGCGGCTCGCACCTGTCGCTCACGGCCGAGAGGCTTGAGGCCCTCGTGCCCGAGAGGCTCCGAAGGATAGGGCTTTCGGCGACGCAGAAGCCCATAGAGACAGTGGCGCGCTTCCTTACGGGGAACGGGCCTGATGGCGAGGGGAAGCCAGCTTGCACTATTATAGATTCGGGGCACAAGAGGGAGCTCGAGCTTTCGGTCGAAATTCCGGGATCGCCCCTTACGGCCGTCATGTCGAACGAGGTGTGGGAAGAGGTTTACCAGAGATTAGAAACGCTGATAAAGTCACATAAGACAACGCTGATATTCGTGAATACGAGGCGGCTCTCGGAGCGTATGACGCACAACCTTACGGAAAGGTTCGGGGCCGAGGTCATCGCGGCGCACCACGGGAGCATATCGAAGGAGATGAGGCTCGACGCCGAGAGGCGTCTGAAGTCGGGGGAGTTAAAGGCGATAGTAGCTACCGCGTCGCTGGAATTGGGAATAGACATAGGGCACGTGGATCTCGTGTGCCAGATAGGCTCGCCGAGGGCGATATCGACGTTCCTCCAGAGGGTGGGGCGCTCGGGGCATACCGTGAAGGGGACGCCGCGTGGGAAGGTGTTTCCGCTCAGCCTCGACGAGCTCGCGGAATGCGCCGCGCTCCTCGATGCAGTGAGGCGGGGGGAGCTCGACAGCATAATAATGCCGGAGAAGCCGCTCGACGTTCTCGCGCAGCAGATAGTGGCGGAGGTGTCGTGCGGTGAGTGGGGCGAAGAAGAATTATACACGCTCTTCAAGAGGGCCTATCCGTATCGAGACCTCGGACGGGCGGAGTACGACGACGTTGTGAAGATGCTCTCCGAGGGATTCGCGGCGCAGAAGGGGAGGCGCGCGGCATACATACGCCACGACATGGTGAACGGGATGCTGAGGCCGCGGAAGGGCGCGCGCATAGCGGCGATAGTTTCCGGCGGGACGATACCCGACAGCTTCGACTACGATGTCATCCTGGAGCCGACGGGGACGTTCCTCGGGACCGTGAACGAGGACTTCGCCATAGAGAGCACCGCCGGGGACATTTTCCTCCTGGGCAACCATTCGTGGCGGATAATACAGGTCGTCGGGGGGAAGGTGAGGGTCGAGGACGCCGGGGCGCTGCCGCCTACGATCCCGTTCTGGTTCGGGGAGGCCCCGGGGAGGAGCCCTGAGCTCTCATATGCCGTATCGAGGCTCAGGGAAGAGATATCGGAGAAGCTCGGGGACTTGGGCTGGCTGAAAGATAAGGAAGACGCCCTCGACGGGATGATGGGGGACTCGTGGAAGCGGGATGCAATAGAGCACGTGGTTAAGACGACCGGGCTCGGGGAGGAGGCCGCCGACCAGCTCGTCACGTACATGGTCGTCGTGAAGGCCGCCCTGGGTGTGATACCGACACAGGAGAGACTCGTCCTGGAAAGATTTTTCGACGAGGCCGGGGCGATGAACCTCGTCATACACTCGCCGTTCGGGAGCCGGATGAACAGGGCGTGGGGGCTGTCCCTCCGGAAGAGGTTCTGCAGGAAATTTAACTTCGAGCTCCAGGCGGCGGCGACCGAGGATTCGATCATATTGAGCCTCGGGGCGACGCACAGTTTTCCATTGGAGGAGGTGTATCACTACCTTCACCCGAATAATGTCAGGCAGGTGCTGACGCAGGCGCTTCTCGACGCGCCCATGTTCGAGGTGAGGTGGAGGTGGAACGCGAGCACCGCGCTTGCGGTGCTGAGGAGGTGGACGGGGAAGAAGGTGCCGCCCGCGATCCAGCGCATACATTCCGAGGACCTCATAGCGCAGGTGTTCCCGGACCAGATAGCGTGCCTCGAAAATATAGTAGGCGAGCGGGAGATACCGGAGCATCCGCTCGTAGACCAGACCATAAGCGATTGTTTAAACGAGGCGATGGACATAGAGAACCTCGAAAAATTATTGACGGACATACATGCGGGGAACGTGGAAACATTGGCGCGGGACCTCCGGGAGCCTTCGCCGCTTTCGGAGCAGGTGCTTAACGCGAGGCCGTATTCCTTCCTCGACGGCGTGCCCCTCGAAGAGAGGAGGACGCACGCCGTTCAGAACAGGAGATGGCTCGACCCGAAAGAGGCGGCGGAGCTCGGGCAGCTGGATGCGGAGGCTGTGAGGAGTGTTAAAGAAGAAGCCTGGCCCGAGGCGGAGAGCGCGGAGGAGCTCCACGATGCGCTGGTGCTGACGGGATTCCTGACGGAGGAAGAGGGGGAGATCGGCGACGCCGCCGGCGGATGGAAAGAGTATTTCGGGGGGCTGGCAAAGGAGGGGAGGGCGGCGGAGCTCAGGGTTGGGGAAAGGGTTTTCTGGGTCGCGGCCGAGAGGCTTCATCACATGAAGGCCGTACATCCGGACGGGGCACTTTCACCGGAGATCGAGGTACCGGAAAGGCTTCGGGGCGCGGGGGTGACGAGGGACCAGGCGCTGGTGGAGATAACGAGGGGGAGGCTGGAGGCGCTCGGGCCCGTGACTGCCGCCGTGCTGGCGGAGACGCTGGGCGTGACCGAGGCCGACATGGAGAGGGCGCTCGCGATGCTCGAAGGGGAGGGGTTCGTCTTCAGGGGGAATTTTACGCCCGGGGAGACGGTGCTCGAATGGTGCGAGAGGAGGCTCCTCGCGCGCATACATAAATACACGATGAGTAAGCTCCGGCGGGAGATAGAGCCCGTTACGGCGGCAGACTTCATGAGATATCTCTTTTCGCGGCACGGGGTGGACATCGAGGACGGGCCCGAGGGTGTCGAGGCGCTAAGGGGGATACTCGGGATGCTGGAGGGATTCGAGGCACCGGCGGCGGCGTGGGAGGGGGATATACTGTCGGCGCGGATGAAGGATTACGATCACGGCTGGCTCGATACGCTGTGTCTTTCGGGGAGCGCCGTCTGGGGGAGGTTCAAGGCACCTAACGGGAGCGACAGGAAGCAGGGGCCGATAAAGACGACCCCCGTAACGATAGTGAGAAGAACGAACCTGGGCGTGTGGAGGAAGCTCGCCCAGGGCCCGGGCGAAGAAGGGCTTTCGCGGAGGGCGGCCTCGGTGCTGGAATACCTGGGGACGCGCGGCGCATCGTTCTTCGACGAGATAGCGGAAGGAGTGAAGGGGCTCCGGACCGATATAGAGGCGGCGATAGCCGAGCTCGTGGCGTACGGGATGGTGACGTCTGACAGCTACACGGGCCTCCGGGCGCTACTCGTGAGCTCGAAGTACAGGACTGCCGCCGGCAGGAGGAAGAGGATCAGTTTTAACATGGAGGGCGCGGGGAGGTGGTCTGTCATACGCACGGGTGAGGACGGAGAGAGGACGCCGGCCGACCTCAAAGCGCTCGCGATGGTGCTGCTGGAGAGGTACGGTGTGCTCTTTAGAAGGCTTGCGGAGAGGGAGAGCTTTACGCCGCCCTGGAGGGAGCTCGTAAAGGCGCTCAGGCTGATGGAGCTCCGGGGGGAGGTGAGGGGTGGAAGGTTCGTAGACGGCGTGTGGGGCGAGCAGTTCGCGCTGCCCGAAGCCGTCGCCGGCCTCAGGGAGACCAGGCGTCGGGCGAAGCCGGGGGCGCTGGTATCGATAAGCGCGGCGGACCCGCTAAACCTCACGGGGATAATAACCCCGGGGAAGAGGGTGTCGTCGCAATACAAGAACAGGGTCCTTTACAGGGACGGGGTGCCGGTCGCCGTGAAGGAGGGAGAGGAGATAAGGATCATTTCGGAGGCCGACGCCGGGGAGGAATGGAGCCTCAAATCCGCGCTTGTCAGGAGAAGCTTCTCGCCGAAGCTGAGGGCGTACCTGGGGAAAGGGGTCGCATAGCAGGCCACGCCTGCAGGAAATCGGCGTAGCAGCTTTGATGCCATTACCATTCCGCCGTGCGGCAGCTACTTGTAAACCACGGACACTACCGTGCCGAAAAAACACACTACGTGTGCGCCGCGCGCGGGGAATCGGAACCTCGGCCCTCCGGCTTCGCTTCGGACTTCGCTAAAGCTACGTCGGACAAGCGCAGGAATGACAGACTTAAAGAATAGATTTCTCAGTATTCTAATTTGAGGTAATTCCGAGCAGTACCAGATATGCTTTCTTGCAATCGGCGGATGGCGTCCGATCCCTCGCTCGCTCGGAATCGTTGTTCGAAATGACAAAACTGCACGTTCGGTGGCCAGGAGGGGACGTTCGGCGATTGGCTGATAAGTGCGGAGAAGGGGTTTTCTACTTTTCCTTGATGAAAAGTAGCAAAAATCACGGGCCGGGGACACGTAGTGTCTTTTTTCGGCATAGCGTGGGAAGTGCCGAGATCACCTGAAGCGCGTCAGAAGATGATAGCAAGGCCTTCGCTACTTCGGAATCCTGCACGCGAGGCGTGCAAAATCATCGTTCCTTCGCTAAATCCTCCACCGGCCCACAGCCCCACATCGGATTTTTAACGCTCATCCACTCGAT
>JADLGH010000026.1 GCA_020849425.1 Candidatus Dadabacteria bacterium
ACGCTCGCGCACAAGTCCCGCCACGAGCCCGTGCCGCTGACGGAGCTCGAAGAGGCGTTTCTTATATGGGCCGGGACGGGGATGACGGGCCTCTCGCTCGGCGACCTGCCGAGGACGGGCATCTCGTGGCTCTTCCAGTGGACGGGGCGGAGCTGGCCGTGCTCGTGCAACTCGCATTCCACCGAGCTCTTCTACACGAACGACAGCGGTGTTTACATGGTGAAGCTCCACGACGCCATGCCCGGGCCGGGGGAGACGTCCATATTCCACGGGAAGTCCGAGGAAGAGAAGCTGGAGAAGGTCCTCTCGCTTTTCAGGAAGAACCTGCTCAAGCTCGGGGACGTGCGCGCCGATCTCCCGAAGGGCGAGCCGGGGCTCTTCGACTTCAACGCCTGGAACTGCAACAAGCCGGGGACGACGTTCTTCGTGCCCGTGACGAACACGACCGTCGAGTACATGGTGCTGCTGTTCATCTATTTCGGGGCAAAGTACGGCTTTAACATAATCGACGAGCTCAACGGCGGGAGGTCGTGCGGGCTCGACAAGTGGATAGAGAAGGGATACATCAGGAAGGACGTAGAGCTTTCGCTCTTCGACCTGGAGCTCAGGGTTTTGACGACGCTCAATGTCGAGCAGGCGTTCATCTGCCAGAACATGAACCTCGCGCTGCAGACGCTAGGGCTCGGCGGGTGGGCGTTCACGGGGCTCCTGCCGCATTACGCCCTCGGCGTGCACCCGGATTACAAGGGGCTCGGGTTCAGGTTCACCCGCCCCGAAAAGACCGTCCGGAGCGCAAAGCCGCCCGTGCCCGTCGGGAGGGACGGCGTCTTCGAGGCGCTGTGCCCGCCGTACGTAAGCGACATGCGGGAGGCCGTGGACAGGTTCCTCGCCATGCGGGGGCGGTTCTGGGAAGAGGAGAACCCCTACCCTTACCTCGACCCGGGCGGCATACTCGCCGACGAGTATCACCCGAGCGAAGTCAGGATAGAGATCGTGAAGGATTTCTGCCAGTACGTTTACGAGAATTACGGGAGGTTCCCCGCGTTTTTAGACCCGATGTTCACTAGGCTCGTTTTCCAGGCGCATCACCTGGACCTCGAATTTTACGACAAGCACTACGCCGAGGGGGCGTACACAGAGATGCATAAAAATCACTTCAAGCTATGGCATCCGGATATGAAGGACCCGTTCGGGGGCGAGTAAAAGCAGCCCGAAGCGGGATTTGCCCGGGGTCAGTCGCGGTCGGGTGCACCGAGGGGGAAGTAGTGCCTGTAGGGCCGCGCTTCGTCGATCACGCGTGCGAACGAGGGCCGCGCGTTCAGGCGGCTCCTGTAGGCGTGGACGTTCGGAAACCCTTCGCCTATTTCATGCACCCAGTCGGCGTAGAACAATGCGGGGGCTGCCGCGCAGTCGGCGAGGCCGAAGCCGCCCGCCGCCCATTCGCGATCGGCAATCCGGTTTTCCAGCCACCCATACGCAATATCGAGCATGGTGTGCGCATCGGCCACGCCCCCGGCGTCGCGGGCGGCCGGCTCGCGGAGGGCGTCGAAGACGATAGTCTGCATGGGGGTGTGGATGTAGTTATCGAAGAACCTGTCCATGAAGCGGGCTTCAAGGGCCTCTTTCCCGCCGGCGGGGATCATGCGCACAGAGCCCGGGTAGTAAAGGTCGAGATACTCGATGATTATCGTCGCTTCGGCGATAGCCCTTCCGCCGTCGAGCAGAAGCGGGAACTTTTTCAGCGGCCAGAGCGCCTCGAACTCGGCGAAGGTCGAGGGATCGGACTGTTCGAGTATGCGCGGCGTGAACGGCGTTCCGTTCTCGTATAGCGCTATCAATACCTTCTGGCAGTAGGATGCGAACGGGTGAGTGAATAATTGCAGCGGCATGTCGGTCGTCTCCGGCTGGATAAACTGTCTGTCACGTGTGCCCGGCGATGACGGATTAAAGCAAAAGCGAGATTTCTCGCGTGCGCTCGAAATGACAGTTATCTGGATTGGCTATCAGGTGCGGCTCCGGTCGTGCAGACCCAGCGGACGATATGGCAGCCGCCCGTCCACGCCCTGCAGGAGTCGAGCGCATATCGCTGCGCTGTCCCGAGCGAATCGCCCCAGCCGGCGCCGTAGCCTATGTCGCCCACCGCAAGCGCGCCGCAGCCGTTTTCGAAATCGACCACGGCCTTGCAGTCCTTCTTTTCCGCGTTCAGCCTGCACTCCTCTATGGCCCCTTTGCGGGCGGAATCCCTGTCAGCGCGGTCGAAAACGTAGCCGTACATGCGCGTCGAGCGCGAAAAGGCGATCGCCCCGAAGCGGCTCGGCGAATCTTCGGCGCGGGATATTTTCGGCAAGTCGGCCCAGATAATCCCAATCGATAGAATAGTCAGTGTATAAAGCAGCTTCCGGTTCATGGTTAACTTCCTCCATAAAATATTACTGCCCCGTTCTCACCCCTTCATCACTGCCTGTAATGATTATAGTATTAAAAAGAGCGGTAATCCACAATCCATTTCGGCCCCTAGAGGTCGAGGGGAAGGCCGTTCCGGGAGAGGTTTTTGTTCTTGTACCGCTTGTCACGGGTGATGTCCTTGCCGATCCATCGCGGCGGCGTGAATGCGGCGGACGCCTCCGGGGATTCGAATTCGACCTCGGCCGTGACGAGCCCTTCGAGCTTGCCCGAGTAGACGTCGAGCTCCATGAGATAGGGGCCGCAGGGGATGTCGTAGCGTAGTTTTTCTACGCGCCTTCCTTCGGTGAACGGCCAGAGTGCGTAAAAATCCTTTTTGCCGATGCGTATTTCGACTTCGTACCGTTTCAGGTCGCCGCCGGATTTGGCGGTCAGGAAAAACTTGCCGTCCTTTTCCCTGAGCCTGACCTCGGTCCCGTCTTCGCCGAGCGACACGTAGCCCTGTTTTATCCGATGGACTTCGTAATCCGGGAGCCCTTCGGGCATTTCCTTTACGAGGAACTTACGCTCTATTTCGTCAGCCATGGGGTTTCCTTACGTTCCCGGCGGCGAGATCTTTCACTTCGGCCCAGAGAGCGGAATAGGCCTTCGCTGAGAATGAGCCCGGCATGTGCGCCGTGATAGGCTCCCTGTATACGCCCATCCTTTCGATCTCGGACCTGTATGGAATGACGCTCGCGAGCACGTTCCGGTTTTCGGAAGACAGCCTTTCCATAGTCTCCACGTGGAGGGATTTACGCCGCTCGGCCATAGAGAAGAAGGGATACACCTTCGCCGCGTCGAACTCCTTTTTATCCATGAACGAGCCCAGCTTTTCGAAGGTGAGCACCGAGAGCGGCGTCGGGACGAGCGGGACGAGGACTATGTCGGCGGCGTCGAGGACGTTCTCCGAGACGAGCGATATGCCGGGCGGGCAGTCGAGGAAGAGGTAGTCGTATTCGTCCGACACCTCGGAGAATATCTTTCTCAGCCGGGTCTTCGATTTCTTGAGGTCGTCGAGGGCGAGGTCGAGGTTCCTGAAAGAGAGCTTCGAGGGGAGGAGGTCGAGGCCCGGGTAGTCCGTGCCCTTTATGTTTTCGTCGATGCCGCGCCCGCCTTTTATGAACTTGCTGGAGTTGAAGTTCTTCCCGGCGCGTATGCGGAAGTACCAGGAGCTCGCGCCCTGCGGGTCGAGGTCGCATATGAGCGTGCGGAAGCCGTCCGAGGAGGCGAGGTGCGCGAGGTTGACGGCGGCCGCCGTCTTGCCGACGCCGCCTTTCATGCTGTAAAGGGCGATCGTAATCATAGGACCATACTCTAATTACCCGAGAGCATTTTATCAAACAGGTCCTTCGTTTCCGGGCCCGAAAATTCCTCGAAGCGGGACGCGAATTCGGCGCGGCGCTCTTCCTGACGGGAGTAGAGGCACGATATGAGGCCGCCCGCCGCTTCGACGATGTCCCTTTCGGACGGCGAGCCGGCCGGAACGAGCGAGAGGAAGCCATGCACGCTCCCCTGCTGGACGTGGAGGTCGTTGAAATCCCCCAGGTTGTCCTGTAGCGATTTGAGCTGCTTTATCGCCCGCCGGGCCTCGTCGCCGGGGAATAGCGATTCGAAGAATTCGAGGTAGTACCGGAGCTTCTTGCATTCTATCCTGAGCGTGTGGAGGTCCGAGTCGGGGGAGTCGTCCGTGATAGCGCCGCCCAGGGCGAGGGCGCTTTCGTAGCGCTTTCTTATGCGTTTCCGGGCGAGCTTTATCACGGGCTTTCCGGCCCTCCCGCCCGTGCCCGAAGATGCCGGCGAATCGAGGAACGCCCCCCACGAAAGGAGTATCCGGCGGTACTCGTCCGATCCGGCGAAGGCCCTGAACTCACGGAACGCCCTTTCCCTCTCGTCCGCGATCAGGGCGAACAGGGCTTCGAGACCCGGCTGTAAAGACGGCGGAACCATCGCGGCGTACTTCTCCTTTCCGAGAAGATATATGTCGAGGTCGCGGAGGCGGTTCGTCATCCTGCCGAGCGTCCGGAGGGCGTCCTTCCAGCGCTCCCTTTCCTCCTCGGTGTATATGTCCCTCGTGAGCGTGAGCGCCGAGCGCGAGCGCCGGACCGACACGCGGAAGTCGTGGAGGAATTCGGTGTCTATGTCTCGGAGCATCCCGTCCTCGTTCTTTTTCATCGTTTCGAGGAGCGCCTTCAATATTTTCCTTATGGCCTTGCCCGACGGCATGCCGGGGTCGAGGGATACGCTGACCCTCGACGAATACGTTCCAATCGTTTCGCCCCTGGCCTTGAGCGAGGCGGACAGTATGTCGTCTTCGCCGGGCTCGAGCCCGAGGCCCGACAGAATCTCCGCAAGCTTTTCGAACTCCGCCCCGTACCCCCGGACGGGCTCGGCCTCGAGTATGGCGGCCCTTATCGGTGCCGCGTCGTTCTCTTCCCCGGAAACGGATTCGACGAGCCTCAAGCGGACTACTGTTTTCTCCTCGGCGCCCAGGAGCGCCCAAGACCGGGTATGTCTCGTTATCGTAACCAATGGAAGGATGGCCCTTATTTCGCCGGCCTCGCGGAGCACGTCTCTCAGGCGGCCCTCGGGGAAATCGGCCCACGTAAGGTACGCGGAGCCGGTCCGGGGCGCGGCCCCCGCCGAGGCGGCTTCGCGCCCCTTCTCCCGGAGGTGGAACCGTCTGGCCCGCCTCGTCAGGAACCGGCCGCTTTTGTAGAGCGCGCTGTCGAAGGTGTCGTAGTAGGTTTCCTTCACCGTCGAGGCCTCTCCGGGCGAGACGGCGAAAGCCCCTTCCAGCGCGGCCTTTATCTCGTCCAGCCGCGCCGGGTCAGAAATAGAATAGTATTCCGTTTTGTGCAATACCGTTTCCTTGTTTCCGGGATTTCCGGTCCCCGCCTCTCCTGTAAGGGGGCGGCTTCGGATGCGAGGACATCTTCGGGACCATACGCATTATATTACGGAATTATTAAGGAAATATTAAGATTACGTGAACTTCCCGGTTATTTTGTAACCAGTGCGGGGGCTTGCGAGCTACCGGGGCGTTAATTGCACATGCAGAGTCCCCTACCCGGAGCACCTGTTCATAATGGAGCGGAGGGGATTACTTCAGCTCGGGCGGCTTCGGGACACGGCACCCCGCCGCGCAGCATCGTCCGGGCTGCTTCGAAGCGCTCTCTCCGCCTGCCAGCACCCCCCGGTCGAGGAGGTTCCGGACGAGCTCCGTCTTTTCCACCACGGGATAGTTGCGCCAGATCTCGCGCTTCATCGCCTCGGGCGAGCCGCCGCCGTGGAGGGATATGACCGAGTACCAGCCGCCCTGCCCGGAGACCGTGAGGTCCTCTATAAGGCGCGCGGCTTCCATCCGCCGCTCCCTGGGAATATCGGAGCGTCCGCCCAGCACGGCCGTCAACGACGCCCTCGTTTCGGGGTTGTGGTCTTCGTCCGGGCCGGGCAGAGCTACGATAAGTCCGCCGGAAACGTAATGGGCAATCCTCTGCATGTCGTAAATTTTTGTCGCGAGCAGGAGCTTTCCGATATTGGAGAACACGGCGTCGGGCACCACGGAGCCGGCAGGGTCCTCGGTGCAATACACGGAGGCCGCCACGCCGCACGCGAAGAAGCCCTCGGTGATCGTTATGAGGTCCACCATTTGCTCGCGTATGTGTCCGTGCCTGTCCGCGTCGAGCCCGTTCGCCTCGATCATCACCGCGCCGGCCCCTATGAGGAGGTCGCCGAACCCGGCGCGCGCGCCGATGCAGGAATGGCGGTGATGGGTGGCGTAGGACGTCGTAAGGAAGCCGCCCTCCTCGTATTCGCCCGCGAGAAAGACCCTTTCGTGGGGCACGAACACGTCGTCGAAAACGACGACGCCCGTTGACTGACCGTATTTCGCCGAGAACTTCGCTGCGGGCTCGCCGGGGCGCCCCGCCGGCCGCGCGATAATCGTCACGCCGGGCGCATCCACGGGCACGGCGCAGCAGACGGCGAAGTCCGCGTCTTCTTTCGTGTGCGTGCGGCAGGGCATCACGAGGAATTCGTGAGCGTATGGCGCGCCCGTGACTATTGCCTTGGTGCCGCGGATCACTATGCCGCCGGGGCGGCGCTCTTTTATGTGGACGTATACGTCGGGATTCGCCTGCAGCCCGGGACGCATGGAGCGGTCGCCCTTGGCGTCCGTCATGGCGACGGCGAGTGTGAGGTCCCTGTCCTGCACCTCGTGAAGGTAATCGAGGAAGCGCTCCGAGTAGTCCGTATTGCGGGCGTCGTCCGTACGCCGCGTCGCCTGGAAGATGCCGTTGAGCGCATCGTGCGTAAGGTAGCGCATGGCGCATCCCGAGACCTTGCACACGAGCCTGACGGCCTCGAGCTTGTTGAGGAGGTCGGTCGAGCTTTCGTCGATGTGAACCATGCGGTTCACGATCTCGCCGGACGTGCCCTGGCGGGCCCTCATCACGGGGAGATATTCGGGCAGGTCGGCGAAGTCGTAAGTTACGCCGACGGCGTTTATGCCCGGCGCGAGAAGCGGCTCGTCGGGAACGCTATCGACGGCGCTTCCGTTTATGAACACGCGCGGCTTGTAGGCCCGCAGCGATTCGCGATAATCGGATGCTGTCATTATCATATGACGCCGCCCCCTCCAGGCAGAGTACTTGTGCTAAATTTTAACAGTGTTAGAATTATTGTCAATTGTAAAACGGAAGGTGAATAAATGGCCGTCACGAAAACGAAGGAGAGCCCGGAAACGCGGAGACGGAGGGGACGGCGGGAGGCCGTCAGCGAGCACAGGCGCGGGCTCATCCTGAAAGCCGCGCGCGAGGTGTTCGAGAAGGAAGGGCTCGAAGGGGCCAGCATCCGCGCCATCGCAGCGCGGGCCGGTTACACGGCCGCGGCGCTCTACTTTTACTTCGATTCCAAGGAGGCGGTTTACGCCGAGCTCCTGAGGGTTTCGCTGTCCGAGCTCGGGAGGGCCGTGGACGGCGCAGTGTCCGGCGCGCGCACACCCGAAACACGCCTCAGGGCGGCGGCAATGGCGTTCTTCCAGTTTTACGCCGATAACCCGCGCGACCTCGACCTCGGGTTTTACCTCTTCAGGGGCGGCATGAAGCCCGTCGGCCTCGGGCGCGAGCGGGACAAGGCCCTTAACGCCGCGCTGGAGGCGGCCCTCCGTCCGATAGCCGACGCCGCAGAGGCCATGGGCGCGCCGCGTGACGAAGCGAATTTGCTGATGGTGGACGTGTTCGCCCACGCCTCGGGGCTGCTGCTTTTACTCCACACGGGGCGCATACGCATGTTCGGCGCATCGGCGTCGGGGCTCATGGAAGACTACATTCGTTACAGAGCCGCGAGGGTCGGGAAATGAAGGCTTACAGCTTCAGGACCTTGGCGCCCCTTATTCGCCCTTCCTTCAGCTGAATGAGCGCCTCGTTGGCGTCTTCGAGCGGGTATTCCTCGATCTCGGGACGGAGGTTTATTTCGGCCGCGATTTCGAGGAAGTCGGCGGCGTCGCGGCGGCTGACGTTGGCGACCGATTTTATCTCCTTTTCCATCCACAGATCCCGCGCGTAGTCGAGCTTGAGTAGATAGTCCTTGTCGGTTTCTTCCTTGCGTATCGCGTTTATGACGAGCCGCCCCCCGGGGGCGAGGTTCCCGAGCGCCTCGACCACGGGCTTCCAGGCGGGAGTAGTGTCGATGATAGCGTCGAGCCGGGCCGGGGGGGTGTCCCCGGTATCGCCCGTCCATATCGCGCCGAGGCTTTCGGCGAACTCGCGCTCGGCTCCGCTCCTTGCGAATACGTAGATGTGCGACTGGGGGTAGAGGTGTAGCGCGGTCTTGAGGACGAGGTGCCCCGACGCCCCGAATCCAGTAAGGCCGAGGGCCCCTCCATCGGAAAGGTTCGAAAGCCTGAGCGACCTGAGACCTATGGCGCCCGCGCAGAGGAGGGGCGCGGCCTCGGCGTCCGAGAAGACGGACGGTATGGGGTAGACGTATGCGTCGCGGGCGAGCATGTATTCGGCGTAGCCGCCGCTGCGGTCCCTCCCCGTCGCGAGGAACTCGGGGCAGAGGTTGTCGTCGCCCGAGGCGCAGTACGCGCACTCGCCGCAGGAGGAGTATATCCACGCCGCCCCTACCCTGTCCCCGGCCCGGTGGAGCGCGGCGTCCTCGCCGGTATCGACGACGGTCCCCACGACCTGGTGGCCCGGGATAACCGGCAAGACGGGGGGCGGGGTCCTGCCCTCTATCTCGTCGAGCTCGGTGTGGCAGACGCCGCAGGCCGAGACGCGTATAAGGATTTCGTCGCCCTCGGGAACGGGAACCGGGAGCTCGGCCGCCGCCAGCGGACGGGTATGCCGCCCGACCGGCTTTATGTCGGTTATCAACATCGCTTTCAAGGCGTCATCCCCCCGGGGCAGCTTCTTCCCCGCCTATGATGAGACCGTCCTTTATCTCGTGGACCTTCTTCGTTCTTTCCGCGAGCTCGGGCTCGTGGGTTATCATAAGTATAGCCCTTCCCTTTTCGTTGAGCTCGAGGAATACGTCCATGACGAGGGCGGAGTTTTTGGAGTCGAGGTTGCCGGTGGGCTCGTCGGCCATGACTATCTCGGGGTCGTTCGCGAGGGCCCTCGCGATGGCCACCCTCTGCTGCTCGCCGCCCGAAAGCTGGTACGGCTTCCGGCCTTCCTTGCCCTTAAGGCCGAGCTCCGACAGGAGGGCGAAGCTCCTGTCCTTCGCTTCGGGGCGCTTTATGCCGTGTTTCAGCATGGGGACGATGACGTTCTCCGAGGCCGTGAGCTCGGCGATGAGATAGTGGAACTGGAACACGAACCCGATTTTGCGGTTCCTGATGTCGGAGAGGGATTTACTGTCAGTGAAATCGACCTTCCGCCCGTCGACGTAAACTTCGCCCGAGGTCGGCGAGTCCAAAAGGCCGAGGACGTACATGAGAGAGCTCTTGCCCGAGCCCGACGAGCCGACTATCGAGGTGAAGTCCCCCTTCTCGACGGCTATGGATATGCCGTTCAGTATGGGGTTGTCGCCGATCGATTTCCGGAGGTCCCTGCCCTCGAGTATCACGCTCATACGCTCGACCTGAATATATCGACGGGGAAGAGCTTCGACGCCCGCCACGAGGGATAGAACGACGCCAGGAACGAGAACAGCATCGCGAAGAGGAACCCGTAGACGAAGTACGACGGGCTCCTGTCGAGGACGAACCCCTTCGTCCTGATTATGCCGACGATGTCGAACTGGAGCGACGCGAGCCACTCCTGTATAAGATAGCCGAAGAGGCAGCCCAGGAGCGCGCCGACGAACCCGACGAGTATTCCCTGGAGGACGAAGATTCTCGTGATCTCCCTGTCCTCGTAGCCTATGGCCTTTAGTATCGCTATGTCCTTTTTCTTTTCGAGGACTGTCATCATCATGATGTTGAATATTCCGAACGCGGAGACTATGAGGATCGCGAAGACTATCATGAACGTTATCATGTTCTGCATCTTGAATATCTGGAGGAAGTTCCGGAAGGCCCTCTGCCAGCTTTCGGCGTAGTACCCCGTGTCGCGGGACATTTCCAGCGCTATGTTCTCGGCGTCGTCGACGTCGTGGAGCTTTACGATGAGCTCGTTCACCTGGTTGGGCTTGTCGAGTATCGCCTGGAGCGTCCGCATGTTGAAGTAGACCCTGGTTTTATCGATGCTCGTTATGCCGGAGTCGAAAAAATCCGCGACCTCGAGTGTGTACAGGCCGCCCGTCGGGGAGACTATCGTTATCTTCTTCCCGATCTCCTTTATGCCGAGGTCCCTGGCGAGCTCGCTCCCGAGAATAACGCTGTTACGATCGGTGACGAGCTTGTCGAGGTTCTTGTGCTCGAGGTAGTCGTCTACGACCGACGCCGTCCTTTCGAGCGCGGGGTCTACGCCTATCATGCTCACGCCCCTGTCTTTGGTGCCGTAATTTATTATCCCCTCGCCCGTGAGATGAGGCGCTATTCCCATTACGCGCGGGTCGGCGGTGTATTGCCTGAGGAAATTGTTGTAGCCGATTATCTTGTCCTTGAGCTCTTTCGGGCGCGAGCCGAGGACGTCGGCGACCACGCCGTCGCCGTACGCCGCGCGGAGTATCCTGCCCTCGTCGTCCTCTTCCTGGACCCTGAGCGTGATGTGGGCGTTAATGTCTATCGCCTGGCGGATGAAGTAGAGCTGAAAGCCGTTCATGACGGCGCTCATGGATATGAAGGCCGCGACGCCTATTGCGACGCCGAGCGTGGAAACGAGCGCCTGCCGCTTCCTTTCGGTCAGCAGCTTGAGCGCTATGAACACTATGGGGCTCAACGGGTGATTATCTCCTCGTTTTCCCCTACGCCCTTTTTAATCTCGACGACTCCGCCGGTGTTGGCGCCGGCCTCGACGGGGACCTTCACCTTCCTCCCGTCCCGTACGACCTCGACGTAGCCGTCATCGACGGCCTCCTCGCTGACGAAAACCCCCTCCCTGTCGTCGATTACGATATTGCCCTCGACCGTTATGCCGACCGGTATACCGGGAGGGTAGTCGTTATCGGCCTTGACCTTGACCGTCCTCGACACCCTGTCGGCCTCGCTTTCTATGACCGTGAGCTTCCCCTCGAAGACCTCGCCGGGGTAGGCGTCGGTCGTGACGAGCACCTTCTGGCCGGGCCTTAAGAGCGGGACGTATTCCTCGTCCACCTGGAGGACCGTTTCGAGCCTGCCGGTGTCGCCTATCGAGAAAAGAAGGTCGTCCTTGAAGACGCTGTTTACGTAGTCGCCCTCTTCGATGAACTTCCTCAGCACCTTGCCGTCCACGGGCGCCTTTATCCTGTGCTTTTCGATCTCCTCGACGACGGCCTGCTCGGACGCGGTGAGGGACTCGAGCTCGGAGCCGAGCGAGGCGAGCTGGTCTTTCAGGGCTTCCATGGACTTGGTGTACGTCTTCTCCGTGACCTCGACGCCCTGGCGGGCCTGGTCGTAGGCCTCTTTCGATATGATGCCTTTCCGGTAGAGCGACTCCCTCCGGGCGAAATTCGCTTTTTCGATCTCGGTGTTCATCTTCCAGATGTCTATCTCGTCGCGTAGCGCCTTGAGGAAAGGCGAGTTTTCCTTCATCCTGTTTTCGACGAGCTCTTTCTTCGCTCTGACTTCCCTGAGCTGCTCGTCGAGCTTGTCGTTCCGTATGACGGCCACGACGTCGCCCTTCTTCACCTCGTCCCCCTCGGCGACGAATATCTCCTGTATGTATCCGGGGACTTCGGGCTTTATCTGTACCTTGCCTATGCTATCGACGTATCCCGAGGCGTAGACGGATTTTACGTAGCGCCTCTTCTCGGCCTTTTCGACCCCGGTGCCGTCGTCGCCCATGAACATGAGAAAATACACAAGCCCCCCCGCGAGGAGGAGCCCTCCGACAATCAAGTATTTTTTATTCATATAGTCAGTGTCCCGTATCGGCCGCCGCCGACCTCAGATGTGTTCCGTCCTGTCGTCCCGGGGAGGAGTGCGCCGGTCCCCGCGGGCCCGCATACAGCCCGTGCGCGAATGTGGAACGTCCGCGCTCCTCCGGCGCGTATGGAGATGCGTAATAGAATAACATCGACCCGGCGTTTTCTGAGTGTTAATCCTGTATTTATCTTACTATTTTACCCGGACAGCGGACGCAGCGGAATGCGGGCGGGTATATGGCGTCATACGGGGGATTGTCCGAAAAATGTGCCATAAACTCGCAAAATCGCGTCGTTTTTTGTGTATAATGTATGTGACGGCTTTCCGCGAATAAAACCAGGCGGCGCTGTAACGGGCGTCCGGCTCGGCGTAATAATTTAATTTATTATTATTCTCGAAGGATTAGACCGGCTCTTTAATGAAATCAAGGAGGATTTTAAAGTGATCAAGAAGATCGTCTGGGCGTCGGACGGGTCGAAGGACTCCCTTCATGCGCTGTCGCACGCGGAGAGCCTGGCGAGGGTGTTCGGCGCCGGGATAGTGGGGCTGTACGTCATCCCCGAGTATTTCGAGGTAAGCACCATGGACGAGTTCGAGTCCGAGAGGCTCGATCTCCTGGCCAGCTGGATAAGGGAAAAGGAGTCTAAGGGCAGCAACAGGCTCAGCAGCATAGCGGCGGAAATGCGCGGGAAGGGGCTCGATTTCACGACGCGCATAAAGCAGGGCGTCCCCTACCACAGGATAATCGAGACGGCCGAAGAGGAGAAGGCCGACCTCATAGTGATCGGCAAGGGAAGGGCCCACGAAAAGAACGTCCTCGGCGGGACGGCGCTCAAGGTGCTCCGCCGCTCGAAGACCCCTGTATACATAGCCAAGGGCGAAGAGCCGCCGAAGAAGATAAAAAGGATACTCGTCCCTACGGACCTCTACCGCATGCTGTCGCGGGACCTGGAGGCGACGCTGGGCATAGCGAGGCAAATCGACGCGGACATTTACAGCCTTAATATAGTAGTCACGGGCGAGGGGAAATACCCGCCCAAGCTGATAGAGCTCGCGAGAGGCGACGCATACAACAAGCTCACCGAGCAGGTGGAGGACGCAAAGCTCGAAGACAGGGTCGAGACGATAGTCGAAACGGCGAGGAACGCGTGGACGGGGATCGTGGATTTCGCGAAGCACAAGGATATCGACCTTATCGTCATGACGACATACGGGGATTACAAGATGAGAAAGGACGACTTCCTGGGGAACACGACCGAGAGAGTCGTCCAGGAGGCGCACTGCCCGGTAATCACCGTAAGGCCTCTCTGACCGCCCGGACGCTGACGAAAGCGGCGCGTTATGATAATATTATCCTAGCCCGTACGCCCCGGTACGGAGATACTAGCTGGAACTGGAAGAAAAACACATGAAAATCGACACTATACTATGGGCCACGGACGGATCGCAGGAGGCCGAGCTCGCCCTCGGATACGCCAAGTACCTGGCCGGTCTTACGGGGGCGGGAATCATCGGGCTTCATGTAATACCGCTTCCCGGCGGGCTTTTTTTCGAGGCGCTCAGGGAAAGGCACGGCTCGTTCGACGAATGGCAAAAGGGCATCGAGCGCCGGGCCGAGGACAGATTCGCCGACGCCAGGAAGGAGCTCGAGGAATCGGGCATACCGTTCGAGGGGGTCCTTGTGCGCGGAGAGCCCGCGGAGGAAATAATCGCCTTCGCCGAGAGAAGAAAACCGGACCTCATAGTGATGGGCAAGAGAGGGCACAGCCTCCTCGAAAAGGTCGTCATCGGCAGCGAAACGGCCAAGGTGCTGAGAGGCTCGCACGTGCCGGTGCTGGCGGCCAAGAGGGACAGGCCCTTCGACGGCGGCGGCATCACCAGGATAATTATCCCCGTGGACCTTTCGGACGAGGCGGAATCGGCGTTCACGTACGCGCTCGATCTCGCCGAGCTCACGGGGGCCGAGGTTACGGCCGTATACGCGCTCAGGCTCGACATGTACGCACAGGACATACCGGCCGGGGCGCTCGACATAGTTATCAGGGAATCCTACTCCGAGCTCGCGAAGACGGCGGCTAAATTCAGCAGGAAATACGAGGAGTCGCGCGGCGTCAAGCTTTCGAGGCCCGTGGCGACGGACATCGTGCACGGCATAAGCCCCGCCCTTTCCATATCGCAGTACGCGAAGGAGAACGGCGCGGACCTCGTAGTGATAAACACACACGGCAGGACGGGAATAGAGAGGTTCGTGCTCGGGAGCGTGACCGAAAGGCTCATACCCGAGTCGCCCTGTTCCGTCATAGCGCTCAAGCCGTAAAGAACTCACCGGTATGACATGTCCAAAAGCGAGAGCAGCGACAGGCAGGGGTTAATCCGCTTTCTAGGCTCCGCGAAGTCGTATCCCCACGACCCGGAGAGGGTCGTTCATCTCCAGACGCACGCATCGGACGTGTTCGTCGCCCCGCCTTACGTATACAAGGTCAAAAAACCGGTCGATTTCGGCTTCCTCGACTTCACCACGCTCGAAAAAAGGAAGTATTTCTGCGAGCGCGAGGTGGAGCTCAACAGGCGTCTATGCTCGGGGACGTATCTCGGCGTCGAGGAAATAAAACTCGGCCCGGGCGGCCTTTCGTTCGGCGGCGACGGTGAAACGGCGGAGTATGCCGTGAGGATGAGAAAGCTCCCCGGGGAGAGGTTTCTCAAGAACCTCCTCCGGGAGGGGAAATGCTCCGGGGAGGATTTTAAGCGCCTCGCCCGAAAGCTCACCGGTTTTTACAGCGGGCAGACGCCCGGAGAGGAGGTTACGTCGAACGGCGCCCCGGAGAAGGTAAGGAGCATAATCGACGACAACGAGCGCGCCGTCGAAAGCTTTATCGGAAAAACTATCTCCCGGGTATCGTGGGAGGCCGTCCATTTTTTCAACGAGAGGTTTTTCACCGAGAAGGCCGCCCTCTTCACATCGCGCAGGGACGGGGGGTTCATAAAGGACTGCCACGGCGATCTCCACATGGAGCACATCAACATCGGCCCGGACGACATATGCATATACGACTGCATAGAGTTTAACGACAGGTTCAGGTACATAGACGTGGCGTCGGACGTGGCCTTCCTCGCGATGGACCTCGATTTCAACGGCTACTTCGGCCGCGCGAGGGAGTTCGTCGCGGACATGGCGGACGCCCTCGGGGAATCCGGCGATAACGTCCTCGATTTCTACAAGTGCTACAGGGCGTACGTCCGCGGGAAGGTCGGCGGCCTGACGTCTGTCGGCGAAGGGGTCCCTGAGGACGAAAGAGAAGAGGCCGGGGAGACGGCAAGGAGGTACTTCGGCCTCGCCCTCAGGTACGCGTTGTTCGGGTCCTCGCCGACTGTGATCGTAACGTTCGGGGTCATAGGCTCGGGAAAATCGACCCTAGCGGAAATGCTCGCGAGGGAGCTTTCGTGCCCGGTCGTATCGTCCGACAGGGTGAGGAAGGAGATCACCGGGACGGGCGCGACGGAGAGGAGGCGCGAGGGATACGAGGGCGGCATATATTCCCCGGAAACGACGGCGAGGACGTACGAAGAAATAATATCGCGGGGGCTCGGGGCGCTCGAAACCCGGAACACTGTCGTACTCGACGCGAGCTTCTCGAAGCGGAGGTGGCGGGATATGGTGTTTGAGAAATCGGCCGAGGGCGGGTTCGGCGCCCTATTCGTAGAGACCGCCGCGCCGGAAGAGGTTCTGAGAGAAAGGCTCGGAAGGCGGGAGAAAGAGGGCTCGTCCGTCTCGGACGCGGGGCCGGAGATGCTGGAGAGGTTCACCGCCGATTTCGAGCGGCCGGACGAGCTCGGCGCGGGAAAGCTGTTTACCGCCGACACCGACAGGGAGGAAGAAGAGGTTCTGCTCCGTCTTTTTAAAGAGATCATAACGAAACGGTTTTAATCTTTTGAGGGAGAGGCGAGGATGATAGGAAACAAAAGGCCCGAGGCGGCGTGGGGGTCGTATCTCTCGGATTTCGTATACGGGGGCATAGACGGGGCGGTGACGACGTTCGCCGTCGTGGCGGGCGTTACGGGGGCGTCGCTCTCGCCGACGATAGTGCTAATCCTGGGCTTCGCCAACCTCTTTGCGGACGGCTTTTCCATGGGCGTTGGGAACTACCTCAGCACCAAGTCGAGGAAAGAGTTCGCCGAGAAGATACGGAAATCGGAAGAGCATTCGGTACATACGACGCCCGACGAGGAGCGCGAGGAGGTAAGGGAGATATTGTCCGGCAAGGGATTCTCCGGCCGGCATCTGGAGGAGGCCACCGATATAATCACGGCGGACAAGAAGGTGTGGGTGGATACGATGATGAAAGACGAGTTCGGCATCCTCGAAGACCACACTTCGCCGCTCCGGAGCGGGGCCGTGACGTTCGTATCTTTTAATATAATCGGGTTCATTCCGCTCCTGGCCTACGTCCTCGCCTATTTCATCCCGGTGATCTCGGGAAAGACGTTCGAGCTTTCCGTCGTGCTGACGTCGATCGCCCTTTTCATCGTGGGCTCGGTGAAGGCGCGGGTCGTGGATACGAAGTGGTACGCGGCCGGGGCGGAGACTTTCCTCGTCGGGGGCCTGGCGGCCGTCATCGCCTACATAGTCGGGTACCTTCTGAAAGGGCTTGCATAGCCGGGATATGCGTGTACCGTCATAAATAGAGCCGGACGGCACCGGGACGGTCCCCATGAACCTCGCCGAAAGACCTTACAACCACACCGCGGATGAAGTGCTGGACGCTCTCGGCGTAGAGCCCGGGCCGGGGCTTTCGCAGGACGAGGCTGGAAAGCGTCTCCTGGAATTCGGCAAAAACCGCGTGGGCGAGGCGAAGACGGCCAGCGCGTGGGGCATATTGCTGAACCAGTTCAGGAGCCTCATAGTGCTTCTCCTGGCCGCCGCGGGCGGGGTATCGCTCGCCTTCGGCGACGCGCCTGAATTCATAGCCATAATCGTCGTCATAATCATAAACGCCGGCATAGGATTTTTCACCGAGCTCCGCGCGGCCCGCTCGATGGAGGCCCTCGGGAAGATGGTGCTC
>JADLGH010000027.1 GCA_020849425.1 Candidatus Dadabacteria bacterium
GACACCTGCAAGGAGTGTCCGCACTATAAAAAAACCTTCAATTACTAGCCAAAAATTTTGTGCCAATAATATTTAGGATTCCTAAATATTAGGTATACTAAGAACATCACCAAGCATTTCAGGGCGTGCCATGAAGCTGAGACAATATTCTTACCTTGAAGAAGAGGAGAGGGGCCTTAGCCACTCGTTCGACGAGGAAGAGTCTTCCGTCGATTTCGATCCGGCTTCGGACGACGAAGAGCTTTCCGAGGAAGAGGAGAGGGACGAAGACTCCGGGGGCGGGGGCGCGGCGGCGGACAGGAATTACAGGCTCCTTTTCGCCTATTTCTCCGACCTCAATAAAGAGACGCTCCTCACCAGGCGTGACGAGGCCGTCCTTGCGGCGAAGATTAAGGCCGCCGAGGGCGGTGCGGAAAAGATGTACAGGCTCCTGAGTCCCGGATGGCGCGGGAAGCGCGGCGAAACGAGGAGTCAGGAAACCCTGGAGGCGCTGTACTCTTCCTACAAATCCATGTCGAGGCACGTGCAGGACAAGTTCATCAAGTCTAATCTAAGGCTCGTAATAGAGCTCGCAAACAGGTTTACGGGAAGGGGCCTTCCCCTGACCGACCTCATACAGGAAGGCAACATCGGCCTCATGAAGGCCGTCAAGAAATTCGACCATACGAAGGGGTTCAAGTTCTCGACCTACGCATCATGGTGGATAAACCAGTCCCTGTCGCGGGCCGTGATGGAGCAGACCCACATCATCCCCATACCGGTTTACCTTCAGGAGCTCTCCGCCAAGGTGTTTAAGGCCAAGACCCGGCTCGAACGGGGCGGCGTCGAGCGCCCGCACCCCGAGCAGATAGCCGAGGCGACGGGGCTGCCGACGGACGCCGTGAGCGCGATACTAAGGGGGAACGACCTGGTCATACCGCTCGAATTCGCCCCCGGGGACGAAGAGTCGAAGACCTATCTCGACATCACTCCCGACCCCAACGCCAGGATGCCGGAATACTTCATCACGACGAGGTCCATCACGGAAGAGGTCAGGAGCTCGCTCGGGCTCCTGTCCGAGCGCGAAAGGGACATCATCAAGATGAGGTTCGGAATAGGCTATAACGAGGACCACAAGCTCGATCAGATAGCGGGCAAGTACGGCCTCAGCCGCGAGCGCGTAAGGCAGATAGAAAAGGAAGCGCTTACGAAGCTTGCGGACTCGGAGCAGGGGCGCGTCCTCAAAGGCCTTCTCAACTGACATTCACGGGCAGGACATGTGGTATGGCGCCTGCGCACCCGCTTCACCGAACCGGGCCGCGACTTGCGTACACCCTCAGACGTTCGACGCCGTCCTGAACTGTATGGTATCGGGGAATGGGAATCTCGTATGCTCTTCCTTGCCGTCGAGCTCCTCTACGTCCCGCGCGCCGAATTCGCGGAGCCGCGCTATCACTTCGAGGACGACCGTCTCCGGGGTCGAAGCGCCCGAGCTCAGCCCGACGACCATGCCTTCCCTGAACATATTCCTGTCCAGGTTGTCCGCGCCTTCGATCAGATAGGCGTCCTTTACGCCGCTTGCCTTCGCGACTTCGACGAGCCGGTTCGAGTTCGAGCTTTCGGGGGAGCCCATGATAAAGATAATATCGGCCTGTTTCGCGAGCGCCTTCACGGCGTCCTGCCTGTTCTGGGTGGCGTAGCATATGTCGAGCTTCGACGGGCTGACTATACGCGGGAACCTGCGCTTGAGGGCCTCTAGCACCTCCCTCGTATCGTCCACGCTGAGCGTTGTCTGCGTGACGTAGGCGACCTTGTCCGGGTCCTCGATCTCGAGGCTCTCGGCCTCTTCGACGGACTCGACCACCACGACCTGGTCCGGGGCCTCGCCGCTGGTGCCTATGACCTCGACGTGGTTCCTGTGCCCTATCATGACTATCGTATAGCCGAGCTCGGCGTAGTTCCTGACTTCGTTATGCACCTTCGTAACGAGGGGGCATACGGCGTCCACCACTTCGAGCCCGCCGTCCAGGGCCTCGTCCCACACAGCGGGGCTCACCCCGTGTGCGCTGAATATGACCTTCGCTCCCTCGTCGCTTATCTCGTCGAGCTCTTCGACGAACTTGACCCCTTTTTGCTTCAGGGTTTCGACGACGCGCTTGTTGTGCACTATGGCGTGGCGGACGTATATCGGAGGGCCGTAGGTTTCGAGCGCACGCTCGACCATCTCTATAGCGCGGTCTACGCCGGCGCAGAACCCCCTCGGCTTGGCTACTATAACACGCATGCTGGATTCTCCCTCCATAATAATACATGTTTCGGCGGCGGGTTCATAACCCCAGGAGTTCCCGAAGCCGTCACGAGCCCAGGTAGCCGTCGACGAACGCGTAGAATTCCTCCCTGTTGTCCAGCATGATCCAGTGGGAAGGCGCGCTGAATTCCCTGAGACGGAGCCCGTTCGCATTTATGTATCCCTTGGCCGAATTCATGACGGGCCGCGCCCCGGCACAGTAGACCCTCGGGGTTTCGAGGTCACGGTAGATCTCGGAAATCTCGTTGTTGCCGTGCTCGTCCTCGCCGGCGGCCCGGCTCGTGAGCTCGAGGGACGTTTGGGCGAACGCCGCCGGGTCGCACTCGACGACGGAATCGTAGTACTTTATGGTCGAGGCGCTTTCGAAATCCTCCAAGGCGCGCTTCTTGAATCCCCCGTCGCGGAGCCAATACCCGAATTTCGCCATGTCGTACCCGCAAGACTCCAGCTCGCTTACGGCGTTCGAGGATTCGAGGAGCGTGTCCCGGGCTATACACCCCTCGGCGTTGACGAACTTTTTAATTACTCCCTCCGCGTCGTCCCTGCACATGTATGTCCCGAGCACGCCGCCGTACGAATGGCCGACTATAAAGACCGCGCCGAGCCCGAAATGCCCGATAAGCGCATTCAGGATTTCCACCTGGCGCGGAAGAGAATAATTCGCTTCCTTGTCCGTTTCGGCCTTCTGGCTCTTCCCGAAGCCGAGGAGGTCGGGGACTATGAGCGAGCGGACCTTGAGTAATCCGAACGCATCGAAGAAACACCTGCCCGATTCGCCGAGGCCGTGTATGAAAAGCACCGGAGCCCCTCCCCCCTCTTTTATCCTGTGCCTGACGAATATATCGAAGCCGAGAAGATTTATTGCTTCTGCTTTCATGACGCCCTCCGTTTCAGTCACTATAGCGCGTTGAGCCGGTTAAGCGGATTTGCCCTTCCGTTCTCCGCGCTGTTATATTATGAATCCAGTTAACGGAATTCCCAGCTCTTCATTCAGGAATCCGGCATACAAGGGCATGCATTTATAATCCCGGTCGCCGGCAAGGCGATTCGACGACGAGGTGAACGGAATGAGACTCAAGGATAAAGTGGCCATTATAACGGGCGGATCGTCCGGCATCGGGAAAGCGATAACACTCGGATATCTCCGCGAAGGCGCGAAGGTCGTAATCTCCGCCCTGAGAGAACCCCAGTGCATGGAAACCGTGAAGGAGGCCGAGTCTCTCGGAGGCGAAGCGGCGTATTTCGTGATGGACGTCTCCGACCTCGGAAAGCACAAGGAGCTCATGGACTTCACCGTAGACAAATTCGGCAAGGCCGACATACTCGTCAACGACGCCGGGTACGCCCGCCGCGAGGGTATCTTCGACGTCACTCCCGAGAACTGGGACAAGATGATGGACATAAACGTAAAGAGCGTCTTCTTCCTGTCGCAGGCCTTCGCGAAACAGGTAATAAGCCAGGGAACCCCGGGGAGGATAATAAATATAGGCTCGGTCGCGGGGGCGATGGACATGCACCCGATATCCATAGCCTATCACGCCGCCAAGAGCGCCGTCATGCAGCTCACGAGGGTCATGGCCGTCGATCTCGCGCTGAGCAACATCACCGTAAACTGCATCGGCCCCGGCTCGACCATGACCCCGCTGTCCTCGTCCTCGAACCCGGAATACGACGAATACATGACGAGCGGCATACCCGAGGGGAGACGCGGGCAGCCCGAGGACATGGTGCCCCCGGCCGTGATGTTCGCTACCGACGAGGCCGCGTACATCACAGGGCAGACTATATTCGTCGAGGGCGGCGCAATGTCGATTTATCTCGGAAAGTCCGAGCCCGGTTTCAAGGTTTGATACGACTTACTACGGCACCAGAAGGAAATCCGCTTTTTGTCTGTGCTCGTCGATGTAGGGCAGGTAACCGTCGAAATACGCTTTCTTTTTCAAAAGCCAGTCCTCGCGGCTCATGTGACGCACCGACTCGTCCCTCGGCTCGGCCCTTCCGAGGGCGACGTCCGGCGGGACGTCCACGAACACCCTGAAGTCCACATACCCGTCGAGCGCGTCGTCGAAGGAGAAGAGCCCCTCGAGTATGAAATACCTGCACCCGGATGGGTCCAGGGTGAGGCTCCCTTCGAGAAGGCCGTTTTCGTTCCGGTAGAGCCCTGTGAGCTCGACGGCTTTCCCGCTTTTAACGGACCTGAGGGCGTCCTTCACCTTATCTATGTCGTACCAGCGGCGGAGATCGACCTCCCGCGCCCTCGCCCTGTCCTCCCATTCGTGGCGGCAGATACAGACGAAGAGGTCCATCGCGAGAAGAAGCGAATTCGGCGACAGAGCCTCCCTCAGCCTCTCTCCGAAGTAGCTCTTGCCGCTTCCGATAGAGCCGTCGACGGCGATTATAGCGGGAAAATCACCCGCCCGCTCGACAATCCTGTTTGCAATTTCCTTGAGGTCGATACGGCAATTATAATGCGTCAAAACACCCCGAGCAACTTGAGCGCAATGATAAAAATGGCGACTACCATTATGCGCCTGATGACCCTTTCCCCGCCCCTGACCGAATACCTCGCCGCCCACCATCCGCCAAGGCCGTTCCCGGCCGCGAGCGTAAGGCCGAGAACCCAGTCGACGTTCCCGGTCCATATGAATATTATGAGCGCCGGGATCGTGAACACCATCGTGAGGAACATCTTGTGCATGTTCACGTAGACGAGATTCATCCTCGTGAGATGGTAGAGCGCGGCCATTATCAAAAATCCTACGCCCACCTGTATGAATCCGCCGTAAAACCCGACGGCCAGCATGGCCGGATAAACGAGCCAGCTATTTCTTTCGGCGAGGGCCTCTCCGCTCCGTTTATTCCGGGGGATGAGCATCGTGATTATAATTCCTATCATTACGATGCCCAGTATGCGGTCGAACCATTCGTTGCTTATATTGACGGCGACGAGCGCGCCGAGGATCGCTCCCGGTATCGTGAAAGCCGCAAGCTTAAGGCTCTTCTCCAGTGCCGAGACCTTTTCGTGCCTGTAGGAGAGCGTGGCGAGTATGCTCTGAACGAGTATGCCGACGCGGTTCGTGCCGTTCGCGGCGGCGCTATCGAGGCCGATGAATATGAGCGCGGGGAGCGTCAGGCTGGAGCCTCCCCCGGCCATAACGTTAATAGCGCCGGCGACAGCTCCCACACCGAACAGAATCAGGATTTCCAGATACTCAGGCATAAGTACCGCGCATTCGGACTGCCCGGGGCCGGGGCGGGAATATCCGAAGCTGCTTTAGTATAAACCTCATTTGTAGATTGACAAAACCGCCCGGCAGGGGAGATAATGTCAGCGAATATTTCACTCGGTACGAAACCCGCCCCAATGATCGAAAGACTATTCGGACTGAAAGAGAACGGAACGACCCCCGGACGAGAGATTACGGCGGGGCTGACGACGTTCATGACCATGTCGTACATCATCTTCGTCCAGCCCGCAGTGATGGGCGCGGCGGGGATGGACCCGGGCGCGGTCATGGTGGCGACGTGTCTCGCGAGCGCCCTCGGCACCCTGCTCATGGCATTCCTCGCGAACTACCCGATAGCGATGGCCCCGGCGATGGGGCACAATTTCTACTTCACGTACATCGTTGTCCTTACGCTCGGTTATACGTGGCAGGAGGCCCTCGGCGCCGTGTTCGTCGCCGGGCTGATATTCGCGCTGCTCTCCACGGTCGGGCTCAGGGAGACGCTGATGAACGTCCTCCCCGGGTGCCTCAAGAGCGGCATCCCCGTCGGCATCGGCCTTCTCATAACGCTCGTCGGACTCGAATGGTCGGGCATAGTCGCCGGGCACCCGGTGACTTACGTCACGCTCGGCAAGCTGAAATCGACGCCGACTCTCGTGTCGATATTCGGGCTCGTCGTGATGGCAGCCCTCCTCGCGCTTAAGATGAGGGGCGCGGTACTCATCGGCATACTCGCGACGGCCGCGGCGGGGCTCGTATTCGGGATAATCGAATTCGGCGGCGTCGCGGCCGCGCCCCCGTCCCTCGACCCGACGCTGTTCAAGCTGGCCATACCCAACGTCTTCGAGGACCCCCACCTCATAACCGTCATATTCGTATTCCTCTTCCTCGATATGTTCGACACCATCGGGACGCTCATAGGTGTAAGCCAGCAGGGAGGGCTCATGAAGGACGGGAAGCTCCCGAGGGCAAGGCAGGCTCTCCTGTCGGATGCGATTGCGACGTCGAGCGGCGCGCTCCTGGGGACGTCTACAGTGACGAGCTACGTGGAGAGCGCGGCAGGCATATCCGCCGGCGGGCGGACGGGGCTTACGGGCATAGTCGTAGCGGCGCTCTTCATACTGTCCATATTCCTGAGCCCTCTCGTTCACACGATAGGCGCGGGAATAGACGTGGACGGCGTCACCCTTTACCCGGTCATAGCGCCCGCGCTCATAATCGTCGGCAGCATGATGTTCAAAAACGTGATTCACGTCGAGTGGGAAGACTACACGGAATCGATCCCTGCATTCCTTACGCTCGTCATGATGCCGCTTACCTTCAGTATCACCGAGGGCATCTCGTTCGGCGTCATCTCGTACGTCCTCTTAAAGCTCCTGAGCGGCAAGGGAAAGAAGGTGCACTGGCTCATATACCTCTTCGCCGTCCTCTTCGTCGCAAGATACATTTGGTTGGAATAAATTCCCAGGTAAGGAGTCTCTATTTTAAGGCTGCACAGTATGTCTTCTTCTTTTAAGTTAGCCTATCCAAAGAACTTTCAAACATCCAGCCCTCTAAATCTGAATCAGGGACAACAACTTTCACCCATTGGTCGGATATATTGCTGACTTCTACTTGTACGCCTTTAACCAAACGATCCAGCACTCTTGAAGTCGAACTAGGCTCTGATCTTACTTTAGCACTGTCCCAAGCGACTACTGCCTTATACCTTCTTCCGGTCTCGCCTTCAACATTGCTTAACTCAATCCGTCGGCTAACTCTTATCTGATTGATTTTGGTCTGGACATAACTAAGTTGATTAAACTGCTTATCAAATTTTTCATCACTCATAAAAGCATAAATTAGGCCTTCTATAAAACCCAATATTGCAGGTATAAATGTCCAACAAAACAACAAATATAATATGCCCGTGCCAGCTTGATTTAAATAAAATTTATGTAAACCCAAGCCGCCAAGAAAGATCGCTAAGAAAGCAGCAACACCCTTACTTTTTTTACTCTGAATGACGATTGGCGCTTTTGCGGAGATAATATCATGCTCCCTAGGATTCTTTTCAAGCCACTCTCCACAAAACTTACACTTGATAGCATCATCCTGGATTTCTTCGGCACAGTAGGGACAGTTTTTCATAAGAAATTTATTATATCACTTATTTAGCACAACAAAACGGAGCACCACCCAACTCATGTTCAGAACGTATTAAGACGAGTTGTATAATCTCCGCGTTTCCATACAATTACAGTGTGAAGAAAGTCACCATAGCCCTCATACAGACGAAGGTCTCGGACGACGTTCGGAAGAACGTCGAAAAAACCGTCAAAATGGTGGAAGAGGCGGCGAAAAACGGGGCGGAGATAATCGCCCTCCAGGAGCTCTTTCAGACCCCGTATTTCCCGCAGCGGGAGAACCTCGAAAAGGACGACTACGCCGAGACCGCAAACGGCTACACGGTATCCGGGATGAAAAAGGCTGCTGCGGAGCTGGGCGTAACTATCGTTGTTCCGTTCTATGAAAAGAAGGACGGGAAGTACTTCAACACGGCCGCCGTGATAGGCGAGAACGGCAGGCTCGCCGGACGGTACCACAAGATTCACATTCCCCACGACCCCGGCTTTTACGAGAAGGAATACTTCGAAGAGGGACAGGGCGGTTACGTCGTATTCAAGTCGGGAAACGTGAAGTTCGCGGTGCTGATCTGCTACGACCAGTGGTTCCCCGAGGCCGCCCGCATGGCTAGGCTCGCCGGGGCCGGGATAATCTTCTACCCGACCGCAATAGGGAGGATCGTCGGCTACGACGAGGAAGGCGACTGGCACGACGCGTGGGAGACTGTACAGAGGGGGCATGCCATAGCCAACAGCGTCTACGTCGCCGCCATTAACCGCGTCGGTCAGGAAGGCAGGATGAGGTTCTGGGGGCGCTCTTTCATATGCGACCCGTTCGGGAAGGTCATAAAACGCGGCTCGGGGACGAAAGAGGAAATAATCACGGCAGAGCTCGACCTCGAAAGGAACGACTTCTACGCCGAAGGCTGGGGATTCCTCAGGAACCGGAGGCCCGATACCTACAAGGGCCTTACGACGGGAAAGCTCGTCAAGAAATCGAAGAAGCTCGAAAACGTCGCGCACTATGAAGACATGAAAAAGGCGCTTAGGCAGAAGTAAATCCCGTATGAACGAGAAGAATCCGAATTACACCATGCCCGCCGAATGGGAGCCTCACGAAGCCGTGTGGCTCGCGTGGCCCTACGACGAGATCACTTTCCCTGACAGGGTCGAAAAGGCCGAGGACGTATTCGTCGAAATGATAAAGGCGCTCGAAGGGAGCGAGAGGGCGGAGCTCCTCGTCCTCGACGACGAGATGAAGGAGAGGGCCCGTGTGAAGCTCGCGGCGGCAGGGGTCGGGGATGATGTGGTAAGATTCCGCGAAACGGATTACGCCGACGTGTGGCTCAGGGACACCGGGCCTATTTTCGTAAGGGACGGGCGCGGCGGGAAGGTTATAACGAAGTGGATATTCAATGCGTGGGGAGGCAAGTTCCCCGAGCTTTTAAAGGACGGGGAGATACCCGGGAAGATATCGCGGTGGAAAGACCTTCCGCTCGTAAAAGCCGACGCCGTAGTCGAGGGGGGCGCGATAGACGTAAACGGGGCCGGCGTATGCCTCACGACGGAGCAGTGCCTCCTCAACGAAAACAGGAACCCCGGAATGAAGAAGGGAGACATAGAGAAATTCCTCGGGGATTTCCTCGGCGTCCGGAAGACCATATGGCTCGGCGACGGGCTCCTCAACGACCACACCGACGGGCACATAGACGAGTTAGCCCGCTTCGTCTCGCACGGTACGATCGTCTGCGCCTTCGAGGAAGACGAGAACGACGAGAACTACGCGGTGCTTAAGGCGAACTACGAGATACTGTCGGACGCAACGGATTTGGACGGTAAGCCGTTCAATATAATAAAGCTGCCGATGCCCCATGTAAGGTACGACGGCGGCGAAAAGGCCCCTGTATCGTACACCAATTTTTACATAGGCAACACTGTCGTGCTCGCGCCCGTATTTAACGACGAAAATGATCGTCTGGCGCTCGAAATCCTGGCGAAATGCCTCCCCGGGCGGAAGCTCGTCCCGATCGACTGCAGCGATATCATTTACGGGGGCGGCGCGGTCCACTGCATGACGCAGCAGGAGCCGCTTTAGCTTTGACTTCATTGGAACCGGCTATACAATAGTTGAGGGCCGAAAAAGCCCCTTTTTATGCACGTTTCACCAAAAGAAAACTAAAACCGTTCCGGCGCAGACTATAATAAAAACCGGGGCCGGCACCCCCGGCCGGGGAGAAAACAAGGAGAGCAACAAGATGGCTAAAGTTACGAAAAAACAACTTTTAAAAGAAACCGTAAAGCACGTAGACATCAAGAAGATAGACGGCAAGAAGATAATCGACGCCTACCGCGGGATGTCGTTCTCCTCGCGCGACACGGCAAGGGCCGCCGACATTTTCGACATGAACCTCGCCGATAAAAACGCCTCCGTGTGGCTGACGCTCGCGGGCTCGACCTCCGCCGGCGGATGCATGCAGGTCTACGCCGACATGGTAAGGCTGAACATGATAGACGTCATCGTCGCCACCGGCGCGTCGATCGTCGATATGGACTTCTTCGAGGCCCTCGGCTTCAAGCACTACGTCGGCACGCCGTTCATCGACGACGGCATGCTGAGGTCCCTCTACATCGACCGCATATACGACACCTTCATCGACGAGGAAGAGCTCCAGGAATGCGACAAAACGATTGCCGGGATAGCCGACACGCTCGAACACCGCCCGTATTCCTCACGCGAGTTCATACGCGAGATGGGCAGGTGGCTCACGAAGAACGCGAAGAACAAGAACTCCCTCATACAGGCCGCATACGAGCACAACGTGCCGATATTCTGCCCCGCGTTTTCGGATTCGTCGGCAGGATTCGGCCTCGTCTACCACCAGTGGCACAACCCCGACTCGCACGTCTCCATCGACAGCGTGAAGGACTTTCTTGAGCTCACGAGGATAAAGATGGCCTCGAAGGAAAGCGGCCTCTTTATGATAGGCGGCGGCGTGCCGAAGAACTTCGCCCAGGATACGGTCGTCGCGGCCGAGGTGCTCGGAAAAGACGTGCCCGTCCACAAGTACGCCGTTCAGATCACCGTCGCCGACGTCAGGGACGGGGCGTGCAGCTCCTCGACGCTCAAGGAGGCTTCCTCCTGGGGCAAGGTGAGCACCGTCTATGAGCAGATGGTCTACGCCGAGGCGACGACCGTCGTACCGCTCATCGTCGCGAACGCCTACCAGACCGGGAAATGGAAGAAGAGAAAGGCCAGAAACTTCTCGAAGATATTCTAAACGTTTTGAACGACAGGGGCGCTCAGGCACTGAGCCAGGGCGCCGCCGAACTATCCACGTACCATTCGAGGACGCCGTCCACGGGGTTCACCATGGACGAGGGGTAGGGAAGCTGCCGGCCCTCCCCTTCGAGTATCTGCCGCAGAACAGGCTCCTTGTCCGCCCCCGCGACGAGGAACGAAACCCTCGCCCCGTTGTCGAGCACGGGAAAAGTCACGCTCACCCTCTTCTGTCCCGTCTGCGGGTGAGTCGCCACGACGCAAACCTTCTCCCTTTCTTTCAGCGTCGGCGCGCCCGGAAAGAGAGACGCCGTGTGGCCGTCGTCCCCCATGCCGAGGAATATCCAGTCGAAGCGCGGGAACCCGTTCTCTGAAACGGGGACGAATCTCCTTATCACCCCGGCGTAGCGTTCGGCCTCTTCCTCCGGCGGATTCTCGCCGATTATACGGTGCACGTTTGGCTCGGGAATCGGGACGTGAGAAAGGAGCGCGAGGTCGGTCATCTTGAAGTTGCTCTCGTCGTTGTCCGGCGGGACGCACCTTTCATCGCCCCAGAAAAATATCACGTTATCCCACGGCACGCCGTCCCTGTAGGGCGGCTGCGCAAGGATCTCGAAAAAGGATTTCGGCGTGTGCCCGCCCGAAAGAGCGGCTATCAGACGCCCGCCCGCCTTGGCCTTCTCTTCAGCGGCGGCTTTAAAATCGGCCGCGAGGCGTGCGGCCATTTCGGTTATACCCGGAAATTTATATATCTCACGTTTCATGGGTCAGTCTCCTAGAGCTCGCAGGGTTCCCCGTTCGTCGAAAGATCCTTACAGGGGTAACGCCAGTCCTCCTCCGGCGAATTGAATATATATTTCGCCTCCTCCGGTCCCCACGAGCCGGCCGGATAGCCGTAAAGCGGTACGGCCGGATCGTTCTCCCATGCGTTGAGAATGGGATCGACGAACGTCCAGCACGCCTCCACGGCGTCGGCGCGGGCATAGTGCGTGGCGTCGCCCAGCATGCAGTCGAGGAGGAGCCTCTCGTACGCCTCGGGGATGTAGGCGTCGGCGAGGTCGGAGTAATGGAAATCCATCCCGACCTCCTTTATCTCGAACCCGGCCCCCGGCTTCTTCATGCCGAATTTAAGGAGTATGCCCTCGTCGGGCTGTATGCGTATTATGAGCTGGTTCGGCGTCGCGGCGCAGAGTATCTCCTCCGAAAAGAGCCGGTGCGGGGTCTTCTTGAAATCGATGACCACCTCGCTCACGCGCGTAGGCAGGCATTTCCCCGTCCGCAGATAGAACGGCACGTCCCCCCAGCGCCAGTTGTCGATGTAGAGCTTCATCGCAACGAACGTCTCAGTGCGGGAGTCGGGGGCGACGTCCTTTTCCTGCCTGTAGCCGGCCACTTTATTTCCGTTGATTATGGATTCCGTATACTGGCCCCTTACGACCTGCTTCGCCACGTCCCCGGGCTTTATCGGGCGGAGCGACCTGAATATCTTTATCGTCTCGTTCCTGACGTCGGTCGCGTCGAAAACGGAGGGAGGCTCTATCGCAACCGTCCCCAGGACCTGCAGCAGGTGGTTCTGTATCATGTCCCGGAGCGCACCGTAATGGTCGTAGTATCCTCCCCTCTCCTCGACGCCGATGGACTCGGACGCCGTGATCTCGACGCGGTTTATGTAATTCCTGTTCCAGAGCGGCTCGAATATGCCGTTCGCGAACCTGAGCGCGAATATATCCTGGACGGTTTCCTTTCCGAGGTAGTGGTCTATCCTGTAGATCTGGTCCTCTTCGAATTTGCTCTGAAGGTCGGCGTTCAGCTTCTTTGCCGACTCGAGGTCCCGCCCGAACGGCTTTTCGACTACTATGCGCCTCCACGGCGCGCCGTCTGGGCCTTGTTCCGAAAGACCGCTGTCGCCGAGGTTGCCGGCTATTGAGGAATAGAGGCTCGGGGAGGTCGAGAGATAGAAAATGTAATTCCCGCCGGTCTTGGCCTCCGAATCTATGGAGGCGAGCTTCTTCTTGAGGTCGCTGTAATGGTTGAGGTCGGTCGCGTCCATGGCCTGATAATAGACGTGCTTCGCGAAGTCCCCGAGCTTGCCCTTGTCCGGGTCCTTTAGCCCTCCGTATGTGGAAATGTCCTCGACAGTCTTCTGCCTGTAGGCATCGTCCGTGAAGGGCGACCTGCTGGTGCCCAGTATGGCGAAGCTGTCCGGAAGAAGCCCCTGCCTGAAAAGTGCGTAGAGCGCCGGCAGGAGCTTTCTCTTCGTGAGGTCGCCCGAAGCGCCGAATATTACGATTACGCAGTCGTTTACCTGTGCCCTATGCGTCCCCTTTTATATAATTCGATTTTTAGAGCCCCGAAAATGCGTTCGGCTCTTCTACTTGCCGTCGTCGGCCTTCTTCTTGACCGCGTGTCCCCCGAACTGGTTCCTGAGCGCCGCGATTGTCTTCATGGCGAAGGAATCGCTGTCCCTCGACTGGATCCTCGCAATGAGCGACGCGGTGATTATCGGTGCGGGCACGTTCTGGTGAAGCGCCGCCTCGACGGTCCATCTGCCCTCGCCGCTGTCCCAGACGTATGGGTCGAGGTCGGACAGGGTCGGGTCCGCCTTGAACACGCGCTCCGCGAGGTCGAGGAGCCACGAGCGTATCACGCTCCCGTGCTTCCACACCTTGCTCACCGCCTGGAGGTCGATGTCGAACGGTGCGCTGTGAAGGACGGTGAACCCCTCGGCGTACGCCTGGAGGAGGCCGTACTCGATGCCGTTGTGCACCATCTTCACGTAATGCCCCGAGCCGACGGGCCCGCAGTGGAGGTAGCCGTATCTCGGCGCGAGAGTCTTGAATATGGGCTCCACGTGATCGACGGCCTTTTTGTTTCCGCCGTACATGAGACAATACCCTTCCTTAAGCCCCCATACGCCGCCGCTCGTCCCGCAGTCGATGAATTCTATGCCCGAGGACTCGAGCCCCTTGGCGCGTTTCTGTGAATCCTGCCACTCGGAGTTGCCGCCGTCGATTATTATGTCGCCCTTTTTGAGGTGCTTCTTGAGCTCCCTTATATTCTGGTCGACCGGCTTTCCCGAAGGGACCATGAGCCAGACCACCCTCGGCTTCGGCAGCTTCTTGACCATGTCCGCTATCGAGCTCGACGGTATCGCCCCCTTCTTCGCGTATTCCTCGACCGGCTCCGGGGTAAGGTTCCATACGACTACCTCGTGTCCGTCCTGCATCAGGCGCTCCGTCATATTGCCGCCCATTTTTCCAAGCCCTACCATCGCTATCTTCATGTCGACCTCCTGTATAATTGGATTGGGTTTTCTCCTTCCTGTTCCGTGTTAATCCTTTGTCAGGCGACCCTCGCCAAAAGGGCCGAGACGTTCTCCTTCACCGGGCCGCGTGTGTTGTAGACGCTCGAGCCGGCTACGAGCACCGTCGTCCCCGCCTCGACGATATCGCGCACGTTTTCGAGGTCTATTCCGCCGTCCACCCCGATCGGCACGTCGAGCCCTCTCGCATTCAGCATTTCCTTCAGCATACGTATCTTGTCGAGCTGCGTGCGTATGAATTTCTGTCCGCCGAACCCCGGGTTGACCCCCATCACCTGGACGAAATCCGAAAGCTCCAGCACCTCCTCTATGGCGTAGGGCGGGGTCCCCGGGTTGAGCGTCACGCCCGCCTGGATGCCGTGCTCCCTTATCGATTCGAGGACGCGGTGGATATGCGGGCAGACTTCCTGGTGAACGATGATGCGGTCGGCGCCGGCTTTGACGAAATCCGCGACGTACTTTTCAGGCTCGACGATCATGAGATGGACGTCGAGCTTCAGTTTCACGAGAGGCCTTATGGCGGCCACGGTACCCGGGCCGAAGTTGAGGTTCGGCACGAAGCGGCCGTCCATGACGTCTATCTGTATCCACGAGACCCCGGCCCTCTCGGCCTCGAGAACGGCCTCGCCGAGCCGAGTGAAATCAGCCGAGAGTATCGACGGCTCTACGATAACCACCTGTGCCTTTCACCTCCCGATACTTTTAAGAATCATTCCGCTTTCGATATCTGATGCCGTGAGACGTCGCCACTATGACCTCGCTCGCGGTGCCTATGAAAATTCCGAACTCGGCTATCCCCGCCTTCTGTCCCAGTTTCGCCGCGAGCTCATCGAGGTTCTCTATCGGGCCGAACCTGCAGTCGAGTATGTAATTCGACTGGTCGGTCTCGTATATTTCCCCGGCGTCCTTCCTGCGCAGAACGGGCTCTCCGCCGAGCGATTTAAGGAATTCGGCCACGGGCCTCCACGCAAACGGGATCACCTCTATCGGAACGGGAAAATGCGTCCCCAGCCTGGGCGACATTTTGCTCTCGTCAATTACCATGACGTTCCGCCTGCTCGCCTGGGCGAGCACCTTCTCACGAAGGAGCGCCCCCCCGCCCCCTTTTATGAGGTTAAGGTTCGGGTCCACTTCGTCGGCCCCGTCTATCGTGAGGTCTATCGTCTGCTTGTCGTCGAACGTTATAAGCGGAATACCGAATTCCCCGGCGCTTTTCTCCGTGTCCAGGGAGCTCGGTATGCCGACTATGTCCTTCAGCCTGCCGTCGGCGAGCCTCTTGCCGAGCTCTTCGAGGGCGAAGTGCGTTGTACTGCCCGTGCCGAGCCCGAGTATCATGCCCGGGGACACGAGATCGACGGCGCTTATCCCCGCTTCCTTCTTCAGCCTGTCCTGAAGGGCCTTCCCGTTCTTGTCCGGAGATCCGCTCAACCCGCACTCTCCCTCGCGCCGCTGAGCTCGCGCATGAACTCGTCTACCGCCGGGATGAGACCAGGCGCGTCGTCGAGTATTCTCATCCCGGGCGACGGCGGGAGGGCGTGCACCCCCGCGCGCGTATAGTCCGTCGTCACCACCATGCAGTACATCTTCGCCGCGAGTGCAGCTTTGACGCCCGAGGCCGAATCCTCGATGACGAGACACTCGTCGTGCTCCGTCCCGAGCTCCCCGGCGAGAAGGTTATATATCTCGGGGTCGGGCTTTCCCCTGTCGACGTCCTCTATCGTAGCGACGAAATCGAAATCGTCCGCGATACCGAGCACGTCCATGACGCGGTAGGCCTCTTCCCTGTGGGACATCGTCCCGAGGCCCGTGGGGTAGCCCTCTCCCCTCACCTTCTTGAGAAGCCCGTAATTATAGGGGCATAAATGCCCTTTTAAAATTTCAGGGTCCGATATCATCCGGAAATAGCTTTTGAGCCTTATCTCGACGAACGCCTGCCACGGCGCGGAAACGCCGAATTCCTTCATCCTCGCGGCCGCCCTTGCACCGAGCCCGAAATGTTCGAGAAGCCCCTCGGCGACTTCCTTTCGCGAGAGGCCCACGTAGTCCTTGAACGCGGCGATTACCTCGTCTTCGGTTAATCCGCCGTCGAGCTCGACAGCTGCCCGCGCATATGATTCCGCTTTTAACGCTTCGGTCTGGACGAGCGTGCCGTCGAGATCGAATATAAATGCCTTTATCACTCTTTTCCCTTCTAAAGAAGCTTCGCGAGTTTGTTTATGCCTCCGACCACGTCTTCACCGAGATGGAGCGTCAGCACCTTACGCTTCCTGTCGAGGAGCGCCTGGCGGTCGCCGAGCGCCTCGGCGTTGATGAACACGCCGAACGATATAGACGACGCCTTCTTGCCGGGCTCGTCCGGTATCGGCGCGTCCTCGGGCTTTTCCGAGGTGAGCTGTATGAACAGGCCGTGCCCCGCGTCGCCCTTGTGGAGCTGTCCCGTCGAATGGAGGAACCGGGGGCCGTATCCCACTGTCGTCGCGAGCCTGTATTTCCTCTGCACCTTGCTTCGCAGTTTTTGAAGTGCGGCATAGGTCTCGTCAGTCGGCTTGACGTACGCCTGAAACGCGACGTAGCTCCTCCCCTTGCCCTCATCCCTTCCGGGCTTTGCGTAGGAGAGGAACTTCGTAAGGGCCTCCTCCAGGCTCTTCGCCTTGAAGTCCGAATAAACCGTTATGTCGCCCGCCGTGAGCTCGTTGGCGTTCATCGGGGGGAGCTGTCCCTTCTTCTGGTACTCGGCTATCATGTTACGCGCCAGCACTTTGGCCGCCTCTACGTTCGGCTGGTTGAACGGATGTATGCCGATTATGCGTCCGGCTATGGCTATCGCCATCTCCCACCTGAAGAACTCTCCGCCGAGGTCGTATATGTCCTTGAGGTTGATGTACACCACGGGATGCCCGGCCTTCTCAACAGCCTTTACCTGCCTGTCGTACGTGTTGTCGTTTGCGAGGCGGAGGTAGACGAAGAGCCTGTCGTTTGCGTAAAACTCGGGCGCCGCGAGGGGCTCCCTGTCTACGGGCAGTATGCCCTTCCCTTCCTTGCCCGTGCTCTCGGCTATGAGCTGCTCGACCCACGAGCCGAAGCCCTCTATCGGCGGCGACGCGACCAGCGTCACCTTATCGTGGCCGGCCTTCGTGAGCTCGCCGAGTATCGCGCCGAGCCAGACGCCGGATTGATCGCCCTTGCCGGAATCGCTGCAGCTCTCGTTGTTACGGAGCATCGCCACAGCCCTTCCGAGGAGGGTGTCGAGATCGACCCCCTGAAACGCCGCGGGCGGAATACCCACGAACGAAAGGGCCGAGTAGCGGCCGCCGATGTTGGGGTCGTTAAGGAAAATCTTCCTGAACTTGAGCTCGGCCGCTATCTTCTGGAGCCCGCTTCCCGGGTCGGTTATCGCGATGAAATGCCGGCCGACCTCCTTCTTGCCGATCTCGGCCAGCGTCTCGTTGTAGAAATATTTCATGAACGAAAGTGTCTCGGCGGTGCCGCCCGATTTTGTCGAAACGATGAAGACCGTCTTCGACAGGTTGAGGCGTCTTCTCTGTTCGAGGACGGCCCCCGGGTCGGTGCTGTCGAGCACCGCTACGTCGAGGTACCCCTTCTTTACGCCGTAAGTTTCGCGTATGACCACAGGCGCGAGACTCGAGCCGCCCATGCCGAGGAGGAGGGCGCTCTTGTAGCCGTCGGCCTTTACCTCGTCCACCACCTTCCTTATATCCGGGAGGGCGTCCATCATGACCTCGGGTATGTGAAGCCACCCGAGCCTGTTGCTTATTTCGGTGGGGTCGTCCCTCCAGACCATGTAATCGAAATTCCAGATCTTCTGTACGACGTTGTCGGCCGCGATTTCCTCGAGCCTCTTATCCACGGCCTCCTGATACTTTCCCAGGGATGCTGTATATGCCTCCTTGTCGGCTTCGAGCTGCTGCTTTTTCTGCTCTATGCTCGCCATGAGGGTCTTGAAAGAGTCCGCGAACTGGGCGACGCCGTCCTTGAGAAGCTTCTTCGTCACGGCGTCGAGGCTGACGCCGAGCTTGCCGAGCTTCCTGACGTCTTCCCTGGCCTTCTTGACGCCCTTCGTTATCGTCAGCGCGGGATTCCCGTGGTCCTTAAACGCCTTGTACGTCGCCGGCGGGACGGTGTTCACGGTATCCGCCCCTATGAGCTCGTCCACGTATAGCGTGTCCGAATACGCGGGATTCTTCGTGCTCGTGCTCGCCCAGAGGGGCCTCTGCACCCTTGCCCCGGCATCTGCGAGCTTCTTCCACCTCTTGCCTTTGAATATGCCTCTGAACTCGTCGTATGCGATCTTCGCGTTGGCCACGGCTATCCTGCCCTGAAGGTCCTTGTTGCCGATCTTTTCGAGCTGGGGATCGACGGCGGTGTCCACCCTGCTCACGAAGAACGACGCAACCGACGCCACCCTGTCCACCTTGTGCCCCTTGAACACGGACGGGCCGTTCGCGGCGAGCCTTTCGAGGCCCTGGATATAGGCTTCTGCAACGGCCCTATACTGCTCCAGGCTGAATATCAGCGTTACGTTGACGTTCACGCCCGCGGCGATGAGCTCCGTTATCGCCGGCATGCCGGCCTTGGTGGCGGGCACCTTGATCATGACGTTCGGCCGCCCGAGCGTGACGTAATAGCGCCTGGCTTCCTTGATGGTTTGCTTCGTGTTGTTGGCGAGCGTCGGGCTCACTTCGAGGCTTATGAATCCGTCCCGGCCCTTGGTCTCGTCGTATAGAGGCCTGAAGAAGTCGGCGGCCATCGCTATGTCCTTCAGCGCGAGGGCCTCGTATATGTCGTTGACGGATTTCCCCTCGGCGACGAGGCCCTTTAAGTCCTCGTCGTAATCGGAGCTCCCGGCAATAGCCTTTTCGAGTATGGACGGGTTCGAGGTTTCGCCCCGGAGCCCCTCGTCTATGAGGGCCTTCAGCTCCCCCGAGGTTAAAAACGATCTCCTTATATAGTCATACCAAATAGACTGACCGAGCTCGGTCAATTCCTGAATTCTCGACATTCGTTTTCCCCCATACTTTGAGTTTTCGCTTCGCCCGGCGTAACCTCCGGCGATATCTTATTAAATCTACGTCATTTTTTCGCGGTTTTACCCGATTTCTTTTTTGCGTTGTTGTTGAGCACCTCTTTCGCCTTGGCGACGACGTGCTCGACCGTAAACCCGAACTCGGGAAGAAGGTCGCCTATAGGGGCCGATTCCCCGAACGTGCTGATACCTATCACGCCCCCCCTGTCGTAGGGGCCCACGTACCTCCGCCATCCGAAAGTGGAGCCCGCTTCGACGGACACCCTCGCGTGAACCGACGACGGCAGCACCTCCTCCCAGTACTCGGAGCCCTGCATCTCGTAGAGCGACCAGCACGGCATGCTCACCACGCGGACCTTCACCCCATCCTTCTTCAAGACCTCGTACGCCCCGAGGCAGAGCTGCACCTCGGAGCCCGTGCCTATGAGTATAAGCTCGGGCTTCTTGTCGCTGTCGGCGATTACGTACGCGCCCCTGAGCGCCCCCTCGGCCGGTGCGTAAACGCTCCTGTCGAACGTCGGGATGTCCTGCCTCGTGAGTATGAGCGCCACCGGACGATCTCTTACCGTCATTATGTATTTCCATAGCTGGCTCAGCTCGTTCGCGTCGGCCGGCCTTATGACGTCCAGGTTCGGCATGGCGCGGAGCGACGCGAGATGCTCTATCGGCTGGTGCGTCGGGCCGTCCTCGCCGAGGCCGATGCTGTCGTGAGTGAACGTGAACACGACCGGTATCTGCATCAGGCACGCGAGCCTGACGGGCGCTCTCATGTAATCGGAGAATACGAAGTAAGTCGCCGTGTAGGGCTTGAGCTTGCTGAGACACATCCCGTTCGCGGAGGCCGCCATGGCGTTCTCCCTTATGCCGAAATGAAAATTCCTTCCGTCGTAGATACCCTTCTCGA
>JADLGH010000028.1 GCA_020849425.1 Candidatus Dadabacteria bacterium
GAGAGGTCGATGTCCGGGGCGTCGATGACGACCATCTGCCGCCTCCGGGGCTTTATGGCGTCGTCCTCGAAGCCGTACAGCCTCGATACAACGGGGGCCCACGCGCCGGCCGTGTTTATGAGCGCCCCGCATGTAAATTCGGCGACGGGGAGGTCTTTGCCGGGCGCGCCCGTGGTCAGAATCTCCCTCGCCGCGTCGCCGTACCCGTCCGTGCCCTTCCCGAGTCCGCCGAGGTCGTACGCCGTAACGGCGGTCGCCAGCCCGTCCTCGACCTTCACACCGTTGACGAAAAATCCGCCCATGAACTCCACCCCCCGCGCCTTCGCCGAGCCCCTGTAATATTCCCTCAGGGAATAGTGGTCGATGAGCCCGGCCTTACGCGATATCGAGAGCCCTTCGACGCCTTCGGTGCTGGTGACGAGCGGTATAATGCGCGGCGCGTCCTCGGGCGGATAAAGCTCGACCGGGAGGCCGTACTCGACGTAGAGCGGATGGTTCTCGTTTACCTCCTTCCACGAGGCGCTCCCGTGCATCCAGTAGTACCCGAATTCACGGAACTGTATGATCTCGGAAATCGTCTCGTAAAAGTCTATCGAGTACTTGCAGAGCTCGACGTTCGCCCTGCTCCGCCACGTGGCCCTGACGCCGCCCGCGTTCTTCAGCGTTGACGAGTGCTCGCCTTCGAGGTCGGGGTCGAGGACGCCGATGCTGGCCCTCTCGCCCCTCCGTTCGAGCTCCATCGAAAGCGCGCACGCGGCGGACGAGCCCAGTATTCCCGCCCCGGCGAAAAGGAAGTCGAAGCTCCTCTCCATAGCCATATTCTAGCACATTAATCCCGGGGCTTTTGAGCTTTCATATTGTGTTATTCTTTTCATTCGTGGACAGCTCGCCCCTTAACTGGCTCTTCGTCGATATGAACTCCTATTTCGCCTCGGTCGAGCAGGAGCTCCGCCCCGAGCTCCGCGGCCTTCCGGTGGGTGTAGTCCCGGTCATGGCCGACAGCACCTGCTGCATCGCTGCGAGCTACGAGGCCAAGGCGTTCGGCGTCACGACGGGGACGCGCGTCTCGGCTGCGCGGGAGATGTGCCCCGGCATCGTGCTCGTCGAATCGCGCCCGGTCGAATACATAGAGATGCACGGGAAGATACGCGCCGCCGTGGATTCGGTCCTTCCCGTCCACAGGGTCGATTCCATAGACGAGATGTCGTGCAGGCTCACGGGACGGCAGACGGAGCATGGCAGCGCCGTCGCCCTCGGCCGGAGGGTGAAGGACGCCATAAGGGAGCAGGCGGGCGGGTATCTGAAGTGCTCGGTCGGCATAGCGCCCAACCGCTTCCTGGCCAAGGTGGCGAGCGACATGCAGAAGCCCGACGGCTTCGTCGTCATAAAAAAGGAGGAGCTCCCCGAGAGGCTCTACCCGCTTTCGCTGACCGACTTCCCCGGTATAGGGCGGCGCATGTATGCGCGGCTCAGGGCCAACGGAATAAGCACCGTCGAGGAGCTCTGCGGGCTCACCGAAAACAGGATGGGGCGCATATGGGAGAGAGTCGTCGGGAAGAGATGGCATGCGCTCCTCAGGGGCGAGGACGTCCCCGAGCCCGAAACCGCGCGCCGGAGCGTCAGCCATTCCCACGTCCTCCCTCCCGCTCAAAGGACGGACGAAGGAGTCCGGGCCGTCTTCGTTAACCTCATACACAAGGCCGCCTTCAGGCTGAGGCGTCTCGGCTGCCTTACGCGGAAGATGACTGTCGGGATAGATTATTTCGGGGAGCATCGGGGCTGGAGGAAGGGCATAAGTATAGATATGAAGAACGACACGCAGACGATGATAGAGGCGTTCATGGGCGTCTGGAACGAGAGGCCCCGGGGGCGTAAGCCGCTCAGGGTGTCGGTCGCGTTCATCGACCTCGTCCCCGCCGGCGAAAGCACCCTGCCGCTCCTGCCCGCGGACAGGAAGAGGGACGACGTCGCCGCCGCGCTCGACAGCATAAACGACAAGTTCGGAACGAACAGCATATATTACGGATCGATGCACGCGGCCCCGGACGCAGCCCCGCTCCGGATATCCTTCACGTCCATACCGGACGTCATAAAGCCGAAGAAGCCGCTCGGCACACCCGGCGAAAAAAAATAGCCCCGGAGCTTATTTCCCGCCCTTTTTCTTCCCGGCCCCGAGCTTCTTCACGGCCCTTTTGCTCTCGTCCGCGACCTTGCCTATGGGGAAGAAGAATAGGTACTGCCCCGTGTCCCGGAGGACGTCGAACGCCCTCGACGAGACCTTGTCGAAGAACCGTATCGACTTCCCGTCCGTGATGAGCACCCAGTTGTGGGGCTCGGCCAGCACTTCGGGCATCTTATCCTTGAGGAACCCCAGCACCTCGCGAAAGCGGCTTACGGGTATGCCGTTTTTCTGGAGCGACACGAGCCATCTGAGTATGATAAAGTCTTCCGTGGAATAGAGCTTCGGGACCCCCCTCCCCTGCGCCGACCTCAGGCTCGGGACTATGAGCCCCGTGTGCTCGTAGTAGTAAAGGTGGTCGTAATCGAGGCTCACTCCTTCGAGGGCCTCTATGAGCTTGATGACGTCCCTGCTCTTGAGCCCGGATTCGACCCTGGCCCGGGGCTCCTTTCTGTCCGTCTCTTTCGCCGCTTTCTTTTTCACGTCCGGGACCCGTAGAAAAATGTACGTACAATAAATCGACAACCCCAGAATATCACAAATCCCGGCGCGAGTTCAATCCCGCTTGACACCGTCCCGGGCTCAATTATTTTTCTTTTAAAAAGGGGTGCACGATATGACGACTAACGGAGAGAGGCTAAGAGCGGTGCTTTCGGGCGAAGGGGTGCTCGTCCTTCCGGGGGTGCACGACTGCATAAGCGCGAGGCTCGCCGAGGCGGCCGGGTTCGAGGCCGCGTTCACGAGCGGCTTCGGCATATCGGCGTCCACGCTCGGGCGGCCCGACTTCGGGTTCCTGACCGCTACCGAGATGCTGGCGAGCGTGAGCCGCATAGTATCCTCCGTCGGGATCCCCGTCGTGGCCGACATAGACACCGGGTACGGCAACCCGTTAAACGTCATGCGTACGGTCGGAGACGTCGTCTCCGCCGGGGCCGCCGGCATAATTCTCGAGGACCAGGAGTGGCCCAAGAAGTGCGGGCACTTCGAGGGGAAGCGCGTCATCTCCGCCGAGGAGCACGCCGAGAAGATTAGGGCCGCCGTCGAGGCCCGCGGGTCCAGCGAGCTCGTCATAATAGGCCGAACCGACGCCCGCGCGGTGAACGGGCTCGAAGACGCTATAAGGCGCGGCAGGATTTATTACGAGTCCGGTGCCGACGTCGTCTTCATCGAGGCCCCGCAGTCTGTCGAAGAGCTAAGGGAGATCGCGGCTGCGTTCCCTGACGCCCCTCTCTTCGCGAACATGGTCGAGGGCGGGAGGACACCCCTTCTGAGCGCGGCCGAGCTCGGCGAGCTCGGATTCAAGATCGTCGTCTTCCCCCTGTCCGGGCTTTTCTCGGCAACCAAAGCCATGGAGCGGTGCCTCTCCTACCTAAGGAAAAACGGCTCGACCTTCGGCTATGCGGACATGCTCACGTTCAGGGAGTTCGAGGCAGTGGTGGACGTCCCCGGGTACCGCGCCCTCGAAAAGAAGTTCACCGTCTCCTGAGGCAGGCCTCGCCTGCAGGGACTCGGCGTAGCGGGTTTGGTGCAGTTGTCTCATTCTGTCCGGCACGCGAATTGATTCATCTTCCGATCGTTGTAGCAGGAGGGGTAGGCCACGCCTGCAGGGACTCGGCGTAGCGGGTTGGGTGTGGTTCTCTCGTTCTGTGCGGCACACCGTGTGTGCAGACAGCCGGCGTATCCGGGGCAACGCGGTTAGCGCCCTCCGCGCGGCAAGGAATCCGGGTAGTGGGTCGGTTCGGCACGTGGGGCCGGCTATATTGGCCAATGATTACGTTCTCGGCTCATACAGCATCGCCACCGCCCCCGAGCCGAGCTCAAGCCGGCTCACGAGCTTAAGGTCGATATGCTTCGATAGTCCCGCGAACAGTGTCGGCCCGTGTCCCGCCAGCCTGGGATGCACCACGAACTCGTATTCATCGATCAACCCCAGCTCGGCCAGCGCCTGCGGGAGCTTCACCCCTCCCACGAACAGCCCGTTCCCGGGCTGCTGCTTCAGCCGCCGAACGGCGTGCTCCAGATGATCCCCGCGCACGAGCTCGGCATTCCAATCCACCTGCTGCAGGGTACTCGACACGACGTATTTCCTTGCCGCGTCGATGGTCAGGGCGAATGGCTGCATCCAATCGGCCATCCAGTCCGGCCTCAGTCCCGTCTCTGCAGGCGGCCGCCACGCAGCCTCCATCATCTCGTAGGTTACCCGGCCGAAGATGAGGGCATCGGCCCGCACGATGTTCTCGGCCGCGTGACGATGCAGGTCTTCGTCCACGACCCCCACGCGATGGTCGCAGCACCCGTCCAATGTGACGTTTATGGAATACCGAAGGGGCCGCATTACCCAAGGATACCGCCGACGGGGTTGGCCGACAAGGCCGGCCCGCCGCTTAAATGGGCGGCGCAGGCGTGCCCGTGATACGCCTTCCATCACTATGGTTTTTCAAAATGACCCATTACCGAAATTCGAGTTGCCGTACTTGCTTTGCCGGAGAGGACACTACGCGTGCGCCGTGCGTGCAGGAATCCGGCGCAACGTAAAGCCGTCTTCGCCGGCTGTGCGAATGGCGGACGCAATCGGGTAGCCGCAAAAATCGAAAAACACATTACTTGTGCGGGTTATTTAAGGAGCGCCCCCAGGTCTATGGGCTGGCCGTTTATAATTACCTGCCCCGCTTTGTATGCGGCTTCTATGGTGTAGGAATCGCCCTTCTCCACCAGTATATCCCCCGAGACGAGGAGATTTATTTCGTCCTCGGCCGCCCCGCTCGCAAGCTCCGCGAGCTCCTCGTCCGTCGGAGGGTCGTCGCCCATGGCCTTCATGTTCTCGAGCACCTCTTCCTTCTTGTAGTCGGTGAGGGCCGAGACGAAAAGCTCCTTCGAAACGGTTATTCCCGCGTCGGCCGTGAGGACGGCCAGCATGAGGACCGGGTTCTGCGCGAGGTCCACGTTTTCGAGCCCCTCCCCGTCGGCGTGTATGCCCAGGTACCCTTCGAGCTTCCCGCCGGAAGTTTCGAGCGAGAGCTTCCTGAGCTCGATGCTGGGCGACCTGCTTATAAACCCGGGCAGGAGATTCACGAGCTCCCCGGTGAAGCGGGCCTTGGTCTCTTCGCTGTCGGCCGCGTTCTGGTTCTCGTTTATGAGCGCCTGGAGCTTCTTCCACGATTTCGAATCTATATTGCTTATAGAGAGCTCATACCCGCCGGGGCCGTATTTATCGTCCCCGAACGTGAGCTTGTCGAAAACCATGCTGTGCGAGCTGTCGAGAAGCCCCCCCCGCTCGGAATTTTCCCCCTTGAAATCGATTCCGGTAATCGTGAGATTCCTGAGCTTCGCCCCGGGCTTCGCCAGAAAATCGAGTTTCCCTACGGTGAAGTTCACGTCCCCCGTCGGGTATTCGGCGTCGGGCGCGGGGTGCGAAAGCTCGGACCAGGCCTTGATGTCCGACACGGTCAGGGTCGAATCCTTCCCGTCTATCCGGAGACCGGGGGATTCGAGGTCGCTCAAGCTGTGAAACGCGTTCGTGTCGTAATCGACCCGTCCCGTAAATCCCTTCCAGGATAGCTTGTCTCCGTCTTCGAGGTCGAGCTCGAAGCCCGGCATGGACATGTCGGCTGCCGCCTTGTTGTCGAAAGAAATAACCGTGTGAGCGTCTATGGGCGGAATCTTTTCGAAGAGGTCCGCATTGGCGCTTCCCTCGGGCGGGACGAGCCTTATCCGGGAATCTAGCACCGAAAGCACCGGGGCGGGCCCCGCCTTTCCCTTGAATATGGCCATGACCGGGACCGGGCCGTGATATATCGTATCCGTCTCGTCGAGCCTCACTATTTCCTTGCCCATATTCCTGACGGCGAAAACGGTCCTGGCCCTGGAGCTCAATATTCCCCTGTCGTAGCTCCTGCTTACGACGCTGAAGGCGTCGCCCTCGGTGTACTGGTCGATGAGGTCGTTATAGACGTGCTCCGTGTCCATTCCGAACCTGTAGGACATCCCGACGACGGCAATGACCAGGACGATTATTATTACCGATACGACCCTCATGTCACTCTCCCTTGCTGGCTTCCGACAATGGATAATTATATTTCCCCCGCCGCATCTTATGCAATAGCGGGGTACCGATAAACCTTAACATACCTTGTGCGCGCCCGGACGGGGCGGCGCTCGGCCGGGGCCTTAATTCACCGCGGCGGCTTGCGGAGAAGGCTTCACGTGGAGCTTGAGATCTTCGAGAAACGCGCCGTATATCTCGCCGAGCGCGGTGTTCCATCCCCTCATGAGCTCGGGCGCGGACGCAGCCGGAATCGGGACGTGAGAGCTATAGGTTCTATTGAAGACTATCCCCGTGTTGTCGCCGTACTCGCTTTCGGGCGTGTATTCGAGGAGGAAGAACTGTATGGTCATCACGGCCGCCGGGGCGCCCCTGTAATCGCCGTAGAGCTCGACCACGTTCGACTGTACGTAGTAATTGGCGAAACTCTGTCCGAGCGAGCTTATGACGTCCTCGAAGAGCCCGGTATCCGAGAGCCATCGTATGGTCATTTCGGTAAGGAGCGCGCCGGGGGGCCTGAAGAACTGGTTGTAAAAGTCCGACTCGTAGCTGATGTCGTCGGTCCTGTATACGAATTCCTTTCCGTCGCTCCCCGGGGATACGTCGAACTTCCACACCTGGACGACGGCGCCCTCGACCGGGGCCGCGACCTTCCCGGCCGGGGGCGCTTCGAACATGTAGTAGCTCCTCTCGGGGTAGCTCTTCGTTATGCCCCCGCACCCTGCCGCGCCGAGCGCGCAGAATACGGCGGCGGATATCAGTGTAAGGAACCGTGCTCTCATTGTTTTTCTTCCCCCTCGGGTTCGATGTGCGGCGGAGGGCTCCCGAAAAGCACCCACGACGGGTACTTCTTCAGGAGCTCCATGAACTCCTTCATGTCCTCTGTAATGCGCTCTACGTTATCCATGGTAAGCTTGATGTTGTGCTCGCGGTTGGACAGCAGCCTGTCCGTACGCCTTAACGTCCTGTTGAGCTCGCCCGTAATCGCCACGACGTTCGCGATGGTCTCCTTGGTCTCCTGGCTCTTGAGCATCTTGTCGAGCTCGGCGGTCGTGGTGTCGAGCGTCTTGACAAGCTTTCGGAGGTCGGCGCTGAGCTCTCCCACCTTTGCCTGCTCGACGGCGTTGTTAAGAGACACAACGAGGTCTTCCACGCCGTCGGTTATCTTTTCTATGTCGATGCTCTCTATGCTCCGTGAAAGATTCTCTATGGTCTGCGTTATCTGCGTTATGGTGCCGGGCGCCGAGGGAATGTACGAGTATTCCGGCGTCCAGTCGTGTTCGAGCGGAGGGTACCGGTCGGGGTCGAGGTATACGGCGTTAAGGAACGCTATGCCTGTAACGCCCTGAGAGGCGAGCTGGAGCCTGAGCCCCTTCTGTATCATCTGCCCGTAGCCTTGAAGCCTTTCCTCATCGGTTTCAAAGAGTCTTTTCTTGCCCTCTCCGGCTATCTTGTCGAGGTATATCTCGGCCCGGACGAGAACGTACGTCTTTCTCGTATGGTATTCGTTGAAAACGAACCCGATGTAGCTGACGTTGCCTATCTGGACCCCCTGGAATTCGAGGGAGGCCCCGACGGAGAGCCCCTGGACCGACTGGTCGAAATAAGTCTCGATGGTGGTCTTTTTCTGGAAGAACTTTCCGCCGCCGAAAATGATTATCGCCGCAGCCAGAAGAAGCGTGGCGGCGATAACGAAAAGCCCGATTTTGAAGTAGTTCGGTTTTTTCATGTGCCGGACTCCCCTTTATTTTCTTCACCGCTATTTTCTTCATTGCCGAGCTCGGCGTCCGTCTGACGCCTGAAGAATTTCTGGACGACCGGTATGGTCGAATGATCCCTCAGGTAAACGGGCTTGCCTTCGGCGATTATACCTTTAACGCTCTTATCGAGCATGATAACCCTGTCCGCTATATTGTAAATACTGTTGAGCTCGTGGGTCACGACGACGAACGTGATGCCGAGCGTCCTCGAAAGCTGTTTTATGAGCTCGTCTAGCTCGGCCGATGTAATGGGATCGAGCCCGGCCGAAGGCTCGTCCAAAAACAGTATCTTCGGGTCGAGCGCCATGGCCCTGGCGAGCGCCGCGCGTTTTATCATGCCTCCGCTGAGCTCGGACGGCATCTTGTCCTCGGAGCCCGTAAGGCCGACGAGCGAGAGCTTCATCCTGCCTATGAGGTCCCTGGCCTCGCCGTTGAGCCCGGTGTATTCCTCGAGCGGGAGCATGACGTTCTGAAGGACCGTCATCGATCCGAAAAGCGCACCGAGCTGGTAGGCGACCCCTATCCGCTTCAGTATTTCTATTCTTTCGTCCCCTTCGGCCGCCGAGATGTCGCGGCCTTCTATGACGACGTTCCCGCTCGCCGGCTTGTAGAGCCCTATCATGTGCTTGAGAAGCGTGCTCTTTCCGCATCCCGAGCCGCCGAGAATGACGAAAATCTCCCCCCTGTAGACGTCGAAGGTTATTTTGTCCAGTATGGTGTTGTCGCCGTACTTCGCCGTGAGGTCCCTCACCTTTATTATCACTTCCCTTTTATTTTCGGCGTTATTCCCGCTCATGTCATATCCCGAGAACGTAGTAAACCACCCCGAATATGCCGTCCGTTACGATCATGAGCACTATGCCTATGACGACGGCCTCGGTTGCCGCGTCGCCGACGGCCGACGGGCCGCGCGACGCCCTCATCCCCGAAAGGCATCCGACACCCGCTATTATCACCGCGAAAAAGAGCGTCTTGAAAAGCCCGGCCAGGAGCATGACGTATGTCCCGGACGCCGTTATCTGGTTCATGTAGGTCTCGACTGTGAACCCGAGAGAGAGCATGACGACGAGTCCGCCCAGGAGGCCGAAGAGGTTCCCGAACACAGTAAGCAGGGGGAGCATCAGGAGGGCCGCTATCACCTTCGGCACGACCAGGAAATTGACCGCGTCGAGCCCCATGGTGTCTAGGGCGTCGAGCTCCTCGTTCACCTTCATCGTACCGAGCTCGGCCGCGAAGGCCGACCCGCTCCGCCCGTTTACGACGAAGGCCGTCATGAGCGGGCCGAGCTCCTTGAAGTACGCTATGACTATGAGGTCGGCGACGAATATCTGGGCGCCGTACTGCTGCATCGGCATGGCCGACTGGAACGCGATGACGAGCCCGACGAGGAAGTTGACGAGGGCTATTATGAAAAAGGAGTTGGCGCCGAACTTCTCGCATGTCGTGAAGACCTCGCCCCACCTTATACCGAGCGGGTTAAGGAGCGCCCTTATCAGCCCGACCGTCACCTGCCCCGTGAAGACTATGTGTACCTTTATCTCCCCGAGCAGGTCCCAGGCCGCGCGGCCGATCTTTTCGACTATCCCTGTCCGCTTTTTTGGAGCCGTTTCTTCGGCCCCGGCGAAGCTCTCGGGGTCGAACAGGTCGAACAGCTTCTCGATGTCGCCCCTGAGGCCCGTTATCTCGAAGCCGCCGCCCGATTTCTCCTGCATCAGCCTGAGCTCTATCAGAAGCGCCATGCCCGAGGCGTCCATGTATTCGATGCCCGAAGCGTCCACCACGACATTACGGGGCTTTTCCCTGGACAGGGCGTCTTCGGCCTTGTCCCAGACGTCGGACGTGGTATACGCGTCTAGACGACCGCCCGGTTTCAGTGTGAGCGTGCCTTTCCCGTCCTTTGCCGTTTCGAAAGAAGGGGGTAGAGAACCTCTCTCGGGATTGTTCATATATACGCAGCCGACGTGGCTATGTTTTCGATTCCTGCAAATATGGCCGAATGCAGTGGAATTGCATTCGAGATTAACATAGTATAATCCTCGGAGTCAATTATGAAAAGCCCTCCCAAGTTCGTAAGAAACCTGGACGCCTTTTACTATGCCGAGGTTTTCCTCGTCTGCGCCGTGTCCGCGGTCCTCGGCATACGCCTTTTCCTCCACATGACCGGGTACCCGCAGGTCGGGAACGGCACACTCCACATAGCGCACATGCTGTGGGGCGGGCTTCTCATGCTCGCGGCACTGATAATGCTTTTCTCGTTCATCGGCAAGCGTATCGAGCTCTGGGCGGCCATACTCGGCGGCGCGGGATTCGGCACGTTCATAGACGAGGTCGGGAAGTTCGTGACGAAGGACAACGACTACTTCTTCGAGCCCTCGGTCGCGATAATGTACGTAGTGATAGTGCTCATAGTGCTCGCTCTCCACATGATAAGGTTCGGATGGACGTTCACGGGGAGGGAATACCTCGTAAACGCGCTTAAGGGGCTCGAAGAGGCGGCGCTATCGGACCTCGACGAGGACGAGAAAAAGACGGTGCTCCTTTACCTCGACAGGAGCGACCCCGGCGACCCGCTCACGCATGCGGTGAGGGGGCTCATAACGAACGCCGAGCCCCTGCCCAACCATTCGCCCGGGCTCTACAGGAGGCTGAAAGAGCGTTTCGGCGGCTTTTACGAGAGGATTGCAGGGACGGCGGTTTTCAGGCGCGCCATGGTCGTCCTCTTCCTTTCGCAGCTGGCGGCGACGTTCGGGTACGTCCTTTTCCTGACGCTCCATTACGGCTTCGGGCTGGGCTCGAATCTGAGCTTCGCCGCCCTCGAGCGCGCAAATCTCGACGTCGACGACCTATCCTTCGTCGACGTCGCCCGTCTCCTGTCGTCGGCCCTGTCGGGCGTCTTCGTCTTCCTCGGCGTCTACTACATGCGCCGCTCGCGCCTGAAGGCCTACATGATGTTCGAGCGCGCCCTCCTCGTCTCTATACTCCTTACCTACGTGTTCGTATTCTACAAGGAGCAGTTCGCCGCGCTGACGGGGCTCTTCTTTAACCTCGTGATTCTAGTCGGCCTCAGGATGCTCATAAGGCGGGAGCAGGTGGAAGAGATAAGGACCGCCTGGTTCCGGAAGTGAGCGCTGCTCAGCCGACGGCGACGCCGTGCATCGAGTAGTAAACGAGGACGAAATAGTAGGAGACAGGGAAGACGAATATGAGGCTGTCGAACCTGTCGAGCACCCCGCCGTGGCCGGGAACTATGCCGCCGGAATCCTTTATGCCGACGCCCCTCTTTATGGCGGATTCCACGAGGTCGCCGAATACGGCCGCCACCGATACGAAGATAGCGAAGAGTATAGTCCAGTCGGACGAGAGCGGCGAGCCGAACCCGTAATTGACTATAAGGCCGGTCACTATGCACACGATCACCCCGCCCAGGGTGCCCTCGACCGTCTTGCCCGGGCTTATGACCGGGGCGATTTTCTTCTTCCCGAGCTTAAGCCCCGTGAAATACGCCCCCGTGTCGTTAAGGAACGTGCAGGCCACGGTGAAGAATATGAAAAAGAAGCCGGGGTCCGCGAGGCCCTGTACGTTCCCGGCGTAATGCCCTATAGCGCCGCGCGCGTCTATATTACGAAGGAGCACCGCGTGGCAGAGGAGCCAGCCGAGATAGACTATGCCGAAGAGGGTCGCCCCTCCCCTTATGATCGCGCTCTCCTCGCCCGTTTTCCTGAGGTTGAATATGAAGACGAGCAGAACGGACAGCGTGAACACGAGCGAGAAATCGACGTATCCCTTGTAGGCCGCGGCCGCTATCAGGAGAGAAAGCACTATCCCCGACCCCCGCGCATAAGGGAGGCTCCGCGACTGGAGCAGCCTTTGGTACTCTATCTGCCCCGTAAGGACGAGCGCCATTATGAAGAGGAGGAATATGGCTCCCCCTACCCTGAATATGACGTAGAGTATCGGGATGGCTATCGCAGCCGTCACTATCCTTTGCCAGAAGTTGCTCATACGGGCCGAATAGATATAATGTCCATAACCTGACGGTTATTGCAAATAGAATATAACCCCTATGAGCGAATCCGATATCAAACCGCTGTTCGAGCCCCGCGGTGAGCCGATGAGCGTCGCCGTCCTGCTCTCGGGCTCGGGGACCAATTTCGTCGCCGTCGTCGAGGAGGAAAGGCGGCTGGCGCGCTCGGGCGAAAGGCTCTACGGCAGGATAGACGCCGTGTTCACGAACGCCCCCGGGTGCGAGGGGGTGAAGAAGGCGGCGGAGTACGGGATACCTGTATCGAGCCTGAGCTCGAAAAGGTATTTCGACGTCCTCGGCAAGGACCCCGAAGACGAGGAGACGAGGGACTATTACGACGCTGCGGTGATCGCGCTTATCGAGAGCGTCTGTTCCCCGGACGTCATAGTCCTCGCCGGTTATAGACGCCGCCTGGGCCGCGCCTTCATCGAAAGGTACGGCGGCCGTATATTGAACCTCTATCCCGGCGACATCACGAAGGACTACCTCGTAAGGGGCGTCGATGCCTGCGTCCAGGCGCTCAGGGCCGGGGAGGACAGCCTACGCTGCACGGTATATCTCGAACGCTGGGGCGAGAGGTTCGGCACTGCCCTCGTGCAGTCGCCGCCCGTGTCGCTCGCGGGTTTCACCGAGGCCGACAAGGACGCCATGGGGGCCAGGATCAGGGAAGAGGCCGAGTGGAAGGCCTTCCCCTACGCCGTCCACGAGCTCGTGGCCAGGGGAAGGGCCGGAATCGACAGGGACGGGGCTCTATATGTTGACGGAATCGGGCTCAGGCCCGCTGGTTACGCTATGGAAGGTCCCTAATTATAGCGTATACTCTACCTATAAAACACTTTAAATATGCAATTCAATCTACTGAGATAATAGATTAATTAGTGTGATAGGGCGTTCCGTTAGGGCTTGTTCTTTTCCTTGGCCCACGAATCCTTGAGCGTGACGGTCCTGTTGAATACGAGCGCGCCCTTTTTCGAGTCCCGGGCGTCCGGCGTGAAGTACCCGAGCCTCTCGAACTGGTAGTTCACCCCTGGCTCGGCGTCGGCCAGCCCCGGCTCTACCGGGCGGTCCTTGAGCACCGTGAGCGAATCGGGGTTAAGGTGCTCCTTGTAATCCTCGCCGTCCGCCCCGGGCTCGGGAACGGTAAACAGCCTGTCGTAGAGCCTGACCTCCGCTTTTATCGCATGGGGAGCCGAGACCCAGTGAATCGTGGCCTTGACCTTCCTCCCGTCGGGGGCGTCGCCGCCCCTCGTCGCCGGGTCGTACGTGCAGAGGAGCTCGGTGATCTCGCCGTTTTCGTCCTTGACTACGCCCTCGCACCGGAGGAAATAGGCGTACCTGAGCCTCACCTCCACCCCGGGCGAAAGCCTGAAGAACTTCTTCGGCGGATTCTCCATGAAGTCGTCCCGCTCGATGTAGAGCTGCCCCGAAAACGGCACCTTCCTCGTCCCCATCGAAGGGTCTTCGGGGTTGTTGACGGCGTCGAGCTCCTCGGACCCGCCCTCGGGGTAATTGGTGATAGTCACCTTGAGCGGGTTAAGGACGGCCATCACCCTCAGCGCCCTCTTGTTGAGGTCGTCCCTGACGCTATGCTCCAGGAGCGATATGTCTATGACGCTCTCCTGCTTCGTGACGCCTATCCGCGTGCAGAAATTTCTTATGGACTCGGGTGTGTAACCCCTTCTTCTCAGCCCGGAGATCGTCGGCATCCTCGGGTCGTCCCAGCCGTTTACGTATCCGTCCCGGACGAGCTCCAGGAGCCGCCGCTTGCTCATGACCGCGTAGTTGAGATTGAGCCTCGAAAACTCTATCTGCTGCGGGTGATATACGGCGAGCTCGTCCAAAAACCAGTCGTATAACGGCCTGTGGTCTTCGAATTCGAGCGTGCAGAGGGAGTGCGTGATCTTCTCTATTGAATCGGAGACGCAGTGCGCGTAATCGTACATCGGGTATATGTGCCACTCGTCCCCAGTCCTGTAATGCGGCTCCTGGATTATCCTGTACATGACGGGGTCACGCATGTTGATGTTGCCCGAGGCCATGTCGATCTTGGCCCGGAGAACGTGCGCGCCTTCGGGGAATTCTCCCTCCTTCATGCGGCGGAAGAGGTCGAGGTTTTCTTGGGCCGGGCGGTCCCTCCAGGGGCTGTTCTTTCCGGGCTCGCTGAGTGTGCCCCTGTGCTCCCTTATCTCGTCGGCGGACAGGCTATCTACGTACGCCTTCCCCGCCTTTATAAGCGTTACGGCGTGATCGTAAAGGGCCTGGAAGTAGTCCGAGGCGTGGTAGAGCCCGTCCCAGTCGAAGCCGAGCCACCTGACGTCCCTCTCTATCGCCTCGACGTATTCGGTGTCTTCCTTCGCCGGGTTCGTGTCGTCGTATCTCAGGTTACACGTGCCGCCGTATTCCCCGGCGATGCCGAAGTTGAGGCATATGGACTTTGCGTGGCCGATGTGGAGATAGCCGTTGGGCTCGGGGGGGAAACGCGTCGCCACCCTGCCCCCGAATTTCCCGCTCTCGTTGTCCTCCTCGACTATCGTGCGTATGAAGTCGAGGCTTCTCTTCTCTCCGTTCTCTTCCATGCCGTTTTCCCTGTTCCGACTGTCTCCGGGGATTAATATTATACGACCTGGGAAAAACATCAAAGCCCCGGAAGCCGCCGCTCATTAACGCCGATATGTTGCCTAACTTCGCCCAAGCAATTACAATTACGCATTATGTATTTCCCAGCATACAGACCGAGAAGACTGAGAAGAACGAAGACGATCCGGGACCTCGTTTCCGAGACCAGGCTGTCCGCGGACGAGTTCATTTACCCCATGTTCGCGGCCCCGGGCAAGGGCGTAAGGGAGGAAGTCCCCTCCATGCCCGGCATATACAAGCAGTCGATAGACAATATCGTCAGGGAAGCCCGCGAGGCCGGGGCGCTGGGCGTAAAATCCGTCCTCCTCTTCGGCATACCCGAGCACAAGGACGAGACGGGCAGTGAAGGCTACGCCGATGACGGCATAATACAGAAGACCATCCGCGAGCTCAGGAAGAAGACGCCCGACCTTCTCGTCGTGACGGACGTCTGCATGTGCGAGTACACGAGCCACGGGCACTGCGGGATAATAAGGGGCGGCGACGTCGACAACGACGAGACGCTCGAATACCTGGCCAAGATGGCCGTCTCGCACGCCGAGGCCGGGGCCGACATAATCGCCCCGTCCGACATGATGGACGGCAGGGTCGGCGTCATAAGGGAGGCCCTCGACGACGCCGGCTTCGAGAAGGTGCCGATAATGTCCTACTCGGCCAAGTACGCCTCGGGGTTCTACGGCCCCTTCAGGGACGCCGCCGAATCGCCTCCCCGGTTCGGCGACAGGCGAAGCTACCAGATGGACCCGCCCAACGTGAGGGAAGCGCTCCGCGAGATAGCCCTCGACATCGAAGAGGGGGCCGACATCGTGATGGTAAAGCCCGCGCTCTCTTACCTCGACGTAATCAGCGCCGCGCGGGAGGAGTTCGACCACCCCCTCGCCGCCTATAACGTGAGCGGCGAGTATTCGATGGTCAAGGCCGCCGGGAGGCTCGGGTGGATAGACGAGAAGCTCGTCATGATGGAGATACTGACCAGCATAAAGCGCGCGGGGGCCGACATCATAATCACCTACCACGCAAAGGAAGCCGCCGAGGTCCTCCGGGGCCGGGGGAAGTAAATGGCCGGCAATCCCCATTATAAAGTCGTCGAGCTCTCGCTCGTCACGGACGAGGAAATAGAGAAGGCGCTTAATACGTGGACCGGCGAAGGGTGGACCTTCGACGGGATTCACTTCGTCGTCAAGGATTCCTCGAAGAGGCCTACGATGGCCTTCATCTTTTTCACCTCCTGCGCAGCCGAGTCCGAAGGGCTCAAGAGCGTCTGACCGGTTTTTCTTCCGAAATTATCAGCTGCCGTGGAATGTACGGGAACGTCCCCGAGGGGCGGTGTTTCAGCCTTACGCTTCCGGGCCGCGCGCGCCCGAGCCGTTAAGACGGCTCTCGAGCTCGGTGAGGTTATCGATTCTGTCCATCCGCTCGAGAGAGGCATACTCCCCTTCCCTGTCGAGTAGAATCGCGCGGATGCCGAGGGCGCGCGGGCCGTGGAAGTCGTTCTTAAGGTCGTCCCCCACGTGTATCGATTCCGCCGGGTCGGCGCCCGCCTTTTCGAGCGCGGCGAGGAATATCCCGGGGGACGGCTTCGCGTGGCCCGTCTCGCTCGAAATGACGAACGTGTCGAAATAGCCGTATATGCCGAGCCGCTCCATGACGTCGTAAACGCGGGAGTCGAAGTTGGATATTATGCCGAGCCTGTAGCCCCTGGATTTGAGCGCTTCGAGCACCGGTACGGTCTCGGGAAAAAGCGTCCACGCCCCCGACCTGAACACCTCGAAGAGCTCGTCGAAATGCTCGTCGAAGCCGCCGAACATGCCTACTTCGGTATAGACATCCGTGACCACCTTCCTCCACCATTCCTTTTCGAGCCTCTTTCTTTCGTCCTCCGTAACCCCGCCGAACGCGAGCGGGGGCGCGTCTCTGAAGGCCTTCGAAAAGGCCCTTCTCAGGGCGGCCGTATCGGGGTCGGCCCCGTATTTGCGGGCGACTCCGGCGTACGTGTTCCCGAGCCCCTCCTTTATGAAAAAGAGCGTGTCGGCGGCGTCGAAGAATATGGTCGTGATCTTTCCGGTAGTCATGAAAATCTCTCTCTTTGTCTGAATGAAGACTTTAATATACACTCTATTTTCAGAAGGAGTAACTGGTGATGGACAGCACCCGGGACATCTACATAGCGGTCATCGTCCGCGATCTCATGTTCGCCTCGCGGATGAGGGAGGCCGCCAAAAGAACCGGCGTGAGGCTCGAATTCGTAAAGCCCGTGGACGGCTTCGCCGAGAAGCTCGCCCCCCGCCCGCCCGCGTTTTTCATCGTCGATCTCGGCGCCAGGGGGCTTGACCCGTTCGCCCTGATCGCCGCGATAAAAGGGGCCCCCGCCCTCTCCGGCGCGCGCGTTATCGGCTTTCTCCCCCACGTTGAAACGGGGCTCAAAAAAGAGGCCGCCGAGGCGGGATACGATCTCGTCGCGGCGCGTTCGTGGATGGCGATGAACGTCGATAAGATATTCGCCGACCTGGCCGCGGGGAGGCCGCTCCCCGTGGAATCCGGTCAATAGCCGAGGTTCGGCCTCAGCCATTTCTCGACCTCGGAAAGGGGAATCCCCTTCCGTTTCGCGTAGTCCTCGGCCTGGTCCCTGTCTATGTCGCCTATGTGCATGTACCTCGACTGCGGGTGCCCGAAGTAAAACCCGGCGACCGAGCTCGGTGGGTATATGGCGAAGTTCTCCGTTATCTCGACGCCAATGTTCTCCTTCACGCGGAGCATCTTCCAGAGCGCGGCCTTTTCGGTGTGGTCCGGGCACGCCGGGTATCCGGGCGCGGGCCTTATGCCCCTGTACTTTTCCTTTACGAAGTCCTCGTACGCGAGGTTCTCTTCCTTCCCGTAGTTCCAGGTGTCGCGGGCGCGCTTGTGCATCATCTCGGCGAGGGCCTCGGCCACCCTGTCGCCGAGGGCCTGCACCATTATCGCCGAGTAGTCGTCGCCCGCCTTCCGGAACGCATCGGCGAAAGTCTCCACTTCCTTACCGGCAGTGACGGCGAACCCGCCCATGTAATCGGCCCTCCCGGAATCTTTCGGCGCGACGAAATCCGCGAGCGAATAGTATATTTCGTTCTCCCCCTTGGACCTCTGCTGCCGGAGGAAGTGAAGCGTCTCTACGACCTCCTTCCGGCTTTCGTCCGCGTAAATTTCGACGTCGTCGCCGACGCTGCTTGCCGGCCAGAAGCCTTGCACGGCCCTCGGGCCGAACCTGTTCTCCGAGGCTATCTGACCGAGGAGCCTTTCGGCGTCCTCGTAGAGGCTCCTCGCCTGCTGGCCGTATTTCTTGTGGTCGAGTATGGCGGGGAATACGCCCTTGAGCCCCCATACCCAGAAGAGCGGAGACCAGTCGATGTACGGGACGACGTCCTCGATCCCTACGTTTACAACCTCGACGCCGAGCCTTTCGGGCACGTCTATACGCGCCGTCTTCCAGTCGTCCGTGAATCCCTTCGTGCGGGCCTTTTCGATGGAGATGAACTCGGCCGCGCTCTTGGATTTCGAATGGAGCTCGCGGAGCTCCTCGTGCTTCCGCCGCGTTTCCTCGGCGAAGCCCTCGTACTTCTCGGGGTTGAGGAGGCTGTTGCAGACGTTGACGACGAGCGACGCGTCCTGGACGTGGCTCACGACGCCGCTGTAGTGGGGCGCGATTTTTATGGCCGTGTGCGCCTTGCTCGTCGTGGCGCCGCCTATGAGGAGCGGGGTTCTGAATCCCTGCCGCTCCATCTCGGATGCGTTGTAGACCATCTCGTCGAGCGAAGGCGTTATGAGCCCGCTGAGCCCGATTATGTTGGCGTTCACTTCCCTGGCCGTCTTGAGTATGTTCTCGCACGACACCATGACGCCGAGGTCTATCACCTCGTAGTTATTACAACCGAGCACTACCGAGACGATGTTCTTCCCGATGTCGTGGACGTCGCCCTTCACCGTCGCGATGACGAACTTCCCGCGCGCCGACCCGCCGGATGCATTGGCCTTTTCGAGCTCCATGTAGGGCTGGAGGAACGCGACGGCTTTCTTCATGACGCGCGCGCTCTTGACGACCTGGGGCAGGAACATCTTCCCTTCGCCGAAGAGCTGGCCGACTATTTTCATCCCGTCCATGAGCGGCCCCTCTATGACGTCGAGCGGCCTCTCGTATTTATTCAGCGCCTCCTCCGTGTCGGCGTCTATGTGATCCACTATGCCTTTTACGAGCGAGTGCGAGAGCCTTTCCTCGACTGTCCCCTCCCTCCACATCTCGGTTTCCTTGTCCTTCGTCTTTCCGGAGTCCTTCACCTTCTCGGCGTAATCGACGAGTATTTCGGTGGCGTCGGGCCTCCTGTTGAAAAGAACGTCCTCGACCTTTTCGAGGAGTTCCTTGTCTATCTCCTCGTAAACCTCGAGCATCCCGGCGTTTACTATCGCCATGTCGAGCCCGGCCTTTATCGCGTGGTAGAGGAACGCGGCGTGCATTGCCTCCCTTACGACATTGTTCCCCCTGAAGGACAAGGAAACGTTACTGAGCCCGCCGCTCGTCTTCGCGCCGGGGCAGACCTTTTTTATTTCCCTTATGGCTTCTATGAAATCGAGCGCGTAGTTATTGTGCTCCTCGATGCCCGTCGCTACGGTAAGCACGTTCGGGTCGAATATGATGTCCGAGGGGTCCATGCCCGCCTTTTCGGTGAGCAGCTTGTATGCCCTTTCGCAAATCCTGATCTTGTCTTCTTTCGTCGCCGCCTGGCCCTTCTCGTCGAACGCCATGACGACGGCGGCCGCGCCGTAGCGCATTATCTCGCGCGCATTGGCGAGGAACTTCTCCTCGCCTTCCTTCAGGCTTATGGAGTTTACGATCCCCTTCCCCTGAATGCACTTGAGCCCGGCCTCTATGACCGTGAACTTCGAGCTGTCTATCATCACCGGGACGCGGGCGATGTCGGGCTCGGTCGCTATGATATTGAGGAACCTCGTCATGCACGCCTCGCCGTCGAGAAGCGCCTCGTCGAAGTTGACGTCTATGACGTTGGCCCCGTTTTCCACTTGCTGCTTCGCCACCGAGAGCGCGCCCTCGAAGTCGTCCTCTTTTATGAGCTTGGCGAACCTGGGCGAGCCCGTGACGTTGGTCCTCTCGCCCACCATTATAAACGGCGCGTTCTCGCCGACGTTGAGCGCCTCGAGCCCGCTCAGGCGCATGGCCGGCGGGATTTCCGGTATCCGGCGCGGCGGGTAGTGCCCCACCCTCCCGACTATCGCCTTTATGTGGTCGGGCGTCGTCCCGCAGCATCCGCCGACGACGTTGATGAACCCGCTTTCGGCGAAGTCCTCAAGGTACGAGGCCGTGTCCTTCGGCGTCTGGTCGTATCCCGTGTCGCTCAAAGGATTCGGGAGCCCCGCGTTCGGGTAGCAGCTCACGTAGCAATCCGCGATGCGCGAAAGCTCTTCTATATAGGGGCGCATCTGTTCGGCCCCGAGGGCGCAGTTGATGCCGACGCTTAGCGGCTTTGCGTGGCGGACGGAATTCCAGAACGCCTCTATCGTCTGCCCGGAAAGGGTCCTCCCCGAGGCGTCCGTTATCGTCACGGACAGCATGAGCGGTATGTCGTTTTTGAAATCGTCCCTGTACTTGAATACGGCGTATACGGCGGCCTTCAGGTTGAGCGTGTCGAAGGTAGTCTCGGCGAGTATGACGTCCGCCCCGCCCTCTACGAGCGCTGCGGTCTGCTCGTAGTAAGCTTCCGTGAGCTCGTCGAACGTAACCCCCCTCGCCGAGGGGTCGTTCACGTCGGGGGAAATCGAGGCCGTCCTCGTCGTCGGCCCGAGCGCCCCTGCGACGAAACACTTCCTCTCGGGGCGCCTGGCCATGAAGTCGTCCGCCGCCTTCCGGGCCACCCCGGCCGCGGCCCGGTTCAGATCGGGCACTATGCTTTCGAGGTTGTAGTCCGCCTGCGATATGCGGTTGGCGTTGAACGTGTTCGTCTCTATCAGGTCCGCGCCCGCTTCGAGGTACTTCGTGTGTATCTCCGTTATCACGTCGGGCCGCGTAAAACAGAGGAGGTCGTTGTTCCCCTTGAGGTCCACCGGGTGGTCCTTGAACTTATCCCCCCTGAAGTCCTCCTCCGTAAGGCCGTAGCGCTGAATCATGGTGCCCATGGCGCCGTCGAGGAATAGAATCCTTTCCCCGAGCAGCCCCCGGAGCTGCCGCGCTGAATCTTTCTCAGTCTTTGTCATAGTGAGTTTAGTATACCAAAGTGATTTTATTTCAATAATTTACAAGGATATGTCGCATGGAATCACTTCCAGCCGTCCCGGAGCCTCCTGAGCTCGCTGAAGACGGCGAACGGCGAGCCGCCCTTCCATTCCGGGTTTTTCTTCGCGAGCTCTTTCTCTATTTCGGGGCTGCCGTATCTCAGGAAGGGGTTATATTTCTTCTCCTCGCCTATGGTCGTGGGCTCGGGATCCTTGCCCTTTTTCGCCAGTTTCGTAACGTCCGCGAGCTTCTTCCTGGCGTCCTTGTTCCCGGGCTCGACGTCAACGGCGAACCTGAGATTAGCCTCGGCGTAATCATGCCCGGGCCATACGCGCGTCCCGTCGGGGAGCGCCGATACCTTCGTCCCGATTGTCTCGAAGAGGTCCTCGGCGACGCCGCCGTGCTTGAGATTCCCGACGCCCGACAAAAAGAGCGTGTCGCCGGTGAACGCCTCGCCGTCCATGAGAAGAAGGATGTGCTCCGGGGTGTGTCCGGGCGCATAGCTTACTCTTATCTCCTGCTCGCCGAATTTAACCGCCTCGCCGTCCTTTACGGTAGCGCTCCTCGGGGAAACGAGGCCGAACCCGAGCGGGTGTACGAGTATCTTCCCAAGGGTAACTTTAATCACTGGGTCGTTCCCGAGTATGTGATCCGGGTGGCAGTGCGTGTCGATTACGTACTTCACGCTGAGCCCGCGGTCCCTCACGTAGTTCAAAACCGGTACGGGGTCGTTCGGGTCTATGACTATGCAGTCGGACGTTTTCGTGCACCATACGACGTAGCTGTAGTTGTTATCGCTGTGCTCGGATTTAATCCTTCCAATCCCGTACCCTTCTCCGCTGAATGTCTCCACTTTTTCCGTGCCTCCATGCGCCGGTGCGTCCGGCAGGTTATTGAGAACTGTTAATTATGCCACAAATCCGGCAAAATTTTCCCGTTTGGGTAAAATATATCCCTATGGCGGACGCAGGTCTGGATATCGAGAATTCAAGCCGCGCCGGGAGGGCCGTCCTTCCTGTGCGCCGTCTCTTCGCGTCCCCGGCGTTTTTCCTGTTTTTAATCGCCGTTCTCGCCGCCGGCTGCAATAAAAAACCTGAATACATCCCCGGAAGCAGCGTTCAGGGCTACAGGGCCCCTATATACAGGATACTTTTCTCCCCCATAGCGTTCGACGGGAGGCTGGTCGCCGTGGAGGGTATCGTGTCCGGTATCGAGATCGACGCGGAGCACCCAAAGGGGCCGACCACGTTTTTCAGGCTCATGGACCTCAAGGGTAATTACATAGACGTCGAAATGCCCGGGACCTGGGATATAGAGGACAGCGACTATATCGTGGTCGGCGGTATCTACAGGAAAAACGGGAGCTACATAGAGGCCGAACAGTACGAGCGGATTGTCCTCGAACAGGACAAAAAAGACGAGGAAATAAAAAAACGGAATGAATGGTAAACGTGTTCCCTGCCCCGGAGCGCATTTTGACAACATGCCGGGGAATAGGTAACTTCTTTATTTTATTCAATATATGCGGGGTATATAATGAGTTTTGTTAAGGGACTAAAGTGTAAGGAGTGCGGGGAAGAGTACCCCAAGGAGCCGCTTCACGTCTGTGAAACGTGCTTCGGTCCCCTAGAGGCGGCCTACAACTACGACGAGATAAAAAAGGTTCTCACTCGTGAAGCGATCGAAAAGCGCGACAGGAATATATGGAGGTACAGGGAGCTCCTGCCCGTCGACGCCGACCCGGCAGTGGGAAGGAGCGTGGGTTATACGCCCCTCATAAAGACCGACAACCTTGCCCGCGCCCTGGGAGTGAAGGAGATATACGTCAAGAACGACGGGGTCTGCTACCCTACTCTTTCCTTTAAGGACAGGGTCGTTTCCGTCGCGCTCTCCAAGGCCAGGGAGTTCGGGTTCGAAACGGCGGCGTGCGCTTCCACGGGGAACCTGGCCAACGCCGTCGCCGCGCTTTCCATAGAGGGCGGCCTCGAAAGCTTCATATTCATTCCCTATAACCTCGAGCAGGCGAAGATAATCGGAACTACGGTCTACGGGGCCAACCTCGTGGGAGTAAAGGGGGCCTACGACGACGTCAACAGGCTCTGCAGCGAGGTCGCGGGGAAGTACGGATGGGGATTCGTCAACATCAACCTCCGCCCGTATTATTCCGAGGGCTCGAAGTCGCTCGCGTTCGAGATGATGGAGCAGCTCGGCTGGCGTGCGCCCGGGCACGTCGTCGTGCCGATGGCCAGCGGCTCTCTCCTGACGAAGGTCTGGAAGGCCGTAAAGGAGTTCGAGCTACTGGGGCTGGTCCCCGAAAACGGCACGAAGATCTACGGCGCACAGGCGACGGGATGCTCGCCCATAACGACCGCGCTCAAGAACGAGTGGGAGATATTCAAGCCCGTAAAACCCGACACCATAGCCAAGTCCCTCGCCATAGGGACGCCGGCCGACGGGTTTTACGCCATGAGCGTGATGAAGGAGAGCGGGGGCTGGGGCGAGGACGCCTCGGACGCCGAGATCATAGCCGGCATAAAGCTCCTCGCCGAGACGGAAGGCATATTCACCGAAACGGCCGGCGGCGTTACGATGGCCGTGACGAAGAAGCTCGTAGAGCAGGGAGTGCTCCCGAAAAACGAAACCATAGTAATGTGCATCACGGGTAACGGGCTCAAGACGCAGGAAGCCATAGCCGACAGCGTTTCACGCCCTCACCTGATAGGGGCTCATCTCGAGGAATTCGAGGAGCTTTATTCGAAAATAAAGAACCAGGAAGAAAAAGGAGGTACGCAAGATGCCCTCAGTTCGCATACCAACCCCGCTTAGGAAGCTCACCGCCGACAAGGACGAGGTTTCCATAAGCGCCGCAAACGTAAACGAGTTAATCGAGACGCTCGAGTCGCAGTTCCCCGGAATCAAGAACAGGCTCTGCGACGAGTCCGGAAACCTCAGAAGGTTCATCAACCTCTACGTCAACAACGAAGACATCAGGTTTCTAAACGGTAAGGAAACCGCCCTCAAGGAAGAAGACGTCGTGTCGATCATCCCCGCCATAGCGGGCGGCCGCGCGTAAAATTCCCCCGGAGGGGTATTTCCTTAGGGCGACGCGTCCCGCGGCCGATATGCCGCGACTTCCGGCCGGCGGGATTCTTGTATCCGGGTTATTTACTGATAAGATCCTGGAGCCTGGAGATGAACCTTTTCGCCATGGGGACGTTGTCTTCTTCGCTCGCCCTGGCGAATTCTTCGAGCAGGAGTTTCTGCGTCCGGCTCAGCTTCACGGGGACCTCGACGTGTATGTCGATGTAAAGATCCCCCGACCCCCGTCCTTCGAGCCTCGGAACACCACTGCCCTTCATCCTGAAAGTCTGTCCCGACTGCGTTCCCGCCGGTATGGTCATGGTGCTCTTTCCGCCCGGTACGGGTATCTCGATCTCGTCGCCGAGGGCGGCCTGGACGAAGCTTATGGGCACCGTGCAGTGAAGGTCGTCGCCGCCACGCCTGAAGAGCGGATGCTCGTCAACGTGAACGTCTATGTAGAGGTCTCCGTTCGCGCTCCCCGTCTGCCCGGCGTCGCCCTCGCCCCTCATCCTCAGCCTTGCGCCGTCGGAAATCCCCGCCGGGACCTTCACCGTTATATCGTGCTCGATGACGGCGTATCCCTGGCCGCTGCATTCGGCGCATCCCCTGACGATGCGCCTTCCCGATCCCCCGCACGTGGGGCATGTGCGCCTTATGGCGAAAAGCCCCTGCGAGTACTGGAGCTCGCCCCGTCCGCCGCACGACTGGCAAGGGATGTCGCCCCCGGGGGCGGCGCCGCCCCCGCCACCCTCGGGGCCCTCGGTGCGCCTCGGGACTGTGATCGTCTTTTCGACGCCCGTGAGCGACTCGTCGAACGTGAGGTCTATCGAATACCTGAGATC